>JBEKNU010000065.1:0-29448 GCA_049522495.1 Terriglobia bacterium
TGTACCATGGTGGTGCCCTCCTCGGTGGCGATCAGAGATGTGTCAGCAACATCATTCTGAAACCGCTACCGCAGGAGGGCAACTGTTGACTTTCTTCAAACACCTGTTTTGGACAAGAGTGAAAGGATGTCGCCCCCTTCGCGGGCTTTCAGATGTCCGGCGCGTTACCTTAGCGCTTATGGGCCAATGGCCTGGGCTGATAGTCCGCCGTATTAGGGCTGAATGCACGTAATCCGGATTGAAATCTGTAAACTGGGTGTTCCCCAAAGAAAGAGGATGAAATGAGCAAAGTCAATCGTCGATCTTTTCTGGAAAAGGCGGGAGTTACGCTCGCGGCGGGAGCTGTTCCCATCGCGGCGAACGCCGCGGGCGGGGCTGGCGCAGGGAAGGAAAGGAAAAACCCCGACGCTGAGGATCCCGCACGGTACGGAATTGCCCGCTGCGTGGCGGAGTGGTCCTACAGCTCGGACAAGGCATACTCCGACCCGTTCAACGATGTGGAGTTGGACGTGGTATTTACGGACCCGCAGGGGCGCGAGCAAACGGTCCCGGCTTTCTGGGCGGGCGAACAGACTTGGAGGATTCGATACTCACCTGCTGCTCCCGGGCGCTACACCTACCGCACCGTGGCGAGCGACAACGGTGACCTGCACGGGCGCCACGGCGTGCTGGAGGTTTCGGCTTACCAGGGCGACAACCTTTTGCGAAAGCACGGCCCCGTACGCGTCGCAGCCGACCAACGCCATTTCGCGCACGAAGATGGGGCACCTTTTTTCTGGCTCGGCGACACGTGGTGGATGGGCCTTTGCAGCCGCTTGCGCTGGCCCGAGGATTTTCAAGAGTTGGCGGCGGACCGCGTGAAGAAGGGCTTTACCGTTGTCCAAATCATCGCCGGGCTGTATCCGGATATGCCGCCTTTCGACCCGCGAGGCGCGAACGAAGGCGGATTCCCCTGGGAAGCCGATTACGCGCGCATCAATCCTAAATACTTTGACGCGGCCGATTTGCGCATTCAGTACCTTATCGAGTGTGGTTTGTCACCTTGCATTGTCGCCTGCTGGGGTTACTTCCTGCCCATCATGGGCATTCCCAAAATCAAAAAACATTGGCGATATCTGATCGCGCGCTGGGGAGCTTATCCCGTGTTCTGGTGCCTGGCGGGTGAGGGAGCCATGCCCTATTACCTCTCGAAAACGAAAAAGGAGGACGTGGCCACGCAAAAACAGGGCTGGACGGAAGTCTCGAGGTATGTACACAGCACTGATCCTTATCACCATGCCGTTACGATTCACAATGGCCGCAGTGAGGTGGAAGATCCGTCGGTGCTGGATTTTGACATGCTGCAAACGGGTCACAACGATCGCAAGAGCATCCCCAACACGGAGAAATTAATCACCGGCGCGCAACTGAAGACTCCGCGCATCCCGGTGCTGGCCGGCGAAGTGTGTTACGAAGGAATCATCGAAGCGAGCCGGCAGGAGATTCAGCGTTTTATGTTTTGGACGTGCATCCTGAACGGCGCGGGAGGGCACACTTACGGCGCGAACGGCATTTGGCAGGTGAACACGCGCGAGCGGCCCTTTGGTCCTTCGCCGCACGGGCGCACTTGGGGCGATGTGCCCTGGGACGTGGCCATGGAGCTCCCTGGCTCGAAACACATCGGGCTGAGCAAGGGACTGCTGATGCGTTACGCGTGGTGGAGGTTCGAACCGCATGCGGAGTGGGCAGACCCGCATTGGAGCACGGAGAACTACGAACTGCCCTACGCCGCGGGGATTCCCGGGGAAGTCCGCGTGATCTTCATTCCGCCGGCATGGAGCCCGCCCACGATGAAAAGTCTGGAAGCCAACGTTTCTTATCGTGCCTTCTATTTCGACCCCAAGTCGGGCACGCAGCATGATCTCGGCGACGTGATGCCGGATTCCACGGGCGCGTGGGCACCGCCCGTCACTCCGACGTATGCAGATTGGGTTCTGGTGCTGGAAAAGAAAAGTTGATGAAAGGCGCCGCCTTGCTTGCGTCGCAGAATATTCCGGATTCCGGCATAACCCGGATTGCGCACAGTAAAGCTCTGGGGCAACGGAGCGCGGAGCAAGGCTCCGCGGTATTGGAGCGCAGAGCTTTGCTCTGCGCAATCCGAACAGCCCGATCCGAACAACGCAATCCGAGAATCAAGGATAAGACTTTATGAAGATGCAGCGCAGAGCATTTATGGAAATGGCGGGGGCTTCCGCCCTTTCTCTGGGAGTCCCGGGGGCGAGCCTCAACGCGTCGCCACCGCAAAAGTCTGAGGAAAACATTTCACCTGCCGCCCTGGTGGAGTTGAACAATCTTCCTTTCCTTCATGGGCGGGAATATTTTGTTCTGCGCAGCGGCCGCGCCAAGGTGGTTTTCCAAGTGGATCGCGCCGATCTGGGGCCCGCGTTTACACACATGCTCTTTGATGTGGAGGACGCCCCGCAGAGTGAAAGAAAAGCGCGCGCCTTCAACTTTGATCCGGAGCTGGGATTCGCCTCCACCGCTCTCCGGGTTGATCTCGGCGGGTTCGCATTTACGGCTTTCGGAGAACAGACGGAGTCTCACTGGGTGAATGTCGATGGCGTTCCGGCCATCGAAGTGATTTGGTGGGCTGGTGGTGTAAAGGTCACGGAGCGCATCACAGCGCTGGCGGGCGCTGAGGCGCTTCTCGAAACTATTCAGCTCGACGGAGCAGGTTTGGCCGGAGAAGACCTCGTAAACATCAAGCTTTTGCTACCTCGCGGTCAAATCCGTGCGGACGGATCGATGCTCGTTCAGAATAGCGAGAAGTATGGGAGCGGATTAGCCGTTATGGGCGATGCGAAGGTGCAGGTAAATGAGGAGGAAGGGTTCCTCTGCATCGGCCCACTCGCGGTGGGTCCCAAAATCAAGGCCGCGGTTGAGGTTCTAAGGTTCTTTCAGATCCCATCGCCCGGCGCCGACGCCCTCTTGGATCAGGCTCGATCTCTCGCCGGCGGGATCGAGAGGCACCGGCAAAACACCAAGGTGGTCTGGGGTGCCAGTTCTGTGCTCGCGACCCAGGATAAAACCCTCCAGGATATTTACGACAAGGCGCGCTATGGTCTTCCCGGCATGATTGCTGACGATGGCACGATGGACGCGGGGATCTTTGAGTACGGCCGCCAATGGGTCCGCGACACATCGAATAGCGCCCTGGGGGCAATACATGCGGGACACTTCGAGTTGGCGCGCGCGGCACTGACGCGCGTTCTAACCGACCTGGTCAGCGACGAAGGATCTGCGGCCATTGCCGGCCGGTTCGAAAATCCGGATCAAGAAGAGCTGGATCAGATGGGAGAACTGCTTCATGTCTTGAAGAGCTACCGGGACTGGACCGGCGACGAGTCGCTGGTGCGCGACCATCGGGCGAAGCTTCTCGCTCTCATCGAGAGGCCTTTGCAACCCATCTTCCGCGATGAAACCGGCATGGTTCACAATCGGCGGGAATTCTGGGAGAGAACCTTCGATGATGCCTATGAGCTGATCTATCAGGCCTACGTGGTGCGAGGGCTGCGGGATGCCGTTGATTTGGCCCCCCTTCTGAAAGCCCAGGACCGCGTGGAGAGATGGGCGAAGGAGGCGAACCGCACGCTCGAAGCCATGCTGCGGCATCCCACGCGGGCCCTGGTTGCGGATGGCCACCTTATCAAGAGGCGGAATGTGACGGGTGAAATCGCCGATCTCATTCCCACCGGCCGCGGCAGGCATCCGGACATACCCTTCCGGACCGAAAAAAACAATCGCCTCAATCCCGATGCCTCGGCGGGGCTGGTGATTGCTCTGGGATTGGTTGATCCTCAGTCCCCCCTCGCCCGGAAAACTCTCGACGACCTTGAGCAGCTCTGGAACTCCCGCTGGTTTGGGGGAGGTTACGAGCGGTACAACTCCAGTTCGCAGCAGGACACGCCGGGCCCCTGGCCCTTCGCCAGTTGCTTCATCCTGCGCGCTTTGCACGATGCTGAGTTGTATGAAAGAAGCCGCCGGGTTCTGGAATGGCTGAATTCTGTCCAGGGGGGGAGGACGGGCTTCTGGTTTGAAGAGATTCCGACCCTGCGGTCGAATACCAAATTCTGTGGACTCATCCCCTGGACCAGCGGGGAGATTGCCCTGTTTACGGTGCGTCATGTACTGGGAGTTCGCTTCGAGGGCGCCCGGGTGGTAATAAAGCCCGCGCTTTACCCCGGGAATGGCTCGGCCAGCGCCGACTTGCGATTCCGCCAGGGCCGCTTGCGGCTCAGGATTGAAGGGAGCGGAAAGATAAAACACGCAGATCTCGATGGAAAGAGGCTTGCGAACCGCCCCGATGGGTCTATCATGCTGCCGGATGATTTCACCTCGGGAACCGTAAGGATTCGCGCTTCCTGATCGTCCGGGGAGAAAGGTTTGGTCTAATAAAATGTTGGGGGAGCTTTTCCGATTACCGGCTGTCATTCGAATTTTTCTGGCGTTCGTAATCGTGGGTTCGGCCCTAATGGTTTGGAGCAACCGGGACAGGCACGTGTGCGCGGCAGAGGAACAGCCATTCCCGTATATGGTGTGGCCTTCCGAGCCGCCAGCGGGTTGTCCATTTCAAAACTCCACCGACATAACCGGCGTTGCCTTCACCGGGCGGCACATTCGCTATGCAAATGCGGACACGTGGTATCCCTCCTGGGCCGCCAATGGGAATTTGTATTCCCCCTGGACGGATGGCAGAGTAAACGGCGTCAGGTCCAATTCGGGTGGCAAAGCGCCGACCACGGGGTATGCCACCATCCTGGGTGACGACCCTCTGCATTTGGAATTCACCGGTGTCGGTGTTTACCCCGGTGACCCTAAACCCTACGAGGGGCGGTACCCCTGCGGCAGCCTTGTCTATAACGGTGTTTGGTACTACGGAACCTACTGCCTGCTGGATTCCGACCACGACCCGGGAAAGGGGCTGAACTGGGATATTTTGGGGCCCTTTGTGGGATATCGCTACTCTTTGGACTACGGAAAGACCTGGCACGACACGCTGCATATGCCGGCCGATCCGTTGTTTGGCGAGCCTGCCGCGCCCGGCGGAGTAGTGAAAATGGGATCCCCGCACATAGTAGATTTCGGCAAGAACATGCAGTATTCCCCGGACGGCAAAGCTTACCTGGTCGGCCAGGGCGCCACCGACCCTGACCCCAATCCCCGGCCCGCCAATCTCAGTTGGATTACCGGGGACCAGATTTACATGGCCCGCGTCAAACCCAGTATTCATAATATGAATAACCGCGCGAAGTATGAATTCTTCGCAGGGTACGATGCCAAGCAACGCCCCATCTGGACGCATGACTTTTCACGCATCAAGCCCCTCGTCGATTGGAACAACAACTGCGGCTGTGTGACCATGACTTATGACGCGCCGCTCAAGAAATTCCTGATGTGCATCACCGACGGGGGCAACACCATATCCAAGTTCAATACGTATATTTTGGAGTCCGACCACGTCGCCGGTCCCTGGAAGCTGGTTGTATATATGCATGAGTTCGGAGAGCAGGCCTACTTTGTAAATATTCCCTCCAAGTTCATCAGCGACGACGGCCGGACGGCGTGGCTCTGCTACGCGGCAAATTTTTCCAATGGCAACCGCAACTGGAATACCCACCACCGCGCCATTCCTCCGGGCGGCGGCTATGGAATGACTTTGCAGGAAATCAAGCTGTTGCCGTGACAATGTAAGTTGAAATGAGGGTTGTATTCGTGGTCCACTTCCGGCCGACTTCGACTTGAATTTACAACCCTCGCCCCCTTGGGGGAGAGGGTGGCTCGCAACCAGCGCTTTCACCAGCCGGGACGGGCCGGGTGAGGGGGTTGAAGCCGGACCGCTGATTCCAACTTGATCCCGCCCATTCTTGTCGGCGCTGACCCCCTCACCCACCGCCTTGCGGTCCCCCCTCTCCCCCAAGGGAGTTTGTGTGGCAACTCGGGCGCAGGGCAGATGGTTTTAAGATATGGCCGAGCATTCTAGGTTTTCGACTCCGGGTGGGCGAAGCGAGAGGGGAGTACCCCTCGCGCCTCGCCTAGCGCTGGGCGACGGTGCGCCACATGCGGGTCAGGTTAAAGGCCGTGCAGTACAGGGCCACTTCCGTTCCTGCCTTGCGCAGTCCTCGCAGTCGGAGGCGGCGCATGCCGCGTTGCTCTTTCAGTACTCCGAACACCGGCTCCACCAACGCCTGCCGCCGCCGGTATCGAGCCTGGCCCGCCGGACTCCGCAGCTTGGCCCGCATACGACAGTGGGCGGGAGAATCTCCTGCCGTCTTGAGCGGGCCGCGTCGCTGTTGCAGTTCTCCGCTCAGATGGGCGTCGGGCAGATATCCTTCGATGCCCCGCCGCTCCAACCGCTTCAGGTTCTGCACCGAAAAGAAGGCACTATCCGCGCTTACCTCCTGCGGCTTTTCTCTGCACGTAGCCTCCACCTGCTTGACCATGGGCAACAGCGAGTCGCTGTCGCTGACCGCCTGCGTCGTGCGTTGCCCGAGGATCAGGTGATCGTCACTCACCGCCAGATCCACCGTATAGCCCAGGATGAAACCACCGCGGGCCTGGTGCAGGAAGCGGCTGTCGGAATCGGTCACCGACAACTGCCGGGCTCCCAGTTTTTTCAGCTTCCGCAATTTCTGCTGGGTGGCGGCCAGTTGCTCCTCCAACTGTTTCCCATAGCCAGACTTCACCTGCGTTCCAGGTTCTTCGTTGGGGTCCGCGGCATCACATTGCTGCTGCCAGCGTCGAATCGCCCGCCGCGTATGGGCCAGGCGTTGACGCAGCTCCGCCTGGGTCTCCACGCGGCGCCGCGAGGCGTTGGCGTGCACCCGCGTCGAGTCGATAGCGACATGCCCCAGCCGTCCCATCCCCAGTCCCCGCGCCACTTCCACTACCTGCAAGAACAGGTCGTTGATCGCCCGCCGATGCCGGGTGCGAAAATCGTTCAGTGTCCAGTGGTCGGGCGTTGCCCCGCCCGCCAGAAAGTAGAACGCCAGATCCTCCCGCACCCGCTGCCCCAGCCGTCGCGAGGCGGTCACTTGCAGGCAGTAGGCGTACAACCACACCTTTACCATCATCGCCGGCGCGTAGGGCCGCTGCCCCTCGTCACTGTACTCCGCGGCAAAGGCGCTCAAATCCAGGCGCTCCACCACGTCGTGGACAAAAAAACACAGATGGTCTGGCCCCAGCACATCCTTGACATGGGGCGGCAACAACCAGGCTTGATCGGGCTCATAGGGCAAGAATTTCATCGGCGGCCTCCTTTAGCCGCATTATACTACAAGAGTCAAAGAATACTATTAACGTATTATCTATGTGAATTCAATTGCCACTTCCTACCCCTGAGTTGTCACACAGACTCCCAAGGGGGCGAGGGAAGATTAATTTCCTTAAGGAGTCATAACATGCATCCCTTTTTACGCATTGGACGCCGAAAATTCCTTCGCGACTCCGCGCTTGGGCTGGGAGTCGCGCCCTTAATATCCGGAACGTCTTCATCCGGCTCGGCGCGCCCGGAACAGAAGCCGGGGGGCCCGGCGCCGAACTCGACTGCGCTCATGATGCGGGCCACGTTTGGGTCGAAGGACCCCGTATGGATCGTGCGCGAGCCGCAGTCAGGATTCCAGGAGCAGTGGGCATCGCGCGAACTGGCGCGCGGTCTGCGCAACCTGGGTTTTGCCCTAGACCCAGTGCAGGCGGTCGCAGGGGGAGGTGAACTGCCCTCGTCGGCCCTGGTGTTTTCTCTTTCCACCAGCCGGCAGAGCATCAGGCATCCTGAAAGCTACGAAATCTCCAACGAATCCGGCCCCGGCAAAGCTTTGCGGCTTAATTTCACCGGCGCTGCACCCCAGGCGATTCTCTACAGCGTGTTCGATTTTCTGGAGCGGCAGGGTGCGTTCTTTGGATTGGACGGCGAGGTCTACCCTCTGGAGCCTTCGCACACTCTCAATCTGCCGCCCACCGGCCACGCCTGGCAGGCGCAGCCGCGGTTTAGCGCCCGCGGCTTGGTGCCTTGGCCGGACTTCCTGAACTGCGTAACGGTCTACAACCGGGAAGACTGGCGCGCGTACTTGGAAGCCATGGTGCGGTTGCGGTTCAACACCCTGGGAGTTCACGTTTACTCCGCGCAGGACCAATGGGCGGAATCGTTCCTTTCCTTTGAGTACGCCGGGGCCGGCCACATCGCTTTTACCGACACTACGGCGACGCAACGCTGGAGCTACTTGCCGGAACGAACCTCACGATATGGCATGGGTGGCGGCGACTTCTTCGCGGGCGAGGTCTTTGGGGCGGAAGCTACCACCCAGGCACGGAACACTTGGGAGGCTCAGGACCTTGCGCAGCGGCTTTGGGGCGAGGCTTTTCAGTATGCCAAGCAGTTGGGCATCCATACGGGCGTGGGATTTGAGCCCTACAGAATCCCCGATGAGATTTATCGCGCCACGCCGCCGGAAGCGCGCCTGCCGGGCGATACCAAGACTCGCGGCCCCCGCATCGACCCCGAATCGGTTGCGGCCAAGGACATCCTGGAAGCGCGACTGGCCAACCTGCTGGAAGCCTATCCGATGGTGGACTACGTGTGGCTGTGGGAAGACGAAGGGATGAGCTGGGACAGCCAAAAGGGGAAAGTGCCTCTCTCCGTCACCCCCTTCAAGCAAGCGTACGATTTCCTGAAACGCCATGCGCCCGAGAAGCGCCTGGTGATTTCGGGCTGGGGTGGGGTGGTGCGGCACTTCGAACAATTTCATAAAGCGCTGCCGGAGGACATTGTCTTTTCCTCTTTGGGAGACAACCTGGGCTGGGACCCGACCAGCGAGGAGTATGGCAAACTCGAAGGCCGCGAGCGCTGGCCGATTCCCTGGCTGGAGGACGATCCGGGCATGTGGATGCCCCAGTTCCACGTGGCCCGGTTCGTGCGCGACATGGATTTGGCCGAACAATACGGTTGCCAGGGGCTGCTGGGGATTCATTGGCGGCATCGGATTATGGATGTTGACGCAGGCTTTCAATCCGGCTATTCGTGGGATAAGGGTTTGACGCCCACGCAATTCATCCAACGATTTGCCTCCGCGCAGGCGCGGGCGCCCAGAGCCTCAGCCCTGGCCAAAATCCTCGAGGACACCGACCGCGACCGGCTGATTCTCTGTTCGTGGACGGGGCAAATCAAAAACGGGCACAGCGAGGTTAATGAGTACGGTGGCGATTATAGTGAAGGGTTCCAGTTTTGGATGCATCACGAGCCTTCCGAAAGCGTCAAGAAATCGCAAGCCGAGGTAGCGCGGCAGCTTCGCGCCCTGACCGACGCTGCCACCAGTCCGGCTGAACACGAGCGGCTGAATTACCTGACGCGGTTTGTGGAATTTCTGGTTCCCTATTCCGAGACGTGGGTACTGGCTCAGCATTTGCACTTGAAGCTACAACAGGCGGTTGAACTAAAGCAGCAAAACAAGACCGACGAGGCGCGCCAGCTTATCCTGGCGGAAGGCGTGCCCCTATGGCTCCAACTGGCGCCCAAGGTCAGGGAAGTCTTTCTGGATTATCAGGAAATTGTGAGCACCCGGAATGATCAAGGGCAACTGGCCTCGATGCACAACAAGTACGAGCGCCTGGCGCTCTACCGGCTGCGCGCCTCGATGAAGGAGTTTTTGGGAGAATTGCCGCCGGAAGTGGAGCGATCGTTTGCGGGATCGCGCGAGGCCAATGGCAAGGCCGCGCCGCGGGCCTTCGTGCCCACGCGTCCGACTGTGCTCCGCCAAGGGGAGCGCGTCCGAATCAACGTGGTGGTCCCCGGTCCGGCCACGGTGATGCGCGCCACGCTGTTCACGCGCTCGCAGGAAACGCAAGCCTGGAGCCCTGCGCCCATGAAGTTAGAGCAGAGGCGGACCTACACGGCCGAGATCCAATGGCGCGAGACCAAAGGCGCATTGCTCGATTATTATGTGGCGGCAGAAGTGGATGTGGGCGGCGCCAGGAAAATCCTCACCGCGCCGGCGGAAGCGCCGCAGCGATTTCTTACAGTGACGCTGGCGTGAGCACGCAGTGCTGGCGCAGGCACAAAAAGGCAAACCTCTGCGCCCGCCCGGCGGTTTGGGTTCGCAGGGTGAGCGGTCTATGCGGGAGATCCTCAGGTCTACACCGCGCTGGTTGCCTTGCTCGATGAGGGACCCCGTGTGTGGATTTCGCGGATTCGTGAAGTGGTTACCAGATTGAAGTGGGGATGCTTAAATAACAAGTACATCCCGAGTCCAATAAATCCTGGGTTGGGCAGTAACGCGGACCGGCCCTCTACAGATCCTTCAACTTCCACATTGACGGGTTGTGGGCAAAACGTGGGATGACCCGAGATATCCATGTGGGCGTCCGCACGTTTAACGAGCGTGTAGTGGCGATGTTGCGTTTCGATATCCACCACATCTCCGTCGGCGAGGTCAGTCACGTAAAGGCCCTCCTCGCTTCCGGGCTGTTCTGCTGGGAGATCGATCTCCCGATTCGGATTTGGATTCGCATGAGGCATGAATGCGACCCCCTTCGCAATGGAATAGACCCCCCCTGCGGCGGGGAGCACGTTCATCACCAAATCGCCGGATTCCAGAGTAAGCCCTTTATTTACAATGCTTTGGGGCTTCTCCGTTACGATCCGTGGAAATTGTTGGTTGGGTAATATTTACTAGTCTTCAATAAAAAAGTGTAAAAATGAGCTGAGGTGAGATAAATGAGGCGGGCGAGTTGGTGCACACGCCAAAGGTTTCTCCAGCGATCCAAATCATCGAATCAGACCTGACGCGCTGAGGGAGTAACATATTCTAAGCCGAACTCATATTGATTGGAGGTTGTGGGCTTCCACACCCAAACCACTCGCGCCCTGACAGGGTGAGGCGTTCCTTCCGTGAGGATTACCTCCACGATCTGGCCAAAGGAGAGTTCCGTCTGCGACCTCAAGCGCATGCCGGATTTGGAGAGGTTGATAGACTCCGCGGGAATGGTGACCTCTTTGCCTCCGGCGCCGGCGACTAACGAAAAGGGCAGCTTTACCAGAAGTCGATGAGCCTTACGCTGACTCGGCTGTGTTGTCCTGTTCAAGTGCGGGTCACCTCTTCTTCAGCCTCACAGTCTATCCGTATTCATTGTAATTGACGAAATGTCCGGAACGCCAGCGGTAAAGAAGCTCGCGCTGCCGCAGAATCGGTGTGGGCAGGCGCATCGCCCGTCACGGGGTCTTCGGCCCTGCAACAGGCACGCGATCGACCAGGCTTTCCAAGGCATCAAGACAGGCATTTGGATCCACGCTGCGACTCTTGAGACTGGGCATGAGCTGGCTTAGGTTCAGGGCGAAGAAGCGGTTGCCCTGTTCTCTCTGGCCGACCACGGCATAATCCACCGCCACGGTTTGAAGAAGATCCATAGTGCGGTTTTTCTCCTGCCGCCACTTCGCCAGGTTTTGGCGCAGAACTTCCTGAAGAAAATCTCCGAAATTCGTTGTCTGATCCTGAAAGCGGCCCTCGGTGAAAGCGTAAATGGCGAGCACGTCGGCGGCGTCAAAGTGATCTCCGCAGGCGGTCATATAGGGGCGATGGGCGATGCACTGCCAACTCGTGCTCTTTTTGAGCTTGCGAACTTCCAGTCCCTCGAAGGGCAATCCGTCGATTCCGTCGATGCGGCCGATCGGCGTTACGGCATCCTTGCCGAGTTCCAGAATGGTGACCATGGTGCAACAATGGCTCCCGCCGGAATACTGGCCCACGATGACATCCGCAACGCCATTGCCGGAAAGGTCGCGCGTATAGAAAGAGCGTCCGCCGCCTCCGGGGATGGGAACGCCGTGTCGGCCGGCGAAATCATAGAGAGCCGACCAGGGATTGGTCGAGCCTTCGAGTGTCTCCAATTTGAAAACCGGCTGGTCCGCATGGTCGTAGAGGACGATCCGTCCGGGGGCGAAGACCAACGGTGCGGGGGTGGCGCGATACAGGCCGGCGCGGTAGTTGCCCAAGCGGAAGGCTTTGACCCGCTCGTAACCGGCGATGTCAGGGACCTGCCCACCAATGCCCGTGGTGGTCAGGATGAAATCTTCCGCGGAGCTCGCCACGTCCTTCAGGCTGGCAGGATTCCACTTGCGCTGGACGGCAATGACGGCTAACAACACGATGGCCGCCAGCGCAAGGGAGACGATGTTCTCACCTTTCTGCATAAAAGACAGTCCGATGTCCGCCCTGCGTGCTCCGAAATCGAGAAGGCAGTGCCAAGTGACGAGTGACAAGCAAGAAAGAAGACCCCAGGGAAACCGGACGCCGCAAGTTCTGGACTGCTTGCTCGTCACTTGTCACTCGCCACTTGCCACTGTTCTTTTCAGGCGCGGCGAAAAGAATCGAGGCGCCAGCAGTCTTCGCTCGCCTGATGGCGGAGAATGTAAATGTTGCCATCATCCGCCCGGACTCTGAAGCATTGGTATCCCACGCCATACCACTGGTCCAGGACTTCCTTGACTTCATACGTTGGCGCGCCCGCCTTCCCTGGAAATGCAAAGCGCAGAGGACGCTCGTCCGCCCGGTAGCCGGAATAACATTCCACTTTGAGTTCTGTGGGCATTGGGAACGGCACTAAACGCCGACGGGTACCAAAGCTTCGCGCAGGAATTTTGCCGACTCTTCCGGGGGAGTGGGATTGATGTAGAAACCCGTGCCCCACTCGAACCCGGCCACCTTGGTCAGTTTGGGCATAATCTCCATGTGCCAATGATAATAGTCCTGGGCGGGTTCCCCAATCGGTGAGGTGTGCACGATATAGTTATAAGCGGGAAAATCCAGCACACGGTCCAGACGCGTGAGCATGTCCTTGACCATGGGAGCGAGTTGTTCAAACTCACGCTTTTGGGATTCCTCGAAGGCACACTGATGCATTTTGGGCATAATCCACGTTTCGAAGGGGAACCGTGAAGCGAAGGGGGCGATCGCCAGAAACCCCTCGTTCTCAGAGATCAGGCGAGTTTTGCTTTCGGTTTCCTGCCGGATGATGTCGCAAAAAATACAACGCTCCTTGAAGTTATAGTGTTCGCGCGCGCCATCCACTTCCTCGGTCACACGCTTGGGAACTACCGGCAAGGCAATCAATTGGGAATGGGTGTGTTCCAGCGAAGCGCCGGCGGCGTCGCCGTGGTTTTTAAAGATCAGGATGTACTTGAAGCGGCGGTCCCTTTTGAGGTCGATGATGCGGTCGCGATAAGCCCAGAGCACATCTTCCACCTGGCGCACGGGCAGGGAGGCTAAGGTCAGGTCGTGCTTGGGCGTCTCAATGATGACCTCGTGCGCGCCGATGCCATTCATCTTGTCGTAAAGGCCTTCTCCCTGCCGATTGAGCGAGCCTTCAATCCCCAGGGCGGGAAACTTGTTTGCCACCACGCGCAGTGACCAGCCCGGACCATTAGGGCTGCTGCCGTCGCTGCGGTAAGCGAGAATTTCCGGCGGGGTCTTGGATTCATTGCCGTAACAAAACGGGCAGAAGCCCGAGCCGTGAATCTGCACCTTATCGCGGACAAAATCGGTTGGCCGCTTGGCCCGGTCCGTGGCGATGATGACCCAACGGCCGGTCACGGCGTCTTTTCTCAGTTCAGGCAAGGTAACTGCTCCTTAGCTTTCAGCTTGGTCAGCGGCCGAAGGATATATGCTGCTAGCTGACGGTTCATTGTCTTCTACTCGTCACTGGCCACTGCTCTTAGGCTTTGAAAGCGTCCTTGATCAGCCGAACCTGGAGGCCGGCCTCGGAGTTCCAGGCGACGCTCGCGATGTCGAACCGGTAGCTCACGGGCTTTCGGCGAAGGCGGCGAAGGTATTCGTTGGCGGCCCTGGCAATGCGTTTCTGTTTCGCCCTGGAAACCGCCGACTCCGGCGGGCCGGCGTCTTCGTTCGTCCGGGTTTTTACTTCCACAAAGGACAGAACCGGGCCATCCCAACCAACCAAGTCAACCTCTCCTGCGCCCGATCGGGCGCGGCGATTCCGTGCCACAATCGTGTAACCGGCCTGGCGCAAGTACCAATACGCCAGGGTTTCGCCGCGCGCGCCGGTTTTCAAATGCTCCGCTTCGCTGGAGGGGGGCGGTAGCGCGTGGGCGGCAAAGCGCGCGCGTTGGCGCTCCTTCCAGACCAACCCTTGGTACATGAGCTGCGCTAGAATGCTCATGGCATTTAGGTGTCAGGTGCCAGGTGTCAGGTGCCAGGGGAGCTGCGAATAGTTAGTAGTGAATAACCGTTTCGATTTACCATTTACTATTCGTCATTTTCCCTGACACCTGGTACCTGATACCTGGCACCTCCTCTACTGCTCCGCTTCTGTGATGCAGCGATCCAGCGTATCGATCGCACAATCCGCCTGCTCACGATCGATCAGCAGTGGCGGCATCAGCCGGACGGTGCTCTCCCCGCAGCCCAGGACGAGTAAACCGAGCTCAAACGCCCGTTGGATCACCCGACTGCGCGCTTCCGGATGGGGCTCGCGAAAGTCCTGGCTCTTGACCAACTCGATGCCAATCATCAACCCGCGGCCACGCACCTGGCCGACGATTCGATGCTTGTGCGGCCAATCGACGATTCTTCCCATGATGTATTCGCCCAAGCGCGCCGCGTTAGCGATGTACTTCTCTTCCAGGAGGCGGATCGTTTCCAGCGCCGCCGCGCAGGCGACGGGATTGCCTCCAAAGGTCGAGGCATGCGCCCCCGGCCCCCAATCCATCAGCTCCGCGCGCGCCACCGTCACGCCCAACGGCAAGCCGGAAGCAATGCCCTTGGCGGTTATGAGAATGTCCGGCACCACGCCGACGTGGTCGCAGGCCCACATTTTCCCGGTCCGCCCCATGCCGCACTGAACTTCGTCAAAGATCAGAAGGATTCCGTACTTGTCGGCTAGCCGCCGCAGATTGTCGAGGAACCGGGGAGGCGGAATCACGTAACCGCCTTCACCCTGAATCGGTTCCACAACGATGGCCGCTACTTCCTCGGGCGGCACCGACATCTTGAACAATTGCCGTTCGATCAGATCGGAGCAAACGCAATCGCAGACGCAGTCCGGCGCCCGGTGACCTTGCGGGCAGCGATAAGGATTGGCATACGGCACGTGGACGACACCCGACAAAAGAGGGCCGAACCCGCGCCGCTGAACAACCTTGCTGGCCGTGAGCGAAAGCGAACCGAAGGTCCGCCCGTGGAACGAGCCGAGAAACGCTATGAATCGATGGCGCTTGGTGTGGTAGCGCGCAATTTTCATGGCCGCTTCCATGGCTTCGGTGCCGGAATTGCCAAAGACCACGCGCTTGGGAGAGGTTCCCGGCGTGATACGGGCCATTTTCTCGGCTAATTGCGCCAGCAGCGGGTAGTAGAAATCCGTCCCCGACATATGGATCAGGGTCTCGGCCTGCTTCTGGATTGCCCGCACCACATCAGGATGGCAATGCCCGGTGGAGACCACGGCAATCCCCGCGGAAAAATCCAGAAACAAGTTGCCATCAACGTCCTCGACGATGGCGCCCTGTCCGCGCCGGGCGACCAGCGGATAGTCGCGGGTATAGGAAGGCGATACAAACTGTTTGTCGAGCGCCAGGATTTTCTGAGCCTCGGGGCCCGGAAGCGGGGTCCGAATGTGCGGCAATTTGGTTTCCATCAAGTCTCCCCTCTCCGTTGCCTGGGGCAGCGTCGGCGCTGGTTTCTGGATCCTTCAGTGAGGAGATAGCGGAGAGGATTAATCGCCCCCAAAAAGGTTGGGCCGAGCCAATAACGGAAGATTGATTCGCAGATTCCGCATGGTTACTTCCGCTTCCAACGCGCTCCAGCTTTTGTATCTTCCAGTATAACACCGGCCTTGAGCAAATTCGCTCGAATCTCATCGGAACGTGCGTAGTCGCCCCCGCGCCGGGCGGCGGCGCGGTCCGCAATCAACTTCTCAATCTCTTCATCACTCAGGGTCTCGACAAGCCCTGCGGCCGGCTGGCCGCTGCCATTTCCCTGCTTGGGGGTTTCCGCGTCCGCCACCGCGGCGGAATCCGTCGTCGTTGCCGAGGGCTTGACGAAACCAAACTTCACCAGCTTGGCGTGGTCGTCATTCTCGAGCACGGCGAAAATCCGGTCCCAGCGCTCGAGGGTGTCGAGAAAGGCGCCGCGGTCTCCGTCGCGGAACTCTCCCCGGTCCATCACCGTGTTGCCGTCACGGACCATATCGAAGATCGCGCCGTGGGCTTCCGCCGTATTCAGGTTGTCATCCAGGCCCGCTTCAAATTTCTGCCGCGCTTCCTGGGCGCGATTTTGCAGGGTCAAGCTCTCGCCCGCCGGGAATCGCTCCTTGGTCAGGCGGAAGCGGAAATTGCGCAGCCGGTCGATCGACTGCTGCGCCTGGTGCAGTCCGTCCAGGGTGAAATTGAGCGGTTTGCGATGGGGCACCGAGGTCAGAAGGTAGCGGACCGCCGAGGGCTTGTAGCCTTGATTGACCAGGTCGCGAAGCGTGTAGAAGTTGCCGAGGGATTTCGACATCTTCTCGCCGTTGACGATCAGGTGCTCGGCGTGCATCCACACCTTGACGAAAGGCTTGCCCGTGGCGGCCTCGCTCTGCGCGATTTCGTTTTCGTGATGGGGAAAGATCAGGTCGCTGCCGCCGGAGTGGATGTCGAAGGTCTCCCCCAGGTACTTCATCGACATGGCGGAGCACTCAATGTGCCAACCGGGCCGGCCGGGGCCGAAGGGCGTTTCCCAGAATGGCTCGCCTTCTTTCGCCGCTTTCCACAGCACGAAGTCGCGCGCATTCTCCTTATCGTATTTATCCGTGTCCACGCGGGCGCCCGCGCGCACCCCGGAAAAATCCACGTGCGTCAACTGGCCGTAAGGCGGGAAGGCAGCAACCTTAAAATAGACGGAGCCTTCGCTGGAGTAGGCAAAGCCCTTATCGACGAGCGCCTGGATGAGCTTCACCATTTCCGGGATGTGGTCTGTGGCGCGCACCAGAAACTCCGGCTCATCCATGTTCAGCAGTTGGCGGTCGACGAGGAAGGCCGCAATGTACTTGTCGGTATAGGCGCGGAGCGGCATCCCCGCCGCCTGGGAATTGCGGATGGTGTTGTCGTCAACGTCTGTGAGGTTGACGACGTGCCGAAGTTCGTAACCGGCGTACTTCAGGTACCTGCGCAGCACGTCCTGAAAAAGGAAAGTACGGTAGTTGCCAATGTGCGCGAAGTCGTAAACTGTGGGCCCGCAGCCATACATGCGGACGGTGTTGCCTTCCAGAGGCTTGAAATCTTCGATCTGACGAGTCAGCGTGTTGTAAAGGCGTAAGGGCATTAGGTTGATAATTCCGCGATTCGGTCAAACGCTCAATTCTATGGGGTGCCTCGATTCCAAGTCAAGAAAAGAGCAGCAAAGGGTGCAGATTGGTGATCTTAGCCCCGATTAACAAGCAATCTGTGCATTTTTCGTCAGAAAAGCCGGTTGAATCGGTGTACATTTTGTCACTCTCTATTTGTTTTCATACACATCCCCGGTGGTCCCTTCATTTTTAACATCTCTAGGGGTCAACTCCCCGTGTCGGACCTTGATCAGCCACCGTAGCGTCTATCGCCCTACGCGATTTCACCCGGACACAATCCTCTAGACAATAGCCTAGCACGTTGACGGCCATTCTCAATTCGAAAGTTCTCAAATTTCTCCGCGAAGGATAACCCCTTTTAGACCAAGAGAGGGCGTGAAATCCTCCGGAATCCCTGCTGCCAGCAAGCTCCCAAAATGGTGGGAAGATTGTAGTCCACGGCGCCAGCCTGCCGGCTGGTGCCAACCTCATGGACGATTGACCGGCTTCGCGTCCGTGCAAGTAGCGGCAGCCAAGTTTGAGATAGGGGAATCCTGTTGCAACTCCAACAACAACCCTTGAAACTCGGCCATGGTTTCCGCAGAGATATGGGTCTCAACGAACTCCTGCGCATCCAACTCTGAGGCAGAGGGAAAGAATCTTCTGTATAGCTCCATCTTCTGCTCTTCGCTGGCCGTTCCCATGTAAAGCCGGTAATCGATGCGCCCCGGCCTCAGCAGCGCCCGATCCAGAATTTCGAATCGGTTGGTAGTCATGACGAACAGTACGTTCTCAGGTGCACTAAATCCATCCAGCACGTTCAGCAATCCCGAGAGTGTGACCCCCAGCATTCCCAATATCTCGTCCTTATCCTCGCTGTTTCTGAGGCCCTTCCTTGAGGGCCACTCGCCTGGAGCAACCCTTGCTTTACCGCTACTCATGCAATCGATATCTTCAAAGAGAATCACGGAATTTTGTGGCACTTCGTTGATGGCTTTTATCAGGGCTCGATCGCTGAATTCGTTGAGATTAATGGCATAGATTGACATCCCAAATCTCTGAGCAAGCGCCGAGACCAACGAAGTCTTACCGGTGCCTGGAGGGCCGTGCAGTAAATATCCCCGGTGGTAGGGCACACCCAGGTCGGAGTAGCGCTTCTTTGATGTCTTAAACTTCTCTACGTCTTGGATCAGATGATTCTTCTCGCCAGGCTTCAGAATGACCGATTCCAGGGAGCGCGGGACGTATCCGAGGACTCTTGTCCAGTACTCGTCGTAAACGAAGAGTGATGATTGCAATCTCAGGTTCTTTTCGTGGCACGCAACAACCTCATCCACAAAGCGTTTGAGGAATCCCTGACTTCTCCCAATCGTTCTGAAGGTGAGCGACTCATCCCGTTTGAGCGACCGGCCTCTGGTCTCTTGGCTTCGATAGAACTGCACCGTAAACGGCCGCCCCGCGTGCCAAAACCAGTGCCTTCCGGGCGCCGGAATTAACGCCAGGGCTTCACCCCGAAGTGTGGTATCCAGATCCACGCGGCGAATCCGTTTGAGGAAGGCTTGCTCCAGGAACCACTCTTTCACCCACACGAACGCCGCATCATCGTCTTTCACCGTAATCATCATCGTGGTTTGGCAAACGAACCACTCCCACAAGCTTTCGGGCACCGCTCTCATGTAGACGCCCAAGCCACCAATAATCATGAGCAGCAATCCGCCAGAAGCGATTTGATTGTGGCCGCTCAAGATGTTTTTCAAGAACTCAATCATAGGTATTCAACTTCTAATGCGCCCCGCCGAAGAGGTGTCTGTGTAGCGCCCGAAGCCGTAATTTCAGCTCTCGCGGATCGAATCTTGGTTTCGTTCCCGCGAAATGACCTTGCGCCGCACCAGCAACATTGAAGAAGGCAGGAAGCGCGAACAAGCAACAGCCACCGACTCCGCCCTATAAACTGCAGGAACCGAGGCCTACCTCACGCAACTGGCTATGTTTTATTGGCTTTACATTAACGAGCGCCGGGGATTACCTGGCGCGATCGGAAAACGCATAAAAGCAAAACGACCGAGTGATGGCCGTGCTTAACGTGTTAGCGAGTTGACTGTGTTTAACCATTTCGGTCGTCCTTTTCGAGCGGACTTTTCCCAGAATGCCATGACTCTGAATTTTCCGCAAGGGGAATACGCGAGCCATATCTATCGGCGATCGGCGCGCAAGACATCCTGGGCCTGCGCCATGTTTCGCGTTATAGTGGGCGCGGCGACAGGTCCTGTGGGTCAGGGATTGCAGTCCCCTGGGGGAAATGGCGTTTGTAGGTGGGCATGACGAGCGCTAATATAGCACGCTGAAGCGCGGAGTTGCGCTCGGCGCCAGCCGGAGAGGAGCGGATTTTTCACTATGCATAGGAAGGCGGCTCGGGAAGTAACGAGGGTCATCATGGGTACCTGCCTGCTACTGGGCTTTGGTTCCGCGGCGCACGCCCAGACCCCATCGCCAATCCCAGGTACAGCCCGGAAGGAGGCAGCGCGTATGATTCATGCCCGAGGATCGTTTGAAGTAAAGCTAACTCCGCAGAAACCGGACAACCCGGTAGCCGAAAGCGCCAATCTTGGCAGGATGTCGATCGACAAGAAGTTTTCCGGCGATCTGGAAGCGACCAGCAAGGGCGAGATGCTGAGCGCCATGACGGAGGTCAAGGGCTCGGCTGGGTACGTGGCCATCGAGCGGGTGAGCGGGACACTGCATGGGCGCAGCGGCACCTTCGTCCTCCAGCACAATGGCACCATGACACGAGGTGCGCCGGAATTGAGCATCACCGTGGTGCCGGACTCGGGCACCAGTCAACTGGTGGGTCTCGCGGGCAAGATGACTATTAAGATTGTCGACGGAAAACATTTCTACGAGTTCGATTACACGCTTCCTGAAACTCACTGAAAATCGGTAGTCGGAACACCTCGTGCTGTGCGTCAGCAGTGAGGAGTGAAGGACCCATGGCGGAAAACCGCAGACAGTTTTTGAGGACATTGGCCGCGGGAGCGGCGAGCGGGGCGATTCTTGCCGGAGGTGAAGCGAGCAGCCGGGCTGCCGGGCAAAGCGGAGGCGGGGGCAAGAAGATTCCCGTGGCGTTGATTCAGAGCGATTCTGTACCGGGGCAGGTGGAGCGAAATCTTGACAACATGGAACGCCTCGCGGAGCAGGCGGCGAAATCCGGTGCACGATGGATTCTGTTTCATGAGCTGACCGTGTGCGATTATCTGGACAAGCCGGGCGACCTTGCGGAACTCGTGCCCCAGGGAAGTTCCACAGCGCGCATGGCCAAGGTGGCCGAGCGCCTGCGCGCCACCATCGGCTTCGGCCTCGTGGAAAAGGACCAGAGCAGAATCTATGACACCTGCGTATTCGTCGGGCCTCAGGGTTATTTCTATCACTACCGCAAGACCTGGTTGTGGCGGGAACGGCCGGACGTGAGCTTTCGCGATGAGTGGGCGCGATTCGATCCTGGCACGGGTCCGGAACTCTTTCACGTGGATGGCGTACGCGCCACCTGCTTCATCTGCGCCGACAGCAACTCAAAGCATTGTGTTGAACGGGCAGCAGCCTTGAAGCCACAGGTGGTTTGGTTTCCCATCAACCGGGGGGTTTCAACTTTCGAGGAGTACGGCAGTATCGCCAAGCGGATCGGCGCGCCCATGCTGGTGGCCAATCGCGTGGGGCGCTCGGTCGTCAAAGACACCCTGGGCGGAAGCGTGGTCTATTCGGCGCAAGGGGAAATCCTGGCGAGAGCCAACATGGAAGGCCGAGAGGAAATTCTGCACCACGATTTGGAGCTGGCATGAGTTGGGCAAATGAGCTGGCCCGAGAAATTTCCGGCAGGGTTTTGACCGATGACGCCGCGCGCGAAGCCGTGGCAACGGACTTTGGCCGCATCATCGTGCGCAACCCGCAGGTGGTGGTGTGTCCCGCGTCGGCGGAAGACGTGGCGCGCGTGGTGAGGTTTGCGGCCCGGAATTCGCTCCAGGTGGCGACGCGCGGCGGCGGACACTCGCAAACCGGGCAGTCGCTTTCCGACCATATCGTACTGGACATGACCTCGCTCAACCAGGTTACAGGCGCCCGAGAAGATGCAGTCACCGTGCAGGCAGGGATCAAGTGGCGGGCGCTGGTGGAGCACCTCGCGCCGCAGCGCCTCTCGCCTCCGGTTTTAACCAATAATCTGGACGTCACCGTGGGGGGAACGCTTTCCATGGGCGGGCTGGGCGTGGCCTCGTGGCGGTACGGCACCCAGGCTGACAACTGCCTGGAACTTGAAGTGGTGACCGGCTCGGGCGATATTGTGCGCTGCTCCGCCAGTGAGAATCGCGACTTGTTTGATGCCGCCCGCTGTGGCGTGGGCCAATTCGGAGTCATGACCGAAGCGGTGCTCAAAGTGCGGCGCCACGGGCCGCGCTTCCGCAGCTTCTACCTGCTTTACGATGATCTCGCCGCACTCCTCGACGACCTGAAAACCGTGATGAACGATGCGCGCTTCGACTATCTGGAATCGTGGTGCGTACCGTGCCCACAGGGTTTCAAGAAAGTAGCAGGGCAGCGCCAGCCGTTCGCGCAATGGTTCTTCCCGTTGCATGCGACGGTCGAGACGGAAGGGGGCGAAGCGCCCGAAGCGGGGGGAAAACTGGCGGGGCTGAAGTTCTACAAACACATTCACACCGAGGATGGCGAAATCGCGGAGTTTTTCACCCGGCTAGACAACCTGTTTGCGCTCTGGAAGCGCGGAGGCTTTTGGGAATACGCACATCCTTGGATGGAATGTGTTCTGCCCTGGCACACCACGGCGATGTACATCTCGCAAGTACTCGCCAACCTGCCGCCACAAGCCTTGGTGGGCGGGCACATCCTGCTCTGGCCCGCGCTGGGGACGGCGTCGCGCGCGCCACTTTTCATGCGCCCCCAGGGTGAATTCCTAATGGGCTTCGGAATCCTGCCGGCTGTTCCCAAGGCGTTTGTCAATGAGGTTCTGCCGCGCCTGAACATGGCGAGCCAGGGCTCCAGCATGATGGGCGGCAAGCGCTATCTTTCCGGCTGGATCAACTTCGATCATGCCGCATGGAAAGCTCATTACGGCGACCAATGGGCGGCGGTCGCCGCGGCGAAGCGGAAGTTCGATCCGCAAGGCGTCCTCAATCCGGGGTTCGTGAAGTACGAGTGAAGGTGCACAAATAACTCAAATGGAATCATAGCCCTATCGGATAAAAAGGGCTCTGAGTTCAGCCTCGTTCTCCTTGACACCCGCAAAACCTACGTGCTACATTTGCGGCTCCTTGCATGGTAGCCAATACACACCCTTGAGGCTTATAGATTCTAGATGGGCGTGATCTTTAGCCAGCTCGGGCATCTGTTCCTTCAAGCCCTCCCCACTGTCGTCTTAGTGTTTCTCCTTTTTGTCATTCTCGACCGGATTTTCTTTCGCCCCCTGACGGCGGTCCTGAAACAGCGCGAGGAGTTGACGGTGGGTGCGCTGGCGCGGGCTCGCGAACAGGCTACGGCGGCAGAGACTAAGACGCGCCAATATGAAGAGGCTTTTCAAGCGGCCCGGCAAGAGGTCTACCGCCAGCGCGAGGGGGACCGGCGCGCAATCCTGGAGCAGCGCGACGCGGCCTTGCGGACAGCACGCGAACAGGCCGAGGTGTTGATCCGCGACGCCCAAGCCGCCCTGGCCGGAGAAGTGGCTCGCGCCAAAACGGAATTGGACGCCGCGTGCAGGTCCCTGGCGGAAGAGATTACCCAAAACCTGGTGGGGCCTGACACGACCCCCAGCGGGCAAGGGAGGTTGCGACTTTGATCCGCACCTTTCGTCAAGCCGCATGGTTCGGCCTCCTGGGGATTTGCCTGGCAGGGTTTGCCTCCCCGCGGGTGGCGTGGTCGCAGGGGTCTGAGCCGGCGGCGAAGGAAGGGAAATCCGAACCACCCCACGAACTACTCTTCAAAGTCATCAACTTCGTAATTCTCGTGGGCGGGCTCGGTTACGTCCTGCGCAAGCCGCTGGCGGAGTTTTTCAGCTCGCGCTCCGCCTCTATTCAGAAAAGTCTGGACGAGGGCCGCAAAGCGCTGGAAGCTGCGCAAGCCCAACTCCAGGTAGTGGAAGAGAAGCTGCGGGGGCTGGAAGCGGAAATTGCCGCCTTCAAGGCTTCCGCCGAGCGGGAAATGGAAGCGGAGCGCCGGCGCTTGCAACAGGCCAGCGCGGAGGAAGCGGCACGAATTCTGGAATCGGCGCGCGCCCAAATGGACACGGCCTTGCGCGGAGCCAGGCTGGACCTGAAAAACTACGCCGCGCAGCAGTCGGTCACTCTCGCGGAGAAATTGATCCCCACCCGCCTGGATGACGCCGGCCGCCGGCGCCTGGTCACCCAATTCGCGGCCACCCTCGAATCCAAAGAACGGAAAAACTAGGTATGCCGACGGTTGTTGCCAATCGCTACGCGCGGGCCCTTGCGGATGTTGTTGCATCCACGGGGAATTACCGCCAGGTGTTGAGCGAATTGGAAGATTTCGGCGCGGCATATCACCAAAGCCTGGAGCTGCGCGAGGTTTGCGAAAGCCCTGCCGTCTCGATGGCGCAGAAGTTAAGCGTGCTGGATACCCTCGTCGGGAGAATGGGCAGTTCACACGTATCCTTGAATTTCCTGCGCGTGGTGATGAGCCATTACCGGATGCCGCTGCTCGGGGAAATCCTCCTGGCCTTCCGCAACGTCTCCTACGCCCGCCTGGGGATCGTGCAGGTAAGGATCTCTTCCGCTTCGCCTCTTTCCAACGAGGAGCGGGACCTTCTCCAGACGCGATTCAACGAGCTGACCGCAAGGCAATCGGAATTGGAATTCCATCTTGACGGCGACTTGATGGGCGGCCTGGTGGCGCAAATCGGGAGCACCGTTTACGACGGATCGATTCGCGGCCACTTGGACCGGATTCGGGAAAAACTGATGGAGCAGTAAATATTGGTGATTGGTGATTTGCGGTTGGCGCGAATCTTCCGAGCATCACGAATAACGGCGAAGTCACATTGAGCAATCACCAATCACAAATCGCCAATCACCAATTGAGGTAAGACATGCCACAGATCAAAGCTGACGAAATCACCAAGATCATTCGCGAACAGATCGAGAACTTCGACCGCAGCGTGACGGTGGCGGAAGTGGGCTCGGTCATTTCCGTGGGAGACGGCGTCGCCCGAATTCACGGCCTGGACCGCGTCATGGCCGGCGAACTGCTCTCACTGCCTCACGACGTGGCGGGGTTGGCGCTGAACCTGGAAGAAGATCAGGTGAGCGCGGTGCTGCTCGGGGATTACACCCAGATCCAGGAAGGCGACATCGTCAAGCGCACCAAGCGCATCATGTCCGTGCCGGTGGGTGAAGCCCTGGTGGGCCGCGTGGTGAATGCGCTGGGCCGCCCCACCGACGGCAAGGGGCCCGTCCTCAGCGAGGAATACAGTTCCATCGAACGCATCGCCCCGGGCGTGGTGGATCGCCAACCCGTGCGTGAGCCGCTCCAGACGGGACTGAAGGCGATAGACTCCATGATTCCCATCGGGCGCGGCCAGCGCGAGTTGATCATCGGCGACCGCCAGACGGGGAAGACCGCCGTGGCCTTGGATGCGATCCTGAACCAGCGCGGCGGCGACGTGATTTGCATTTACGTGGCCATCGGGCAGAAGCGTTCCACCATCGCCCAGGTCATCAAGACGCTGGAAGAGTATGATGCCATGAAGTACAGCATCGTGGTGGAGGCGGGTTCTTCCGACCCCGCGCCCATGCAGTACATCGCGCCATACGCCGGATGCGCGATGGGCGAGTACTTCCGCGACCACGGCCGCCACGCCTTGTGCATCTACGACGATCTTTCCAAGCACGCCGTGGCCTATCGCGAAATCTCGCTGCTGCTCCGGCGTCCACCCGGGCGCGAAGCTTATCCCGGCGACGTTTTCTATCTCCACTCGCGACTCTTGGAGCGCGCCGCCAAGCTCAGCAAAGAGGGTGGCGGTGGGTCGCTCACCGCGCTGCCCATCATCGAGACGCAGGCTAGCGATGTGTCGGCGTACATTCCCACCAACGTCATCTCCATCACCGACGGCCAGATCTATCTGGAGACCGACCTTTTCAACAGCGGCATCCGGCCCGCGGTGAATGCCGGCATCTCCGTGTCGCGCGTCGGTGGCAACGCGCAAATCAAAGCCATGAAGTCGATTGCCGGAATGCTGCGCCTGGAAATGGCGCAGTTCCGCGAGTTGGCGGCTTTTGCCCAGTTCGGCAGCGACCTTGACAAAGCCACCCTGGCGCAATTGAACCGCGGGCGGCGGCTGGGGGAGATCCTGAAGCAGGATCAATACAAACCTCTGCCGGTGGAGAAGCAGATCGCCATCATCTTCGCGGGCACGGGCGGCTACCTGGATGACTTGCCGATCGAACAATGCCTGCCCTTCGAACAGGGGCTCTACGATTTTATGGATACGGCCTACCCGGCAGTGGGCAAGCAGATCGCCGAGAAGAAGGAAATTACTGAGTCCCTGCGCACCGAGATGCGCAAGATGCTCGACGAATTTAAGGCGAAGTTCTTAGCGGAAAATAAGGCGAAAGCCTAAAGCAGGTGTCAGGTATCAGGTGTCAGGCGTCAGTGAAAGACCAGAATCTAGCACACGGCGCCTAGCACCCGACACCTGACACCTGGCACCTGGCACCTGATTATGGCAGCCCTTCTTGACATTCGACGCCGCATCCGCTCGGTCAAGAGCACGCAGCAAATTACCCGGGCAATGAAGATGGTGGCGGCCGCTCGCCTGCGGCGCGCTCAGGACCGCATCTTCAACGCCCGGCCTTATGCGAACCAGATGATGACCCTGCTGTCCAGCGCCGCAGCGCGCACCACTGACCGCTGCCATCCCCTGCTTGCCGAGCGGCCCATCCAACGGCAGCTTCTGGTGCTGGTCACCTCTGACCGCGGTTTGTGCGGGGCTTTCAATGCCAACCTGATTCGCGCCACGCAGAGTTATCTGGATGAGCACCGCGATCGGGATATTTCCATCGTCACGGTGGGCCGCAAAGGGCGGGACTATTTCATCCGGCGGCCGGTCAAGATGATTGCTGAGCACATCAATATCTTTGGCCGTCTGGAATTCAGCCAGTCACAGCCGATTTCCCAGGGCATCATCGACCTTTACACACAAGAGAAAGTGGACTCGGTGGATTTCATTTACAACGAGTTCAAGTCCATCATGACCCAGCGCGTGATGGTGGAACGCTATCTGCCCATCAAGCCCATTGTACCGGCCCATGGCGAGGCGCTGATCGACTACATCTACGAGCAACCGGCGCAGGAGATCTTCAACGCCCTGCTGCCGCGCTACGTGGAGATTGAAGTTTACCGGGCGCTGCTGGAATCGCAGGCGGCGGAACTAGCGGCGCGCATGACGGCCATGGACGCGGCCACGAACAATGCCGCGGAGATGATCGATTCCCTGACGCTTTACATGAACCGCGTCCGTCAGGCAGCCATCACGCGCGAGATCATTGAAGTGGTAAGCGGAGCGGCGGCAACATAGATGCAGTAGGCAGTAAGCAGAAGGCAGTAGGCAGTAACGAAGGCGCATAGAAAAATGATCGGACCCGCGATGGCGAGAGCCACGAGACTGGGACTCTGGTTGTTATTGATGCCATTTTCGACAGGAATGATGTTGGCCGGGACATTTCCGACAGACTCACACCCGCCGACCCTGGAAGCGGCCCGTGATCTATTACATGCTGTCTGCCCTGCCGACTCAGTAGCAGTGACCGACCGACATGGTGTAAATGCAGGCTGCAAATCCTGCCCGGCGATCGTTTCGGACAGCAGCGGGACTATGAATGGGGACTCAGACACGATAGCGTTCTCTTTACAAGGTGTCATTTACGGAAGCTTTACTCGGGCGGGAGTTCAGCAAAGCGTGGCCAGCTTTTCCGGGTGCGAGCCGCATGTGAATAACTTCGGAGGAAGCATTCTATTGGAGAAATCACCCGCAGGCTGGAAAGCCGAAAGCTATGAACCCGGATTTATCTCGGACGAGTGTTTGAAATACCAACTACGCGGCGGGCGCGATCTGCTCCTGTGTCACGAGGGTTACGTGGGCCAGGGAGTGGGGGTGAATTCGTTATACAGGTTTGATTACACGTTACCCGAGAAACAGCAGACGAATACTTTCTTCTCTACAACTGATACCGTTGATGCATGTTTTGTTAAAAACAGGGTCATGGGTTCGATCGAATATGTCCGGCTTCGTGACCTGAACGGCGATGGAATGCCTGATCTCGTGGTGGGCGTAAAAGCTGCGCGAATTAAGCCGCCGGCCGGACATGAGCAGGATTGCGGCGCGCCCATCGTCCGGCCAGTAGTCAAAACCGAGGAACTGGACTTCCTATTTAGCGACGGCACTTTCAAAATCGCGCCGTGGAGCGCAGGAATTAAACGGGAATTGGACGGCCTCTTCGCACAGTAACAGGAGTTTTGGAGTTATCCTGAATTCAGGAGGCCCGATGGGTGGCGCCAAGCTGATCGCTGAGAGCTGATAGCTACTCGAAAGGATTCACGATGTCAGAGCAGCACGTTGGCAAGGTGGTGGAAGTCATCGGACCGGTGGTGGTGGCGGCGTTTGAAGGCGGCCATCTCCCCGCAATTTACAACGCCGTGCGGATCACTTCCCAAGGGTTCGAGGTGCCGACTCCCATCGACGTCATCGCCGAGGTCGAACAGCACTTGGGAGAAGGCCGCGTCAAGTGCGTGTCAATGCAGCCCACGGATGGGATGGTGCGCGGCATGCGTGTGGAGGACCAGGGCGGGCCGATCACCGTGCCGGTCGGCAAGGGCACGCTGGGACGGGTGATGAATGTCATCGGCCAGCCCGTGGATAAACTGGGCCCCATGACCACCCAGGACCGTTGGCCGATTCATCGGCACGCGCCATCTCTGGAGGAACAGAACACCAACTTGGAGGCCTTTGAGACCGGGGTCAAGGTGATTGACCTGCTCGAACCTTATCTGAAGGGCGGCAAGACCGGCCTGTTCGGCGGCGCGGGGGTGGGCAAGACGGTCATCGTCATGGAAATGATCCACAACGTGGCCATGAAGCACGGCGGCGTTTCGGTGTTCTCGGGCGTGGGCGAGCGCACGCGCGAAGGCAACGACCTGTGGCTGGAAATGCAGGAAGGCGGCGTGATGGTGGCGGGCGACCCCGACAAATCCAAGGTCGCGCTGATCTATGGCCAGATGACCGAGCCGCCGGGCGCGCGCCTGCGCGTGGGACTAACGGGCCTTACCGTGGCCGAATACTTTCGCGACGTCGGCGGCCAGGACGTGCTGCTGTTTATTGACAATATTTTCCGATTTACGCAGGCAGGCTCGGAGGTTTCCGCGCTGCTCGGCCGCATGCCTTCCGCGGTGGGCTACCAGCCCAACCTCTCGACGGAAATGGGCGAACTCCAGGAGCGCATTACTTCCACCAAGACCGGGTCGATTACCTCCGTGCAGGCGATTTACGTGCCGGCCGACGACCTGACCGATCCGGCGCCTGCCACGGCCTTCTCGCACCTGGACGCCACCACGGTGCTCAGCCGCGCGCTGGTCGAAATCGGCATCTACCCCGCCGTCGATCCGCTGGCCTCCACTTCCCGGGTTCTGGATCCCCGCATTGTGGGACATGAGCATTACGAGGTCGCACGCAGCGTGAAGGCCATTCTGCAAAAGTACAAGGACCTTCAGGACATCATCGCCATTCTGGGGATGGACGAGCTTTCCGAAGAAGACAAGATCACGGTAGCGCGAGCCCGCAAGATTCAGCGCTTCCTATCGCAACCCTTCTTTGTGACCAAGCAGTTCACCGGCATGGATGGCCGTTACGTCAAGCTGGAAGACACCATCAAGGGTTTCAAGGAGCTCGTGGAGGGCAAGCACGACGCCCTCACCGAACAGGCGTTCTACATGGTGGGTACCATCGAGGAAGCTATGGAGAAGGCCGAGAAATTGAAGGCGGCAGCGTAGGAAAACAGTTGACAGTCAAAAGTTGAAAGTCGAAAGCTGAGAACTGGG
>JBEKNU010000066.1:0-28876 GCA_049522495.1 Terriglobia bacterium
CTGAGCATAGATTCAGGAGGAGTGTAACCGACTTACGTCGGTCTGTCAACATAATAATGATATGCCAGACCTAAAACAGTGGAGTAAATGTAGAAACTCCAGACGGCGGTCGGAGACCGCCGCTACAGGAGGGCGCGCCGTCGCGCGGACAGAAATCCCTGTCGTCCGGGTAGGTTCTCTGGCAACGCGTCCACGACTTCAGATTTGAGATACCAGATTTGGCAGGGGCAGAGCGGTGGCGCACTACCCGCGAATCCCTATCTCCTGCATCAGCTTGTCGGTTTCGCGGTAGGCTTCCGCGACCCACTCGACAATCTTCGCGGGCTCGGGTGAATACTCGAGTTCGATGCTGACGACGCCGCCAAATCCAAGCTTCTTTAGTTGCGCAAGGTAGGGCCGGAAGTTGACCACTCCACGTCCCGGCGGCAAATCGCCGTGCTTCTTGCCGTCGCAATCGGAGAAGTGCACGTGGGCAATGCGCCCCTGCAAGTTGGGAATCTCTTCCGCTGGGGTATGGGCCAGCGCCAGGTGCGAGATGTCCAGATTGGCGCGCACGGCGGGATGGTGGAGGTCATCCAAAAAGCTCACCATTTTCCCCAGCGTGTTCACGATGGAAAGATGGAAAGGCTCGAGTTCGATGGCGATTTCGATGCCCAGCCCCTTGGCATAGTCGCCCAACTCGGACACGGTTTCCACGGCCCATTTCCATTGGTCGCGGGGGGCGATGACTTCCTGTTGCCAGATGTACTCTCCCAGCACCAGCAATAGGTTTTTGGCCTCGAGTTCGTAAACAAGTTCCAGATGTTTCTTGGCGCGCTCAACGTGGAACCGGCGCACCGGTCCATTGAAATCCGCAATTCCCAGCGCGCAGCAGCACACGCTGATGACCGGCAACCCGACCTCGCGGCAGGTGTCCTTGATCAACTTCCGCTCTTTAATATCGATCTCCAGGGGATCAGCGAAAATATCGATGGTATCGAAGCCAATCTCTTTGGTTTTATGAATGCCTTGCGCGGTGCCCACGGGGGAACCGAGCCAGGCGGAATTAATGAGTCCGAGTTTCATGCGTGTTCCTCCTTGATTTCCGCCGGTCGCACCGGCCGATGCTGGTCGAGCGAACGGTAGCAGGCTTCCACCAGCGCGATCGTGTTGAGATTATCACGCCCGCTGAGGACGGATTCCCGGCCCTCTTCCAGGCTGCACAAGAGTTCTCCCATGGTGCCCTCAAAGGCGTCGGGAAACCAGACTTGCGGCCAGGTTGGCGAGAACCAATAGCCGGGCTGTTGCTGGGTGGTGAAGCGAATGGTGCTGGGAACGCGGGCCGGGTAGCCCGGCCACCCGATGGTGCCTTGCGCCATCCCCGCGGTTCCTTCCACGCGCCATTTGATGTAGATGTCCGCCGCTCCTCCCTCGCGTGCAGGTCCGGTCCACACGTCATCCCAGGCGGCGGCACGCAAGCCATTCGCGTACTCCAGGATGTAAAGCACAATGCCGTCGCGGTGAGGGAAGTTCGTTCTCGGGTCCGGCCGCGCGCTCGCATACACATACTCGGGGTCGCCGAAAAGATAGCGGAAAGAATCCAGGTGATGGATGCTCATGAAAACCAGCGTCACCTGGCCGTAATCCTTTGCCCACGGTTGCCAGTGAGGGATGGCGCGCATATCGATGGTGGCGAGCACAGGTTCTCCCAAATATCCTCGCCGCAGCACGGTCTTTAGAGCGCGGATCGACTGGTCGTAGCGCATGTTTTGATTCACACAGAAGCGCACGCCTGCCCGTTCGCAAGCCACCACCATTTCTTGCGCTTCGCGGTAATTCGTTGCCAGCGGCTTCTGCGCCAGGATCCCACGGATGTGCGGGTGCTCGAGCGCCGCATGCACAATGGCCGGTTGCGCGGCGGGGGGAACCGCGATGTCGAGCACCTCAATCTGGTCGTCCGCCAAGAGTTCCCGCCACGTGTTGTGGACCTTGGGGATGCCTCGCAATTCCGCGGTGGCGCGCGCCTGCGCGGTGTCTTGGGAAGCAATTGCCACCACCTTGAAGCCCGCATTCTGGTAAGCGACGAGATGAATATCGCGCATGATAAAGCCTGCTCCAATGGCGCCAATCCGATAGTCCTTCTTGCGCGGAGGAACAGGCAGGTGTTCCAAATTCAGATCAATGTTCATTCCCTACACTCCGTGTGTCCGGCCTGCGAGGTCGTCGAGGGCACATCTCCTCCGCGTCGCCGGGGTAGAGATTCTACGCCGGGCGGAGACGGAAAGCACTGCCTTCTTTTCCACCGCTTTCCTGTTTCTAAATCGCGCTCCAATGCGCCGCTCATCGCATCCATCCCGCTCGACCTTTGATATACTCCCGCTTGCCAGGCAATGAATCCCGCAATCCGGAGGACCCGATGAAATTCCAGCGGTTGGTAAGAACGCCTTGCTTTCTACTGCTTTGCCTTTTTCTCACGATGCTCGGCCGTCCGGCGGCCGCAGCCCCGCCACCCGCCCCACAGGCAGCGAAGGGTGAGCAAGTCACGTTTATTCACTGTGGCACGCTGATTGACGAAGTATCGGATGAGCCGCGCCAGAACATGCTGGTGGAAATTGTGGGAGGCAAGTTCCGCGCCGTCAGCAATTACACGCCGGACTTCGCCAGGCCGGCGGGGGCGGGATTCCTCGACCTTGCGGCGGAAACCTGCCTGCCCGGCCTTGTGGATTCGCACACCCATGTCCTTCTGCAAGGCGACCAGAGGTCGGGACAATACGCCGAGCAGATTCTGAAGTGGTCGCTCCCTTACCGCACCATCCTGGGAACGCAAGCGGCGCGCCGCGCCCTGGAGTACGGATTCACCACCCTCCGCGACGTGGAAACCGAAGGCGCCTACTACGCGGACGTCTCCATTCGCGACGCCATCCAGCAAGGGGTGATTCCCGGGCCCCGCCTGGTGGTGGCGACGCGCGCGCTCGACGTAACGGGCGCATACCCGCTGCTGGGTTATGACCCGGCTTTGAAACTGCCGCACGGCGTCCAGGTGGTGGACGGGCCCGACGAGTGTCGCAAAGCGGTCCGCGAACAAATCGGTAACGGGGCCGACTGGATTAAACTTTACGCCGACCAGCGTGTTTCCACCGCCGACGATGTGGTGCACAGCATTCCCACCTTTACGCCCGAAGAATTGCACGCCATCGTGGATGAGACGCACCGCGAACATCACAAAGTGGCGGCGCACGCCCGGGGGTTGGAAGGCGTCCACAACGCGGTGGAGGCGGGCGTTGATTCCATTGAGCACGGCGGCTACATTGCGGACGACGATCTGAAGACCATGGTGGCGCATGGAATCTGGTACGTGCCGACGCTCTACATCTTCATTTACGCCGAGGGGATTCATCCGTCGCGCGGCATACCCGGAAGGAAAGGGGAAGTGGAAATTCATGCCGAGACCTTTCGGCGCGCGCTCAAGGCGGGAGTGAAAATTGCCTTCGGCACGGATGTGGGCGGGTTCGAGTGGACCATCAACCCGGCGAAGGAGTTTCCGCTGATGGTGCAGTACGGCATGACGCCTGCCCAGGCCCTGCATGCGGCCACGGTTTCCGGCGCGGAACTGGTCGACATGAAGAACCAAATCGGCACGGTAGAGCCGGGAAAACTGGCGGACTTGGTTGCCGTTTCAGGCAACCCCCTGAGCGATATTCGCGTACTTGAAGACGTCAACTTCGTGATGAAGGAGGGAATGGTCTACAAGCTGCCCGGCCTGCCGATTGGGCATTGACGCAAGCCGGCGCGACCCGCCAGAATATTTTGTCCGGGCAGCGTATAATCAGCAGCCTGTGAAAGGGGGGGAATCATGGATCGCCAAAAGGCCTGGGAACTCCTTGGCGAGTACACCAAGAACGAGAATCTGAGGAAGCACGCGCTGGCCGTGGAAGCTTGCATGCGCGCCTATGCCCGCAAGCTCGGCGAGGATGAGGAGAAGTGGAGAGTGGTCGGATTGATCCACGATTTCGATTACGAGATATATCCGAACGCTCCCGACCACCCGCTGAAGGGAAGCGAGATTCTCAAGGAAAAAGGAGTGTCCGAAGAGATACGCCGCGCCATTCTCGGTCACGCCGATTACACGGGCATTCCCCGCGATACGCTTTTGGCCAAAGTACTTTTTGCTTGTGACGAACTGGCGGGATTCATTACCGCGTGCTCTTTGGTCCGACCGGACCGAATCGCCAGCCTGGAAGCGAAATCAGTGCGAAAGAGGATGAAGGACAAAGCCTTTGCGCGCTCCGTCAGCCGCGAGGACATCACCAAGGGGGCGGAAGAGCTGGGCGTTCCGCTGGACGAGCACATCACGTTCTGCATTGCCGCCATGCGGGAGATCGCCGATCAACTGGGCCTGGCGCCCGTAAGCGCCGCCCCCACCGCACCGGCCGGTGAGTAGGGGTCCGCCCCTCCTTACAATGTTACGGTCTGAAGATAGGTTGGCACCGCGACGTCCCAGCGGAGCTCCTGCGCAATGCGCTGCCGGAGCGCTTCGCTGGCCTTCGGCTCACCGTGCACCATAAAGGTCCGGCCCGGCGCCTTGCTGAATCGCTTGAGCCAGGCGAGGATTTCACCATAGTCCGCGTGGGCGCTCAAGTTCTCGATGGTCTCAATGCGTGCCCGCACGTGCACATCATGGCCGTACATTTTCACGGCCTGCGCGCCGGATTGAATTGCCTGCCCGCGCGTTCCCGCCGCCTGAAATCCTACAAAGAGTATGGTATTGCGATGGTCCGGAAGGCAGCGTTCCAGGTGATGAAGCACTCGGCCGCCCGTTGCCATGCCGCTTGCCGAGATGATAATCGTCGGGTAGTGCGCGTCGTTGAGCTTCTTGGAATCATCCACGGTCTTGTCGAAGTGCAGATTGGGCGGGGAGAACGGCTTGACTCCCTGCGCGACCAGTGCATCCATTTCGAGGCTAAGATCCTCCTGATGCTTTTCGTAAAGATGGGTGACGTCGATCGCCATGGGGCTATCCACGTGGATGGGCAGCGAGTGCATCTTCTTCGCCTCGATCATCTCGCGAAACAGGTAGAGCAACTCCTGCGTGCGACCCACGGCGAAGGAAGGAATGACCACCGTCCCGCCATGGCCGGCGGTGGCTTCAACAATCGAAGCCAGGCGCGCGCCAATATCCTCCTTGGGGTGCAGCCGGTCGCCGTAGGTGGATTCCAGCAGCATGTAATCGAACCCGTCTTCCGGCACCACCGGTTCGGGAATGATTAACTGAGGGAAGCGGCCCAGGTCTCCAGAGAAGAGAATTTTTTTCGTGGTCCCGTTTTCTCGGACCGTTAATTCAATCATGCGCGCGCCCAGGATGTGTCCCGCGAAGAAGCTGCGCACCGTGAAATGCGGTGAAATCTCCAGCGGTTCATGAGCGTTCACCGGTCGAAGGTATTCGAGCGACTTGATGGCTTCCTCATAGGCGTAAAGCGGCAGAGCCGGGGCGTGTTTGCTGAACCCTTTCTTGTTGGCGAAGGCCGCATCTTCTTCCTGGAGATGTCCGGAATCCGGCAGCACGATTTTGGCGAGATCCACGGTGGCCGAAGAGGTCAGGATCTGGCCGCGAAAGCCGTCTTTCACTAGGCGCGGAATATAGCCGACGTGGTCAAGATGCGCGTGCGTCAGCAGGAGCCATTGGATGCTGGAGGGCGGCACGGGCAGCGGATTCCAGTTGCGCAGCCGCAGCTCCTTGTCGCCCTGAAAGAGTCCGCAATCGATCATCAGCCGCTCGCCACCTGCTTCCAGGAGATATTTTGAACCGGTTACCGTGCCGGTGGCGCCGAGAAAAGTTAGGGTAGACATAAGATGTTAGTCCTTGGGCAGCGCCAGGAATCTCAACTCAGGCATGGGAAAATCCTTCATATTGTCTGTAGCTAAGGTGAGGTCTTCGGCCAGAGCGACAGCAGCGATCATCGCGTCAGGCAAGCTTAGAGTCTTACCTCGTTGGCGCCACTTCGCCCTCAATTCGCCAGCATTCCTGGCGGTTTCGCGGCTTATCTCAACATACAGCAGGTCGTCGAAAAACCTGCCGGTTGCCCGCAATTCCTCTGGACGCATTCCAGAGTACACTTCGGCGATGCTAATAGCGCAAAATGCAAGATCATGGCCTGCTCCCAGCAAGGTCCCCAGAAACTCCGGGCGCCCATGGCGGCGACGCAAGGCATCAATGATTACAGAAGTGTCAAGGAGTATGGTCATAGTCGAGCGCGGCGGATGCGCCGCAGGGAAGCCTGGTCAGATTCATGTCGCATTTTTTTCACCCAGGCCGCGGCCCCGCCCGCCGCATCGATTTCCGGATGGTCGTCGGGGTTCCATGCGGGAGTCTCACTTGCGAGAAAAGCCTGAAGACGTCGGCGCTTCACTTCACGGCGAGCGATCTCCGTCAAGAAGGCACTCCGGCGTCGCTTACCGACCAGTGCATCGATCTGGATGACCAGATCCTTCGGCAAGACGACGTGTGCTCGGCGGGTTAACATAATTAGTTCACTTCCAATGTGCTTTAAATATACGCTAGCTATAGCCTTCCTCGCAAGCTTTGTCAAATCACCACCGACTCCTGATACTCGCCGAAGACTCGGCGGAGGGCATTGGAGATTTCCCCCACGGTGGCATAAGCTTTGACGGCGTCGACGATGGCCGGCAGCAAGTTGCGGTTCGTGCGGGCGGTCTCTTCCACGGCTCGGAGCGTTATTTCCACGCGCGTGGCGTCGCGACGGGCCCGCAGCTTGGCGAGGCGTTCCACCTGGGTGCGCTCGATTTCGGGATCGATGCGCAGGAGAGGAGGAGAGGCGCTGGCCTTATCCATGTACTGGTTGACGCCCACCACCACTCGGTCGCCCTTCTCGATGGCTTTCTGATATTCGTAGGCCGCCTGCTGGATCTCGCGCTGCACGTAGCCCGACTCAATGGCCCGCACCATGCCGCCCAGAGATTCGATTTTGCGCAAGTATTCCCGGGCTTGGGCTTCGATCTCATCGGTGAGTTTTTCGATAACGTACGAGCCCCCCAGGGGATCGATCGTGTTGGGCACGCCGCTTTCCGTGGCTAGAATCTGTTGCGTGCGCAAGGCCAGCAGCGCGGAAGCTTCCGTGGGCAAGGCCAGCGCTTCGTCGCGGGCGTTGGTGTGCAGCGATTGCGTTCCCCCCAGCACCGCTGCCAGCGCTTGAAGCGTCACGCGCACGATGTTCACGTCGGGCTGCTGCGCGGTGAGGGTGGAGCCGGCGGTTTGCGTGTGGAAGCGGAACATCCAGGAACGCGGGTCCCGGGCTTGGAAGCGCTCACGCATGATCCGCGCCCACAGCCGCCGCGCGGCGCGGAACTTGCTGATTTCTTCCAGCAGATCGTTGTGCGCATTCAGGAAGAAAGAGAGGCGCGGCGCAAATTCGTCCACGGCCAAGCCGCGCGCCAGCGCCGCCTCCACGTACGCAAGGGCGTTGGCCAGGGTGAACGCTACCTCTTGCACGGCGGTCGAGCCCGCTTCGCGAATGTGATAGCCGCTGATGGAGATGGTGTTCCACTCGGGAGCGCGGTCTCGGCAAAAGGCAAAGATATCCGTCACGATGCGCAGCGCAGGCGCGAGCGGAAAAATGTAGGTGCCGCGCGCAATGTATTCTTTCAGAATGTCGTTCTGAACTGTTCCCGACAGCCGGGCAAGATCGGCGCCTTGCTTTTCGGCCACAACGAAATAAAGCGCCAGCAAAATCGCGGCCGTGGCGTTGATGGTCATGGACGCCGAGACGCGCTCGAGCGGGATCCCCTCGAAAAGCATTTCCATATCTTCGAGTGAGTCTATGGCCACGCCCACACGCCCGACCTCACCACGCGCCAGGGGATGGTCAGAATCAAGCCCAATTTGCGTGGGAAGGTCGAAGGCCACGGAGAGGCCGGTTTGCCCTTGCGAAAGCAGATAACGGTAGCGGGCGTTCGATTCGCGCGCCGAGCCGAAGCCCGCATATTGGCGCATGGTCCAGAGGCGGCTGCGATAAAGTGACGGGTAGACACCTCGCGTGTAGGGGTATCCACCGGGGTAGCCCGCTTCATTTTCGTGGTCCCAGCCGGCAAGGTCCCCCGGCGTATAGAACCTCTTGAGCTCCAACCCCGAGCTCGTTGCGAATTTCGGTTTAAGTTCCTTGCCGTGATGTGCAGCCATAATGAACGAACGCCCGCGCACGCCCTCTCCACTGCGAGGTCAGTGCACATTTCGCGCCTTTACAAAAGAGTAAAGGCAAAGGATCGCCAGTAATATGGTGAATCCCCCAAACATCGTAAAGAGGATCGGGCCCGACTGCGGAGTCTTACGATAACCCTCCCACTCTGAATATGTCAGCGACGCGCTCATGACCGTCAATACCATAAAGAATAGGGCGATGAGCATGTGAAACAACCGCTTCGCGTTGACAAACCAGTAATGGAGCAGATTTCCGAGTCGACTCAAAGGCTTCCTTTCCTGCCCGGCGCGGTTTTCCCTATTCCCGGTACGTTATCGTAAGGACAAACCGCGGCGCAGTCAAATATCCGTCGCGTTTCCCGTGCGCCCTCGGTGCGCGCCTACCCCTCCGGGCCGGAGGTGGGCGCTTCTAATTTCACGCGGTGACGTGTTGCCACCGGCTTTGGCCTTGACGTATATCGGCGGCAATCCTAGAATTGAGTTTGCAGGCAAGCCTCGACTTTCCAGGTGAGTCTTGGAGCTTGACGACAACTTCAAACGCCTTATCAAAGAATTGGGCGACGCCATCAACGAATCCCTCTCCGATTCCGAGCGGATTGCCGATGTCATGTCGCGCATTCGCAACGCCGGCTACGACCTTTTTCTCGTTCTGGAAGTCACCATCGGCTTCAATAAGCGCGGCGAGATGAATTTGGTGCATCGCCAGAAACTCACCCCCGACGGCCTGCCCGACCCCGAATTCCACCTGACCACGCAAGACACCCAATTCCTGCGTGCCCTGAAAATCGTCGTCGATGAAGACCTCGAACCCTAGGGTCGTTCCAAGTTGTTGTGACTCACCCCCGCAAGCCTGCGATCATTTCACCCAAGCAAGGGGGCTTCTAATGACCTTTTCCTGTGAAGTTGGGCCTGGATCAGTCAAGCAGAACGGCCTGCTGAGGGTGCGAGGGGGAAGTTGCCGGGCGGCGGCTTCCACACTCGGAGGTAGGGCGTTCCTGCGAAGCGTGTCCAGGTATGGAGCGATCTTGTTTGCAGCCTTGATGAGCTGCGCAGTATTCCTGCCGGCAGGGGAGCCCCGAGCGGGAGCGCTTCCCAGCCTTAAGTTGACGGGACCCGTTATGATCACGCAGAGTACTCGGATTGAGCCGGGCCAATATCACGTGGATGTTCAAGACGGGCGGGCTGTAATCGAAATAGCAGCGGACAACGTTATCCTGGAAATGACGGGGGTCACGCTGGAAAGCACAGCAAGCCGAACCTGGGAGCGGGTCGGAATCGGAATCCATGCCAAGGGGCGTAGTCATCTTTCCGTGCTCGGCGGCGCCATCCACGGTTATCGAATCAATGTCTTTCTGGAGGGGGAAGCGGGGAGTGGTTCCGGAATACAAGTCGTCGGAACCGATGTGAGCGGCAGCCGCGCCCAGCGCTTGCTCTCGACCGACACCCACTACGAGGAGCGGGACTGGGTGAACATCTTCGATCTGGATGCGTGGGAGAATTACGGGGCGGGGCTGTACTTGAAAAACATCGATGGCGCCTGGATCAAAAACGTGATTGCACATGAGGCCCAGAACGGAGTGATGCTGGCACACACCACTCACGCGACGGTCGATGAGTGCGATCTTTCGGGTAATTCCGGATGGGGTATCGCCTTGTACGGTTCTTCGGGGGACGATCTTTTGAATAACCACGCCGACTGGGATGTCCGCTGCGAAGGCCAGAACTACTCTGCCGGGTGTGATTCTACAGGGATTCTTTTAATGGAGGGGAGCAGCCGCAACCGCATCATCGGCAACACCTTTACGCACTCGGGGGACGGATTCTTCCTGAGCAAATCTTCCACCGGCGCCATGAGCGATGACAATTATGTGGCCTTCAACGACGGCAGCGACTCTCCGCACAACTCCTTTGAGGCGACCTTCACGCGGCGCAACCAGTTCTACCACAACCTTGCCGATCACAGCGATTATGGCTTTTGGCTCGGTTTTTCGCGGGATTCGGCGGTGATCGATAATCACATCGAGGGGTCGAAACGCGATGGCATCGCGGTGGAACACGGCGAAGGAAACGTCTTCGCCCGGAACCATATTCGCTCGAGTGGCGCAGCGGGAATTCACTTATTCCAGAGGGCGCCCGTCCCCGACCCCAGCCGCGATTACGCCCTTCTGCAAAACACCCTGGAGACGAACCACATTGGAATGCTGATCAGTCGCACGCAGGATGTGGCGATTACAGATAATGCATTTTCAAACGATCAGATAGGCATAAAGGTCGAGGATGGCAGCCGGCGGGTAACGGTGCGCGGCAATCGTTTCTCGCCTTCCTCGGCCGTCACCATCGAATCGCAAGATCCCAAGGCCGTGATCCCCGACCAGGATCCATCTCAACAGGTACATCCATAGCAGTGACAAGTGACGAGTGCCAGGCAGGGTTGCCGATTGCGGATTGTCGCAATCTAAAATCCAAATGGCCCGGTGGCTGCCTTCTGCCGTCTGCTTACTGCCTAATGCCCTATTGCGGCGTGATGCGCTCCAGGCCGTCCAGGTAGGGGCGCAGCGCGGTGGGGACGATGACGGACCCGTCGGCCTGCTGGTAGTTTTCGATGATGGCGAGCCAAGTGCGTCCCACCGCCAGCCCGCTGCCGTTCAGGGTGTGCAGCAACTCCGTCTTGCCGGACTTGCCGCGCCGGAAGCGCAGGTTGGCGCGGCGCGCCTGAAAGGCCTCAAAGTTTGAGCAAGACGAGATCTCCTTATACTCGCGCGCGGCGGGCAGCCAGACCTCCAGGTCGTAAGTTTTGGCGGAGCTAAACCCCAGGTCGCCCGTGCAGAGCGTGATGACACGATAGGGCAACTCCAGCCGCTGGAGAATTTCTTCCGCGTCGTGGGTCAGACGTTCGAGTTCATCGTAAGAGTTTTCGGGCAGAGTAAACTTGACCAGTTCCACCTTCTGGAACTGGTGCTGGCGGATGATGCCCCGGGTGTCCTTGCCATACGAGCCGGCCTCGCTGCGGAAACAGGCTGTCCAGGCGCAATGCTTCACCGGGAGCTTCTCGGCCTCCAACACCTCGTCACGGTAAAGATTGGTCACGGGGACTTCCGCCGTGGGGATCAGCCAATAATCCGTGCCCTCTAGATGAAAGAGGTCCTCTTTGAATTTTGGCAATTGGCCGGTGCCGAAAAGGCTGGCGGAGTTCACCACGAAGGGCGGCAGAATTTCCGTGTAGCCGTGCTCGCGGGTGTGCATGTCGAGCATGAAGTTGGCGAGCGCCCGCTCCAGCTTTGCGCCTACCCCCACGTACACGGCAAAACGCGCGCCCGTGATCTTGGTGGCGCGTGCGAAATCCAGAATACCCAACGCCGGGCCCAGATCCCAATGCGCCTGAGGTTCGAAATCGAATTGGCGTGGCGTGCCCCAGCGGCGAACTTCCTGGTTGTCGGCGGAGGTGCTTCCCACTGGGACGCTCGGGTGCGGGACGTTGGGAACAAGACGCAGCACCTCGCGCAGGCGCTCGTCGCAGGCCTTCGCTTGCTCATCCCCCTCTTCAATCTCGTTGCTGAGCGGCTTCATTTCCGCGATCAAGGCGGAGGCATCCTGCTTTTGTTTCTTGAGCGCGGCAATTTCATCGGAGACTTTGTTGCGCCGCGCCTTGCGCCCCTCGACCTCCATCAGCAGCCGGCGGCGCTCGCCATCGAGCGCTTCAAAATCGCCCAGGATTTCGGTAAGCCCGCGCTCGCGCATTTTCTGTTTGACTAAATCCAGGTTATCGCGGACAAAATTCAGATCGAGCATTTCGGGGATTCACTCCTTGGCTTCGGCGGAGCCGCAAAACTCGTGGCCAGAATCAGGAACAGCCAATCTAAACCACCCGCACGAGTCTGTCAAATTTCGGGGAATTTCATGCTTCCCCGGCCTTTCGAGGTGCCCCCCCCGGAGAGCGCAACCTCAACTATAACCAGAGGCTAGCGCAACAAAAGGCTGAATTTATGCGGAATGCCGGGAAGTCGAGGGCTACGCGAAGGCTTGGCTGGAAATGCTTCATCATTGTGCAAAAATCCATCCAGGAAATGCCACCGGTGTCAAACGGATTTTAAGCAGGATTTCCTCTCCGATGCGGGCTGTCATAGACTGTAACTAGTTGCAAACAAAGAACTAATAATTACTGTTATCACCGTACCCGCGTAAATCGCGGCTGACGTTGATTTTGTCATAGCGGAAATGTGGAGACCTTTTCCACAAAGTTTTCCACAAGAAAATTTCCCCTCGAAGTTGCAAGCACTTAGCGCTCTCGCAAGGCTTCCACGGTGGTGGGTCTCAGCATTTCCCTCACGGACTCAGGGACGCGCGCCCGCACTAAGACTTTTCCCGCTTCGTAGTGGGTGGAAACGACGGTTCCCATTCGATGCAGCAATGCCAATTGCTTTCCGTCACTTGGCGAGAGCTCAAAATCCGCTTCCACCACCGGGTCGGCGGCCAGCGCGTCGGCAATTCGCAGGCGCAAATTGTCCAAACCCTCCCCCGTCTGGGCGGAGACCGCGACGCTGTTTTCCGCCGCTCCGAGTTTACGCTGTTCGCCGGGGGCAAGCAGATCCACTTTGTTCCAAACGTGCAGCCGGGGAGTGGAGGCAACGCCCAAATCTTCGAGCAAGGTCTCGACGGCAGCGTCTTGCGCGGCGCGTTGCGGGTCGGAAGCGTCGGTAACGTGCAGCAGCAGGCGGGCTTCCTCCAACTCCTCGAGTGTGGCGCGGAAGGCCGCCACCAGGTGGGGCGGCAGTTTGCGAATGAAGCCGACCGTGTCGGAAAGCAGCGCCGTGCGGTGAGCGTCCAGCGGCAGGGCGCGGACGGTAGGGTCGAGGGTGGCGAACATGCGCGCGGAAGTCACCACGCCGGCGGAAGTCAATGCGTTAAAAAGCGTGGATTTGCCGGCGTTAGTGTAACCCACCAGCGCCACGGTGTGAAGGTTCTGATCGCGCCGATGGGCGCGATGCAGGGCGCGCTGCGAACGGACACGCTCAATGCTCATGGTGAGGATTTGAATGCGCCGCCGGATGCGCCGGCGGTCCATTTCCAACTTCTGTTCACCAGGACCCCGCGTGCCGATGCCGCCGCCCAATCGCGAGAGCACCGTTCCGTGTCCCGAAAGCCGGGGTAGCAGATAGTTCAGTTGCGCCAGTTCCACCTGGAGTTGCCCTTCGCGGCTGCGCGCCCGGCGGGCGAAGATATCAAGGATAATTTGGGTTCGGTCGATGACCTTCAGGTCCAGAGATTTCTCGAGATTGCGAAGCTGCGTGGGAGTGAGGTCGTGGTCAAAGATCACCAAGTCCGCGCCCGCCGCGCGTGCCTGGGCGCGAACCTCATGCACCTTACCGCGTCCCAGCAGCGTGGCGGGGTCGGGCTCAGGCGAGCGTTGCGATGCCGTTCCCACCACCCGTGCGCCGGCGCTGGTGGTGAGTTCCTTCAGTTCCCGCAAAGGATCTTCCTCGTCCGCGATGCCCACGGTTACGCCATCGCGGCGAGTGGATTCCCAGCCGGCCAGGAATGCTTTCTCCAAGACTTGCAAGCGTCGAATGCTTCTATCCCTCCGGGGTCCCCGGGGCCGCGGACGCGGGCGTAGCACGGGGCAGCACGACCGTGGCAATAGCGTGCTTGAAGACCATTTGTTCCTGATGGTTGCTTTCCAGAATGACGGAGTACTTGTCAAAACTGCGAATGCGTCCGGTCAATTTGACCCCGCTCAAAAGGTAAACCGTCACCACGATCTTTTCCTTGCGGGCGGAATTCAAAAAACCGTCCTGAATGTTCTGCGGTTGCTTATCCATGTTTTTCTCTCTCTTTTTATGCTGCGATTTTCCAGGGTCGCCCTGACGTGGACATTACAAGGCCGGTGGAACCGCCGGCCGGGCAATTGCCCCTTGCCCGGCAGTGACCGGCGTCCGGCACAGGGTTTCCAAAAGGCGACCTTGAACGTGCGGGTCGTCGCCGAACCCTTCGAACCAGAAAATGTCTGCCTCCCGCCGGAACCAAGTCAACTGGCGTTTGGCATAATGCCGCGTCGCCACTTGTGTCGCGCTCAAGGCCTCCTCACGGCTCGCCTTTCCTTCCAAAACCGCGCGCGCTTGCCGGTAGCCCAAAGCGCCCAAGGGTTTGATGCGCGCCGCGTCCGGATGGTGAAGCAGCGCTTGCGTTTCTTCTATCAGTCCCGCCCCGAACATGTGTTCCACACGCCGGTTGATGCGGTCGTAAAGCTGCGCGCGGGGTGGATGCAGGCCGAGTTTGGTAACGCGATATCCCTCCAGGCCGGCTCGGCCGCGAGCCTGCAACGCCGAAAGCGGTTGCCGGGCTAGGATACAGACCTCCACGGCGCGGATCAACTTCTGCGTATCGCGAGGTTGGATGCGCGCCGCCGCCGACCGGTCGAGGCGCGCCAACAAGCGATGCAGAAATTCCCGGCCGCGGGGTTCCACCAGGGCTCGCAACCGCTCGCGCAAAGCCTCGGAACGAACCGGCCCCTGAAAAAGTCCCTCCAACAAGGCGCGCAGGTAAAGCCCTGTCCCCCCCACAAAGATGGGGAACTTGGCGCGGCCGCGCAAGTCCGCCAAAACCTTCAGCGCCTCACGGCGGTAGTCTCCCGCGGTGAAAACGTCGGCCGGCTCCAGGCAATCCAGCAGATGGTGCGCCACGCCGCGCCGCTCGGCCAGAGGTAATTTCCCCGAACCCACGTCGAAGCCGCGATACAACTGCACGGAATCGTAGTTCACCACCTCGCCGTTCAGCCGCTCCGCCAGCGCCAAGGCCAGCGCCGACTTACCGGCGGCGGTGGGGCCCACGATCGCGATCAAGGGATAGCCACCTTCGCCTGGTGAGTGGAATACCACGCCGGAATTCTAGCACATCCCGATAGCCTTTTTGGGAATCTGGTCCCGGCTCTCAAACTTAACCCACCCTTCACGATTCCCTCAATTGCCCTTAATGGGGAAGGGAGACACTGGCGCTGGAGTGCAACCAAGGTCTCGAAAAGGGGAAATCGGGTTGCGGTCAAGCCGTGGGTGGGGCTTATCAAGCGCCATTCGCCACATAAACCGGGGGAGTGCGGCGAGGGTAGCGTCGCGCTCCAATTCAGTCGAAAGAGAGGACCGAAAACTATGGATATAAGAGAAGTGGCTGGGAAAGACCAAGTTGGTGATACGGCCGGGCAAGTCTGGCGCCTGCTCGATCAAGGTGGGCCTCAAACCCTCGCGCAACTGAAGAAGAAACTTAACGGTGGCAGCGAATTCTTGGGTTTCGCAGCGGGTTGGCTGGCGCGCGAAGACAAGCTGGAGATTCTCAAGGAAAAGAAATCCATCGTGCTGCGGTTGAAGTAGGACGCGAAATGCCCGCGACGCGGGTAACGTGGAAACTTGGCCATCCGGGGCGCCTCTCGGGAAGGAGGGGTTATGAAGGAAAGCATCAGGGCCCTGCTCGTCCGGGCCCGGCACGACCCGCTTGACGCTCTCCGCCTGGCGTTAGAAGAGCAGTCGATTGACATCTTTATTGCCAAGAATTGCGGGGAGGCGGCTCTGGCGCTATGGTCGGACAGCCCACCGCACTTGGTCTTCACGGAGATTCAGCTTGTCGATGGCAATTGGGCGGATGTTCTGAATTTGGCCGCGAAAGCGTCCGCGCCGGTGAACGTCATCGTGGTGTCGCCGTTTGCGGATGTCGGTTTCTATGTGCAGACGATTGAGCGGGGTGCGTTCGATTTCATTGTTCCTCCCCTCTCCGATCCTGAACTCCTGCACGTGGTCCGCATTGCCGCAGAAAATGCCCTCAGCCGGCGCCGCAAGCACGCTTCGTTGCTGCCGGCGGCCTCCCTCGCCGGCACCACTCAGCCTCAAAACGTCAAAGCGACCCGGCCATAGCCAGCCCCGAAGGTTGAGAGAGAACTCGCCCTCAAGCGTAGAGGCCGCGCTACACCTGCTTTCACCACGGCGGTGAGAATTGCGGGAAATCGTAGTAAATCTTATCCCATGGTACGTGTTGCGTGTACTCCTTCCCATGGTGATAGTTCACGATATTCTGCATGGTTTGCTCCACCAGTTCCAAACCGGTCACCAGGAACAGGTTCGCCCGATACAGCACCCCCATGTCGGAAGGATGGTCAATCACCTCGGCAAACTTTTCTGTCGTCCGTCGCCCCATTCGCCGCGCTTCGTCGAACAGAACCATGCTGGCATCCAGCCGACGAACCAGTTCCGCGCGGTCAATCTCCCCGGCCTTCCACAACTGGAATGCCTCGCCGAACTCGATGTAAGCCTTGCGGACCGTGATCAACGTTTGGAGATGCAGGCGGTAGGATTCGGCCTTGTTCATCAAATAGTGAAGCTCTTCCTGCCCATGTGGCGCCACCTTGGGGGCAGCAGCCTTCATCAGGTCCAACGCCTTCTGCAAATTCTCCGCCGCCTGCCCGTAGTAGCGAATAAGGTCACGACTACCACTGATAAACCCGGTCCAGTCTTTGGGGCCATCAAAGGGGTTCGGCTGTTGGTAGAGACGGTGCGCCCTGGAGACTTCACTAATCGGTCCGCAGCAGCCAAAGTTCCCCTTTTGGGTCCAGCCCAGGTATTCTTCGTTGGCCTCCAGAGTCTCGAACGCCTTTACCATATCGGGAGCGGCAGCCGCCCCGAATAGCCGTCGAGCATAACCGTCATAGAATTCTTTCGGGGTCAACTTGGGGTTGTAAGCCCCTTCCGCCAGGTACCGGTAGTTCTGCTCCGTGCCCCGGGGGCGATTGAGTTGTCCGGCAAAACCGGCCACGCCGTTCTCCACCGACCCCTCCAGAATCCGATCCTGGTAATACAAACCCACGTTGAACTGCATCCCAAACATACCGTTGTCGTCATCTAGGCGCGGCACAATGGTCCGCTCGCGATCCCCCATACCCCCGAAGAGCTGCATGGGGATGCCACGCGGCGTCCAGATTGCGCGCGACTCCATATCCGTGATCGGAACGTCCTTCGGAAAGGTCTTGTCGAGCAGGGGCAGCAGGAAGCCGCGACCAATGCCCCCAATGCCGACCTTGGCGTTGGGCGCCACCCGTTGCCTGGCCTCCAGCACCTTCTCGATGATGTGAACCGAATTGGTGGTGGAATCCAAAACCACCGTGCGATTTCTCTCGTACCCGTTGTTGTAATAATCGGCCCAAGGCGCGATCACACTCTCGTACTTGGACCGCTCCCCCAGCAGGAAGTTGCGATTCAGGTCGTCAGGGCAGTCCGGAAACATCTCGGGGGCATACATAAAATATCCTTCCGCCTCCGGATAAGTTTCCACCAGCGCCCGCAGGCGGTTTTCATTCATCTCGTGTAATTCGGGGTCTGCCGGACACATGTGCGTCCCCAGAATCGGATGAAACGGCAACTGCAAATTAGTCGCCCGGTGGGCGAACCGAGCCAGGTTTCCAGGTAAGGTCGTTGGGTCCACGCACAGCCACACCTTGATCTTGCGCGTCCTGGCATAGTGGATGATCTCCGTCAGGAACTCCCGGGCCACCTCAAACGCCTCCTCCGGCGTCTCGACCTTTTGAAACTCCATCGGCGCCATCCGCTCCCGGCCCCCAAACTTGTCCTGGCCCACGATCATGTCCCTGATCAGGTACGATCCGAAGTTGTACCGCCACGTCAAGTATCCTGTCTCTTTCCCCGTGGCATCGCCCAGTAGCTTGTTTTCTCCCCTGAACCCAAAATTGATCCAAGGCTCGTGCTCGAACCAGAAGAACTGCAGGTAGTTCATCTTCAGCTTTGCCATCTGGTCGAGCATCGCTTTTACTTCTGCCAGGTTCATAATCCCACGGTTCGGATAGATGTTTGAGATGAACAGCCCCCGGCGCGGAAAGGGTGTCTCGGCGCGCACATTCTCGCCCGGCAGCTTCAAATCCCCTGTCTTCTCCGGCAGGATGTCTTTCGCCAGCAGAAACGTCACCCCCAGGCGCTCCAACAAGTCGTAGGCGGCGTACATCGTCGCGGCCTCATCATTGCCCCCCACGATGAATCCGCGCTTCTTTCCTACGGCCACCCTCCACAACAGAAAACCGTCCACTTTCAAATCCGCAAACTTGGCCTGCTTCTTCTGGACGGCTTCTTCCACCAGACTGCTGGCCGTTGGGCCACCAATCAGAACCAGCAGACCCTCCGGCCGATTCCGCGCCTGGCTCGCGGGCACAATCTCGAGTGACGCCCCCGTGATCGCTTTGACATAGCGCTGCAACTCCTCCCCCACAAAGCGGTAGAAGAGATCGGAGTTGTCGCCGAGCACGATAACAGCTCGCGCCTTTCCCCCTTCTACCAGAAACTCGGGCGAAGGCCCAGCGGCCATCGCCTCAGAGCCGGCGGCGATAAATGCGAGGAGTGAAAGGACGACTAGGAAATCATGGTTATGAGCTATACGGCAGAATTTCAGTATCCATTTCGATCGCATTTGCTTCCCCCTGGGCGCGTTCCAACTTTCTCCGAAGAATCCGCGTAAGCACGATGGCCATTGTAGGCATGAAAGAATAAACAATTTCACGCCAAGACGCCAAGGCGCAAAGGCTCCTGATTTCATTTTTGTCTGTGGCCCGCAGAACGGCGCTCTGCGCCAGCCCGCGAGGGAAACTGGGGGCGCGGGGCGTAGGCCTGTGCTTTCAGTTGTGCAAGGGAGCTATAGAGGAGCGGGCAATCACTCCAGTGTGGGCCGAAGCCCACACTGAAGCGAGAGGAATACGCGTGCCGTCAAGCTCTACCGAGAACAGGCTTACTTCCCCATGGTAGGAGCAGAGCCCGGCAGCGTGTAGCGAAGGTTGAAGAACACCATATTGTTCGTGGCATTCGGGGGCTGGCCGGTGGCAAAATTCACATACCAGGGGTCGCGCAACAGATAGGCATACTGGCCCATGAAATTGACTGCGCCCCATTTGGCGTCCTTCCAGATCGTCTGGTTGAAGCCAAAAGTGACTTGCTGGATCGCGCGATTCTGGCCGCTGCTTGAGCCGGAGTAGCCATAACCCAAAGCCGCCACGGTTTTACCCGTGTCGATCGCGGTGTTCCGCATGACGTAAATTCCGCTGTAGTACGCATAGAGCAAGGTTTTCTTTTGGGTGATCTCAATGCCGCTCGCCGTGGAGCCGCTGTGGACAAGGGAGATGGATCCGTCGGCGTGCACAATCATGTCTGGGGCTTGGCCAAAGATGTAGCGGCCACCACCGTCACTCCAGAAGTTGTTCGTCAGAATGCGGAATCCCTTAACCGGTTCCACGTGCAGATTCACGAAACCGCCCCCGCCTTCCGCCGAGAAACTGGTGGAAGTATTGGGGTTATAGACTTTGAAGTTCCGCTCCACTCCCCCAATTTCGAAATGAACGCGCTTGTTAGGATCCACTGCCAGTTTCGCAATGATATCGGGAGCAACGTCGGGAGTAGCTATACCGCCCGAGCTTGCGCCAAAGTCCAATTCACTTGAATAGGTCGAGAGAGCCGCGGGAAGGATGATGGAGCCGCCTCCGGCCGAGCCGCCCCCATACTGATCAGGACTGTCGAGTGCCAGGGCGAAGGCCACTTGCTTGGTGGGGTGATAAACCACCCGCAGTTCCGGGATGCGTCCCCAAAACAAGCCCGGCAAGTAGTTCACATCTATAACTTGGGAGTAGAAGATGTCGGCAGGGAGAGGTGAAATGCCCACGCGGCCAGGAGTGAGCAAACTCCACGTCTGGCCGCCGAGGACTTCCCACGCGCCTCTCCGAATGTCGAGCCAGTACAACCGCGAGCGGAGCAAGTTGCTGTTGCTGGTCACCGCAATGTTGGTGCTGGCAGGGGTCCCCAGAAAGTCGGCTTCCATGTATCCGATCACATGCGCACCGAATACGTCCGCGTCAGCCCGGAAACCGATCCGGGAGTTCTGCATACTCAGGCGCAACTCCGAGAGATTGGTGTTAAAGGGAGTGGTGCCAGCCGTGACGGTCGCGTAGGGAATACTTCCAAAGCTCGTCCCGATGTTTCCACCCGCTGTCTTGCTGCGAAATACGCTGGTAAAATCCATAAACCCGACGGGAATCATCGTCGCCGTGCCAATGTGAAACTGCAGCGGCGAGCTCTCCGAATCTGCCCCGCCTGCCGGACGGGCGGCGCTTATGGTTACGGGTCCAGCCGCCACGGGGATGGCGGCGTTTTCCATCTTCTTTTCGGACTGAGGAATCATCGGGCTGGTGGAAGCCACTTCACCGAGGCTGGGGGCCTGTGGTTGGGCGGCTTGCTGCGTGCCCACCGCCGGCTTCGCGGGTTGGGAGGCTTGCTCGGCGCCCGCGGCTGGTTTCGCAGGCTGTGCCGGTCGCGCGGCCAACTCGGTGGCCGGAGTTGGCTTGGCGAGTTGTTCCAGAAGCCGTTTCTGCTCCTCCAAAGCCTTCTGCATTTGTTCGATTTGCTTCTGTTGAAGAGCCATTTGCTGCTTGAGAAGGGTAATTTGCTCGTTGGGGCTGGCGCTGGGTTTCGTCGCGCTCGCCGCGGGAGGCGCGGTGGCGTCTCCTGCCGACGAAGCGCTGTCGCTGGCAAGAATGCCCCATGCCGACAAGCCCATGAGAAGCAACGCCATGCTCACGACTCTAGGGTTGACAAGCCTGCGTTTGTGCATCATTAGCTCCTTAGGTTTTGGCTTTAAGGCTACCCGGGAGGAGTTTAGCACTCCTCGTGCGGGATCAAGCCCGACTGTATTGGAAGACCCGTTCATGCTGGAAGAGGGTGATTAACGGAGTGTGATGAGGATGTGACAAGACTATGAATTGCGAAGTTGAGAAAATTTCGCAACTTTAGCTAAAGTCAGCCGCCACGAAAAGCCAAGGCCCCCCGCCAAATGTCCAATCTACCCTTGTCCCTGTGAATCAAAGCGTCGATGTTCCTTTACAAACCGAAAATGGGGGTATCTGAAGGACCAAAACCCAGGAATAATCAGATTTTAATGGCTGGTGACGAATCCTGCGCGTAGGGTCCAGCCTGTGCCCCCGATTTCTCCGGTCACGGGTTGGCTTCCAGGAAATGGCGCAGAAGCGATTGCAGTTGGTCGCGCACCCGGCGGAATTCTGCCAGCCTTTCCTCTTCCGAGCCTTGGACTGCGGCCGGGTCTTCGAGGCTCCAATGGATGCGTTTGGTGGTAGCCGGAAAGACCGGGCAACTCTCCTTGGCATTGTCGCAAACCGTAATCACATAATCAAACGCCAGCCCCGCAAACTCGTCCACGGATTTCGACCGGTGGCCCGAGATATCAATCCCTATTTCACGCATCGCGGCAATAGCTTCCGGGCGCACGCGGCTGGGCTTCGTGCCGGCGCTGAATACCTCAAACCCCACGCCTCCGTCGTTTCGAAGCAGGCCTTCCGCCATCTGGCTTCGAGCGGAGTTTCCTGTACAGAGAATCAAAACCCGCATAGCTCATCACCTATCGCCAAGATCTAGCCCTGGACCAATTTCGCTTCGTTCACCGGCGCGGGACTCCGTGTGGTGAAGAAGCGCTGAAAACGCAGAGATACTCCCACCAGTCCGATTAACACAGGCACTTCCACCAGCGGACCGATCACCGCCGCGAAAGCCGCGCCCGAGTGAATTCCAAAAACCGCTACCGCCACGGCGATGGCCAGTTCAAAGTTGTTGCTCGCCGCCGTGAAGGAAAGCGTGGCGGTCTTCGAGTAATCGGCGCCCAGCTTCTTGCCCATGTAGAAGGAGACCAGGAACATCACCACGAAGTAGATCAAGAGGGGAAGCGCAATGCGCAACACATCCAGCGGCAGTTGAATGATGTACTGCCCCTTCAGCGAAAACATCACCACAATGGTGAAAAGCAAAGCCACTAGCGTGAGCGGGCTGATGCGCGGCACAAACTTCTTTTCGTACCATTCCCGCCCCCGCGAGCGAACCAGGATGAAGCGCGTGAACATTCCCGCGAGAAAAGGAATGCCCAGGTAGATGAAGACGCTCTGCGCGATCTGCTTCATGGAAACATGCACGATCGTCCCTTTCAATCCGACCCACGAAGGCAATAGAGTGATGAAGAACCACGCGTAAACGGAGTAGAACAACACCTGAAAAACGGAATTGAAGGCCACCAGTCCCGCCGCGTATTCACTGTCCCCCTTGGCGAGTTCATTCCACACAATCACCATGGCGATGCATCGCGCCAGGCCGATCATGATCAGGCCCACCATGTATTCGGGATAATGCCGCAGGAAGGTGACGGCCAGAACAAACATCAAGACCGGCCCGATTACCCAATTTTGCAGCAAGGAGAGCAACAGGACACGCTTGTTCCGAAAGACCTCGCCCATTTCTTCGTACCGGACTTTGGCCAGGGGAGGGTACATCATTAGAATTAAACCGGCGGCTATGGGAATGGAGGTGGTTCCCACCTGAAAAGCGGTGATCGCCCGCACCAGGCCCGGCAGGAAATAGCCGGAAGCCACGCCCAGGGCCATTGCGAGGAAAATCCAAACGGTAAGATATCGGTCAAGGAAAGAGAGCTTGCGCACAAGGTGTTCTGACATCGTTCTACGCCTTTCGATGATGAATTCGGACGATCGCGAGGGGACTCCTCGACCGCAGTCCTACCTGGCAGCCGGGGCCGAGCACTTTGATCGATACCATCCGTTCCTCTCCAAGCCACTCCGTTCTTTCGTTCATGAGACTATTTCAATGTCCGGATCCACCCTGATCTCCGATTTAATGGAGTTGGCGACCAGACTGTACTTCTGCGCCGACTCCAGCGCACGCCGCACGCGCCTCTCAACGGTAGTTCGCTCCTCGTTTCCGGCGCGCAGGACTACCTTGGGTCGCAGCGTGACCGAGGTGAAGATTTCTGTCCGGTCAAGCTCGATGAGCTTGGTGCCTTTCGCCTCGCACTCGTAGGAGACCAGATCCAGCTTGAAGCGTTCACTCGTCCAAAGAAACATCATCGTAATGCAGGTGTTGACCGCGGCAACAAAGGCATCCTCGGGCGTAAGCACTCCGGCATGTCCGTGCGCGTCCGGAGGAGCAGAGAAGTCCATCTCAGGACCGTTGCCCATCTGGATGTGTCCCCAGTGTGCCCCTTTCCATGTCACGTGCGTGTGATAGGTTGCCGTCCGTACCATCAATGGCTCCTCTGGGCGAACGCCGAGTACTCCTGCAGGACGGCCTGTGCGTAAGCCTCCTCCTCCACATCCGGGATGGGGTTGTAGATTTTCACGGCCTGCATCAGTTCAGCCTTTGTGGAATCGTCCGGCAACTTTCCGGCCTCGCGAAACTGGGCAAAGATCAGCGGAAGCGCTAAAAGCGCAACCTCCCGTCCGGCCACATGCAGAGTCGTGACCAGAATTCCTGAGCCACACGAGCACGGAGCTTGTCGCGCCTCAGATTCTGCCTGAGCGGCAGGACTGTCGGCTCGTGCGCCGGCCCGCTGATCCCACTTAAGATCGAGCAATTGGTCCACGTGATGGGCAATCTGATCCGCGACATCGCTTACCACCTGCATCCCGGTCTGAGTCAACCGTCGCGCGGTGCCCAAACGGGCGCAGTCTGCGGACGATCCGTGGTTCACGACGACGCTCGCGGCGGGCTTACCGCTGTACATTGCCGTGCCGTGAGCGGCGCACTGTTTCTCGCAACCATCCACGGCGATTGTAGGGTGGAGACGCGCGAAGGCGCGCTCGCCCTCGCCCCCGGCGAGAAATAGGGGGAGGCAGATCGTCACGGTATGCTGCGGGCGCAACGATTCCAGCACCTTTCGTACTGCCAGCCGGGTCACGGTGCCCTCCGGAATCTCTTCCCCACAGCAAGCAATGAGGCCAACCTTTTTCGTGGGAAGCTCAGACATTGCTCAACCCTCCCGCCATGTTCCCCACCAGTTCCTTTACCTCCTCGGCCAAGGCGTGGGCCAGTTCGTGACCGCTTTCGTTGAGTTCGGAGATGCCCGCGGGCTTCAAACCAGGATGTCGTTGGCATACGTCCAGGACCTGCAGGGCATGCGCTACCTTGCCTCCCGTCGCTTCAACTACTTTGGCGGCACATGCCTTCACGCAGCCGTCAAGAGTGATGGCGTCAGCGCTGGAAAGCTCGGTGCGCGTCTCCTTGTCACCCAACACTAATAAAGCAAGGGGCATTATTCGTGTCCTATCGCGACACAACTCCTCCGTCACCCCATAGGCAGCCTCTCTTGCCACCGAACCAAGACTTTTCCCGATACCGCTACACGGAACAATCAGAACTTTTTCTCTCATTTCTTCATCTCCGTTTCAGCCTGGTGTCTGACGAGCGGTAGATATGCCTGCGCATCCAACAGGTGCGCGCGGTCGCTCTCCCAATCACTGAGTTCCACTACCGCCAGCCAGCCTTTGCCATAGGGGTCCTGGTTGAGGAGGTCGGGCGCGTCTGCCAGGGAAGGGTTGATCTCAACAATGGCCCCTTTGACGGGAGACGGAACGCTGACATTCACCTTCACCGTCTCGATGTCGGCAAACTCGTCCCCGCGTTCGAGCTTCGTTCCGACCGGTTTCACATTGGCAAAAGCAGCGTCCCCGCTGGACTGTTGGGAAAAGTCAGACAGCCCGAGGCGGACACGGTTGCCTTCTAGCTTCACCCAAACGCCCACGTCGCTATAGACCAAACTGGTTGGAACCAGGAAGGTGAACTTGTCGATGGTCACTCGCAGAATCTGTCCTTCCATGCCTGACTCCAGACCAGAATGTTCTCCTCCCCGGCTCCGTATCCTGGGAAAACTCACACCTGCACTGGCACAGCTCTCGGGGAGTACGCCATGATGAGGGAACAACTCGCATGGGGATAAGCCCTCGCTCCAGAAGACTACACGGGCGAGTCATGTTTAATACTTACCCCGACTAGAGCTGCCGGTGCTCTATTCCCTCACGGTGAGTCGGGGTTCAGCGCGAGGCGCCTGGTTTCTTCGCCCGCACGAAGGCGCTCATGAATTTGCCATCCACCAAAGGCGCAATTGCATCCACGTCGATGCCCTTGCTGGAAAGCAGCTCACGCGCGTCGTTGAGGCGGTAAATGCGTGTCGGTTCCACGTTGACAACTTCAAACCCCGCGCGGGCGAGCTTGGCCAGGTATTCGTTTTCTTCCAGCGCCCCCGCCATGCAGCCGATCCAGAGCTCCACGTTGCGCCGAATTGCGGCGGGAACCTCACCGCGCACCACAATGTCCGAGACCGCGAACCTTCCGCCGGGCTTGAGCACGCGAAAGGCTTCCTGCAACACCCGGTCTTTGTCGGCAGACAAGTTGATGGCGCAATTGGAGATGATCACATCCACCGAACTGTCGGGCAGCGGGATGTTTTCGATTTCGCCCTTCAGGAACTCCACATTTGCCACGCCGGCTTTCCGCTGGTTCTCGCGAGCCAGCGCTAGCATCTCCTCGGTCATGTCCAGGCCGTAAGCCTTGCCAGAGGGGCCCACGCGCTTCGCGGAAAGCAGCACGTCAATGCCCCCTCCCGATCCCAGATCGAGGACGGTCTCGCCGGGTTTCAGTTCGGCCAGCGCCGTGGGGTTTCCGCAGCCCAGCGATGCCAGCAAGGCCGCTTCCGGAATCTGGCTGGTTTGGCTGCCGTCGTATAGGTTGGAACTGATCGGGTCAGGACAGCCCTCCACCGCCGGCGCCGCACCGCAGCAGGTACTGCCACCCTTAATCACACGCAAGGCAGCCTGCCCGTATCTTACTTTCACCACTTCTTTGATACTTTGCTCGCTCATTTGCTTTTCCTTTCGGGACCACATTTTGGCGCCGACCCAATAGCGACGAGTTCGCCCGGGTCGATGGCCTTGTTCCGGGTACAGCACTCCGCATACAAGAAGTTCATGACCTCCTGCAAGGCTTCCAGGTTCGCCGAGTACCACAGGAAGGTGCCATCCCGCCGGACCCTGACCAACTCCTCATTCTTGAGCTTGTCGAGGTGATGGGAGAGCGTGGAGGCGGGGATATCCAGCTCGTCCTGGATATCGCCGACCACCAACCCCTGCGGGTGAGCGGTGAGGAGCAGTTGCATGATGCGCAGCCGGGGTTCGGCGCCCATGGCGGCGAACATATCGGCATAGCGGGTGACGGATGGGGAGTCCTTTCCAGTTCTCATACTTCGATTATACTGGAATTATACAAATACGCAACTGGTTTTTTTGTTGCGCCAGTGCGGGGGGGGGCGGCCTCTAGCCCCCGCCAAAATGTCCAACCCCCCTTTATGTCTGCGCAACAGAGGCTTAATGTTCCTGTAACATCGGCGACCGAAAATGGGTATCTGCTAAGGACTTAAATCCAGGAATAACCATCTCTTAATTCCGCCGTAACACACATCCCTAAGACTGACGGCGGAGGGATCAAAAAATGAAACTCAAAACTTCGATTACCAGTATCGCTTTAGGCGCAGTCTTGCTTGCTCTAGGGGTATGTGCGTTTGTCGAATCCCCCTCAGCAGCTCCAGCGCCGACACCAGCTCCCGCAATTTTGATCACCGGAGCGGGTGCGACTTTTCCTTATCCGATTTATTCCAAGTGGTTTGACGAGTACCACAAGCTCCACCCGGATATGGATTTCAACTATCAATCGCTCGGTTCCGGCGCCGGAGTCCGGCAGATACTCGCCGGGACGGTTGATTTCGGTGCATCGGATATGCCCATGACCGACGACCAGCTTCATCAAGCCAAGACCAAAATCCTGCACTTCCCGACGGTGCTGGGCGCGGATGTTCCGACGTACAACATCCCGGGGGTAAACCAGGAACTCAATTTCACCCAGGAAGCCCTGGCCGGGATTTTTCTGGGGAAGATCACCAAATGGAATGATCCGGCCATTACCGGCCCTAACAAGGGTGTCAATCTCCCCGATACGGACATCATCGTCGTGCACCGCTCCGAGGGCAGCGGCACAACCTATATTTGGGTTGATTATCTCTCCAAGATCAGCGAGGAATGGAGAACCAAGGTGGGGAAGAACTCCTCCGTCAATTGGCCGGTGGGACTTGGTGGCAAAGGCAATGAGGGCGTTTCGGGAATGGTGAAGCAACAGCCCGGGGCCATTGGGTATGTCGAGCTGATCTACGCCATCCAGAACAACATGCCCTACGGCAAAGTGCGAAATTCCGCCGGAGTATTCGTGAAGGCAGACTTGGCCAGCGTCACCGCGGCGGCGGCGGGGGCGGCGAAGTCGATGCCCGATGATTTCCGGGTTTCCATCACCGATGCGCCGGGGAAGGCAGCTTACCCCATATCCAGTTTCACGTGGCTGCTCGTGCCCGATAAAATTCAGGACCCCACCAAGAAAAAAGCGATCGTCGATTTCCTCCACTGGATGGTGAAAGACGGTCAGGGGATGGTGGAGGCTCTCAGTTACGCGAAACTTCCCAAAGAGGTCGTGGCCAAGGAAACCAAAGCGATGACGATGGTTAATTAGCATGGCAAACGCTCCAGTCACGGCTGGCCGCGCGCGCCTTTCCCGGCGCGCGCGGCAGTTTATTCATCAATTGCGGCATGGGGATGAGGTCGCTCATCTGATCACCTTGCTGGCGGCGGCCAGCATTATTGTCGTGACGGTGATGGTGATCTACCAGCTCTATGTCAACTCCGCTCTGCCCCGCCACAAGTTTGGGTTCGAATTTTTCACGGGCAAAACCTGGGATCCGGTCAGCGAGGACTTCGGCGCTTTGCCGTTCATTTATGGCACCGTGGTTTCCTCGGCGCTGGCGCTTTTAGTGGCTGTGCCCTTGGGGGTAGGCGCGGCCATCTTCCTTTCTGAGCTCGCCCCCCCGAGGATTTCTAACTACCTGACCTTCGTGATCGAGCTCCTGGCGGCGGTTCCCAGCGTGATTTACGGCCTGCTGGGAATTTTCGTTCTGGTTCCGATATTGCGCAAAGTGGTGATGCCCTTTCTTAAGACCACTTTGGGATTTCTCCCTCTCTTCACGGGTCCCATATACGGCACCAGCATGCTGGCGGCCGGACTCGTCCTTGCCATCATGATTGTTCCTTTCATCATCTCCGTCTCGCGGGAAGTGTTGCTGGCGGTGCCGGTGGAACAACGCGAAGCGGCGCTGGGGCTCGGCGCCACCAAGTGGGAATCCACCTGGCAAGTGGTGGTGCCGTTCGCGCGGGTGGGAATTATGGCCTCGGTTTTCCTGGCCTTGGCCCGGGCCCTGGGAGAAACCATGGCGGTCACCATGGTGATCGGCAACGATCCCAAAATTAGCGCTTCGCTCTTTGCTCCGGCTTATTCGATTGCCGCCGTTATCGCCAACGAATTCACGGAGGCCACCGGTGATTTGTATCTGCAAGCTTTGATCGAGTTGGGGCTTGTCCTGTTCCTGGTAACGATTGTAATCAATGGTCTGGCGCGCCTGGCGATTATCGCCACCACGCAAAAGGGGACTGCGCAGGGATGAGTCTTCGCACCCGCTGGCGCAAGGTCGTGAACGTAGTCATGCTCAGCCTCACCGGCCTCTGCGCTCTGTTCACGGTTTCCGTCCTTTTTTTCATCCTCGGATATCTCCTGTGGTATGGGGGCAAATCGCTGAACTGGGCATTCTTTACCAACCTCCCGGCCCCCGTGGGCGAATCGGGCGGGGGGATGGCCAATGCCATCGTGGGCAGCGGCAAGCTTCTGCTGCTAGCTTCCCTGCTGGGCGTCCCCATCGGTTTACTGGGAGGAGTTTACCTGGCGG
>JBEKNU010000067.1:0-28602 GCA_049522495.1 Terriglobia bacterium
GAAATTGAAGTCAGCATGTGAGCGAGCCCCCATTCCGTGAGTTTTGAAAATATCTCCTTATACATGGTCGCATTGTGTCACCTTTACTTTTATAATGCAAGGGAGTCATGTATATAAGTCCCCTTTTTTTCCCATGGTCGTGGCTGCGGGGATATGAACTAACTGTTTTATTTGCAATAATATAGACTTTTGCCGAGTTTTCCCCATTCATTGCTAAGCCCTTTTGTTTCTAGTACATCGTGGAAAGCTCGCAGTTTTTCTGCGCTGACCCTTAAATTGGCACTCTCCGCACGACTAACCCATTTCGTTTCTAATACATCGTGGAAAGACACGGTTTTTCTGATGCATCCATCTCATACTCATGGCGTTTAAACTTCACAAGGCGGCCCCCACCGATCAGCGCTCAGCCCTCAGCAATTTCCGGTCGCCCATCGTCAGCCCTAGCACCCAAGACTGGCACCAGGCACCTGATACTTTTCCGTGTGCTTTGCGCCGACCCTTTGAATAGGTCCGCGGTCTTAGACGTCAGCCAGCGGAGGCTGGCCGCAGCATTCAGTATACCACGACGGCTAGATATGTCAAGTAAAATATAGAGGCTACGTGTACAATCCATGGATTAAGACAAAATGTCGAAGCCGGGTGAAAAAAGCACCTCGATGAAATCGATTACATGCACCGCAAACCTGTAAAGCCAGGAGTGGTTGCACAACCCAGTCAGTTGCCGAGGTCATGAGCTTGACTTGCTCTCCGTCTATTTTACGGCTATATTACTGGATATATGCGGAGGCAGGCGATGACCATCACGTCACAAAAGCGAGCGTTGAACAACTACCGCCGGCGGCTCAAGCACCGAGGCATGGCTCGGTTCGAGGTTCTGGGGCTCAAGACGGATCGCCATTTGATCCGCTCTCTAGCCAAGCGGCTCGCCGACCAGGGGGCGGACGCCACGCAGATTCGTGACACGGTCCGCCGGAGCATCTCCAGCGAAACGGCGCGGAAGGGCGGAATCCTTTTGGCGTTGCGCCGGTCGCCTTTGGTCGGCGCCGATCTCAACTTCACCCGTTCGGTCACTGGCGGTCGTAAGGTTGATTTATGACCCGCTATCTCCTCGACACTAACATCATCAGCGAGGCCACTAAGCCTGCGCCGTCGCCATCTCTCATCGCCTGGATGTCTAAACAAGCTGACCAGGACCTATTCATTTCTTCCCTGACCGTCGCCGAGATCTGGCGCGGGGTGCTGGAAAAATCTGCCGTAAAGAAGCGGAAGCAGTTGGAGCGTTGGTTCTCGGGCCCGGAAGGACCGCAAGCGCTGTTCGCGGGCCGCATCCTTCCATTCGACGAGAAAGCGGGTCTTATCTGGGCGCGGCTGATGGCCGAGGGGACCGCCAGGAGGACGCCGAGGAGCGCCCTCGACATGATCATCGCCGCCGTGGCCGAAGCGAATGATTGCCTCGTGGTTACTGACAACGAAAAGCACTTTGGCGGTCTGAAAGTTGTTAATCCCCTGCGGGCGGTCGCCTGAGGCTTGAGCGGTCCGTAATCTAAGATCATCAGTGAGCAGGAGTCGAGCACACAGAGGAGGGATAACACGACATGAAGCATTTGCGCTTCGTTTCAGGAATCCTGCTCATCATCAGTATCTCCATGGGGGGCCGTGCGGCAGAGAACCAGGCATGTCCCTGGAATATCCGGGCTCTTTCGGTCGCGCCCAAGGTTACTGAAGATCCGCAGCGCAGCACATCCGACGTCAGAGCGATCTTCTATGAGGGCGTGCCCTGGAAGGGCCATCCGACCCGGGTGTTTGCTTACTACGGTCTGCCCGAGATGAAGGGGAAGGAAAAGGTCCCGGCCATGGTCCTGGTCCACGGCGGCGGTGGATCGGCATTCATTCCGTGGGTACGGCTGTGGGTCAGCCGAGGGTATGCGGCGATCGCCATGGACACGTGCGGATGCGTGAGCAGCGGAGCGTTCAGTGGCCCCCATCCGCGCCATGAATACGGTGGTCCGCCGGGTTGGGGTGGGTTCGACCAGATCGATCAGCCGATCGAGGATCAGTGGACCTACCACGCCGTTGCCGCCGTTATCCTGGCTAATTCGCTGGTCCGATCGCTTCCGCACGTTGATCCGAACAGGATTGGTTTGACGGGCGTGTCCTGGGGCGGATACCTGGTGTGCATCGTGGCAGGAGTTGACCACCGCTTCCGGTTCGCGGCTCCCGTCTACGGCTGCGGGTTCCTGGGACATGACTCAGTATGGCTGGGTGAATTCCGGAAGATGGGGGAGGACAAAGCAAGCAAGTGGGTGGGGTTATGGGACCCGGCGGCATATCTTCCCCGCGTGCGGGTACCGATGTTGTGGGTCGACGGAACCAACGACTTCGCGTATCCCTTGGACTCGTTGCAGAGGTCGTACCGACTACCCCAAAGTCCACGAACACTGTGTGTACGTGTGCGCATGCCCCATGGGCACGGCGGACCTGGTGAGAATCCCAAAGAGATTCAGGCGATGGCTGAGTCGCTGTTGAGGAAAGGAATGCCCCTGGCCCGAATTGATAAGAGCGGCCGTGAAGGCCTTGATGCTTGGGTGGTGTTTAAGACCAAAGCGCCCATCACCAAAGCCGAACTGAACTACACGACCGATATGGGTCAATGGCAAACCCGGAAATGGGAGACGATTCCAGCAACGTTGGACGCGAAAGGGGGAAAGGTGTCAGCCAGATTGCCGAAGGGAACCACCGTCTACTATTTTAACCTTCTCGACAACCGGGACCTCGTCGTCAGCAGCGAGCACGAAGAGTTGTTGCTGAATAAGGCGAATGGCGGAGGCGTCCAATAGCCGACCGCGCAGCGCGTAGCGCAGACCTCCGCCTCTGAGGTCTGCGGTTCTTCCCTGGACTCGCGCTCCCGAACCCGAAGGGTGGCGTCCGTCTTAGAAATTTACAGTTTTTGCAAAGGAAGAACCGCGGACCCCGAAAGCGGGGGTCCGCGCTACCGCCTTTTTATCCTGTCCATCCTGCCCATCGATGTGAATAGCGTCAGGCGGAAAGCTTCCAGGGGTCGCGGTACTCGCACGAGAGGTATTGCTCGGCGTCCGGCCCCCCGGAAATCAGCTTTTGGTTGGCCACGTCCCACACCAGACGCTGCTGGCTGCGGTAGGAGACGTTTCCCAGCAGGCAGGCGCTGGTGGAGCGGTGACCGATTTCCACGTCGCTGATCGGCCGCTGCCGCGACTTCACGCAATCGATGAAATTCCGCACGTGGGAGTATCCAGAATCATTTATGGAGGACATCTTCATTTCCGGCGCCTGCCCCACTGCCTTGTCGTCACGGCGGCGAGTTTCCGGGAACAATTCAAAACCGCTCCGGTCCACAAACAAGGTTCCATCCGTCCCGTGAAATTGGATTCCATAACCCTTGCCATACATCGAATTGGCATTATCCCAGCGGTGTTCATACACACAAACGAATGAGGGGTTTTCATACTCATAACACACTTCCAGGGTGTCAGGGGTCTGGGAGTTATCCTGGTCGTAGTATTTCCCGCCCAGGGCGCAAATTACCCGCGGGCCTTCCACCTGCATGGCCATTTGCACGATGTCAATCAGGTGCACGCCCCAGTCCGTCATCATTCCCCCGGCGTAATCCCAGAAATAGCGGAAGGTGGACCAACCCTTCGGACTCATGCCCACCCAGCGGTTGACATTGAAAGGCACCTTGGGCGCGGGTCCGAGCCAGAGGTCCCAATCGAGCCCTGCCGGCGGATCGGAATCGGGAGGATTGCCAATGCCGTGAGGATAGCTATTGCCATAAGTCCACGTCCGAACAAAGCTGATCTTTCCCAAGCTGCCGCTCTGCACAATCTCGGCGGCCTTTTGAAAATGAATGCCGGAGCGCTGCTGCGTTCCCAGTTGCACCACACGGTTGTACTTTCGCGCGGCTTCCACCACGATCTGGCCTTCACGGATATCGTGCGAGAGCGGCTTCTCGACGTAGACGTCTTTGCCCGCCTTGCAGGCCTCGACGGTGGGCAAGGAGTGCCAATGGTCAGGCGTGGCCACCAGCACCGCATCGATATCCTTGCGGTCGAGGATTTGGCGAAAATCCTTGTAGGTTTGCGCCTGGCCGCCGGCGGCTTCCACGGCCAACGCCAAGTTGGGCTCATACACGTCGCAAACCGCGACCACTTCCACGTCCGGCTGGCGAGCGAAGTTCTTTGTGTCGCCCCGGCCTTGATGTCCGGGCCCAATCACCCCCACGCGAACCTTATCGCTGGCGGCTACCGCCGGACGGCCCGCGGAAAATGCCAAACCCCCAGCCGTGCCTTGCGCGGCACGTTTTATGAAGTCGCGCCGTGTAATATCAGAACTCATCTCAAACCCTCCCCTGCTCAGAAGGAGCATCTACTCCGGCTTCGCCGCTTCTTCTACAAAATTGTGTTCAAGAACTTTGGTGGGCTCGGCCATCACGATGATGCGATCCAAATCGAAGTCCTTATACAAATCGAGGCAAAACAGGTCGGCATACTCCGTATAGTCGATGGGCTTATCCAGGAGGTACTGAAGGCTGTGCATTCCCCCTTGGACGGCCACCTCGGAAAACGCGTGGGGCGCGAGGGCCGTAGCAACCAGCGCTTCCACCTGGCTGCGGATGCCGGTGCTCTCAATCCGCACCGAGGGAGCGTGCCACTGGTCTTGCCCCCAATGGCTGAGGGCGATCAGTTGCGCAGCCTCCAGGCCCAGCGAGCGATTGCCCGCGGCCGCCAGCATCTCGGGAAATAAAAACAAGGGTCCCTCGGGAGCCGCATCACCTGTGAACACCAGATCCAGAACCAGCACTTGCTCATTTCGATCCATGCGGTCGGCAATTTCCGGCATGCGGTCCCAAACCTCCGCGGCGCCGCCCTTCTTGCCCTTATCGTTGATCACGATGGTCAGCGGCGCGCCCTCCGGCGTGGGAATATCCTTCAACCAAACTCCCGTGGCGCTCAGGCCGTTGCTCAGCAGGAAGCGGTAAGAGACCGATTCAACGCCGTTATGCTTCGTGTTGGCAACCGCCCAAACCTGTTGCACGGTCACCGGATGGTAGCGAAGGACCTCCTGGAGTTTGCTCCTCTGCGTTTCCGCCCAGGCCGCCTTACCGGCAGAATCCGAAGGAATGGTTGGGCGCGTAATCCCCCCCGCGAGTTTCCTGGCCAATCCCAGGATGGTCAGGTTATCCGGCGGCACTCCCACCACCAGTTCGCTATAGTTCTTGACGTCTTCTCCAACGTCGATTTCCTCGTTGCCGGCGGACAATCCAAAGTGCTTCGCCAAGAACCCGTAGGCTTGGTGGCGGTCATCCAGCTCGTAATTGTGGGCCGAAATGTTGGTGTTCTCGTGAAACTGCAACGCCTCCTCCTTCCCATACAACCGGAAGAAGGGCCGCACGGCTTCATAGATGTAAGGCTTCACCAAGGCGGCGCGAAAACAGCAATTGTCTTCGGCATTATTGATCTCCAAGGTTGGCCGAGGCGCCCGAATCGCTGTCAGGGTCGAGTAGTCTTGCCCGACCAGGAGGTCCGTAGCGTTCTGCTCAAGGTCTCCGGCCTCGGTTTCCGGGGCAAGCGCCATCCGACCTTCCAGCGACGTGTACCCTGCCACGGGGATGGACACGTCCACCCTTTCGTCGAGCGAACTCAAAATAATGGTTTGCCAGCCGCCACCGGACAATCCCGTAACCGCGATGCGCTTTTGATCCACGTTGGGGTGTTGCCATAAATAGTCGAGCCCGCGGCGCATGGCCAGATAGAATAACCCCTCCATATTCGCTCCTACCAAATCCAGGTGCCCGCCATACCAGTGGGTGTTCTGCTTGTCGAAGAGTTCACCCATCCCCAGCCACTCGAGGTTCAAAGCCATCATGCCTCGCAGGGCTTCATTGATGCACATCTTCTGTTGGAACTCCACCGCCTTGCCAATCGCGCCATGATGCCCCATCACATTCAGAACGGCGGGTACCTTGCCCTGGAGGTTCTCCGGCTCGTAAAGGAGCGCGGTGGAATAGAATCCCGGCACAACCTCATAGCGTAGCTTCCGCAACCGGTATCCCTTTCCCGAAGGGATGGTTCCCAAATCTTCGAATCGCGGCGGCGAATTCACCCATCCACTCGGCCATCCATGAAACACGACGTTGTCCAGTACGCGCTTGCGGATTTGCTCGCCCTCGCTGGTCCACTTTTCCGGTGTGGAAATGGGCGGGAGCTTGGGAACTTGCTTCATCAGATACTCTTGCAGTTGAAACTCCACCACCGCAGGCGACTGGAGTTCTTTCTCCAGGATGGGCTTCAACTGGTACGGCGTGCTCTGGGCTTGCAACAGAGGCGTGACGAGGAGAACTAAAACGCTCAACAAACATCGCTGCTTCATGGTCCCTCCATAGAAATGCGTTGATTCGAATCCGATCAGCCCTAACCCACAATCAGGACAATGACCGGAGTCACAAGTGCAAATCATCCGGCCGAACCAGCAAAAGCTTCCCGCCGAAATGATAGCGCCCGTCGCCCTTCGAACCAAGTATCATGTCGCCATGGCATTAGTAAAATAAGGATGTCAGGGCTTGGGGAATCTCGTTGCGACGCCGTAAGTATTTCGTGCCGCCAACTTCCCGTCGGCGTAAACGCAGTATTCCGCCGGCATCATGGCGACATCATAAGTGTGCCCGCGGAAATGATAACCCGCCATCTTCGCCTCGCCTAACTCCGTGTGATAAGCGGGTGAGATCGCGAGTGATCCATCCATCGCCGGGCGCAAGCCGAAAACTCCAAAGAGAATGGCCTGTGCTCCGCTGCCCGCTGCGATTTCCAGCGGCATATCTTCTTCATCCAGGTCGGCGATGGAGTCAGTAAAAGCATCCTGCGGCAAGTAGGGATATTTCTCCGTCCAGCGCGCGCATCGCTCGAGTATGTTCCAACCCAATTCGCTGTACCCCAGGCGATAAAGTGTTTCGGCAATTCGCAGGGGCATGCCCGTGTACTGGCCGCCACCGCCCCAATCTTCGTCCATCAAATCCCAATGCGAGTCGTCAGACTTGGCAATCGAATACATGCCGTAAGGGCCGAGAAACTCTCCCTCCCGGATGTGCGCCACCAGGCAATGCTGCTGCCGCTCGGAAAGCAGGCCGGTGTTGAGAATATCAAAGAGGTGATAGCTCATAACCTGTTGGTGGCTGCCATCGGGAAACAGGTTATCAAACCATCCTGCTTGCTCATTCCAGAGTTTTTCGTTCAAGGATTTCTTCAATTGCGATGCCCATTGCGCAAACTGCTCGGCCTCGGGGTCATTCCGTTCCCGGCCCCAATCAGCCATCTGCTGGAAGTACTCCGCGGCCAAGCCGTTGGTCGCCGCGACCACGTGCTCGTAACCATCCGTGCGGATTTCCAAAAGGTTGTTGGAGTTTGACCCGAAGTCCAGCAGCCCGTCCGGGCGCCCCCGTTGCTTCTTGAGGTCGACGCCCATTCGCTTCATCCATTCATAGACAGTCGGTCCGTTTTCCACTCGGTCGAGAAATACGGCGTCCCCGGTCTGGCGAAGGTAATCCTGCAAGATCCGCATTTTGGCAAAGGGGTCTTGCGCGTAGGCGAATTCGCCGGGTTTACCGTTCCAAGGAATGTAAGTACACGTCAACAGGCCACTGCGCAGAAAGGCCAGGAACGCCGCTTGCAAGCCTTTCGGATCAAGCATGGACAGGAGTTCAGAAGCATAGGATGTGTCCCAGGCAGTGGTGAAAAGCCATGTCCCCGCCGCGTAAAACGGTTGTATGAAGAAATTCTCGCGCTCCCATCGTGACTCGAGAACGCTCAGAACACTGCGGTAATACAGGTCATTCAACCGTTGGTCGGCGGTGGAAATGCGGGGAAGGTTTTCCGACGCCCACTGAAGCCGCTCGCGCAACGCACGGTCGGCCCGCGCGATTCTTTCGGCAAGATCAGGTGCAAAGGGATCAGGCTCGGGCGAACTGATCTGCTGGGGGATGATCGCGAACCGCGCCGTGCGCGCAGCTTGCCCAGGAATTTCCCACTCCCAACCATCCTTCCGGGGCTTCCCCAAATCGCTGACCGTCGTGACTCTGACCACAGAATTCGCCAGCGTGAAGGCATCGACCTGCTGAACCGCGGATGGCGGCGGCGTCCTTACTTGAGGAATCCCCGCGGTCAGCTCGGAAGCACTCTGCTGCGGAATCACCGTCAGCACCAGCGGCTCGGAATTGCGGTTGTGGATTTCCACCTCGAGATAGATTTCATCCTTTTCCGCTGAAACACTGGCCTTGGTGCGGATGCCAAAGGAGATCCACTTGCCGTCGAACACCTTGTGAAACGTCCCTGTCCGCACGTAGAGATTGGGTTGCCAATACTCCCGTTGCAAAAGCATCACGAAAGGCGAATGGGGAAAGAAATTGAAACCCAGCGGCGTTGTGCCCTTTCCCGTGGTCGCCAACTGTTCGTGGGCGTCGGCGGTGAGATCCTGAACCAAAACCTTGTTTCTCTCATCGCGAAATGCCAATTGGAAATGATAGTCGTGTGCGAAAATGGGAGGGAACTGCAGAACCTGAAGTCCGGTGACACTCCAATCGCGCACCGAGACTGTGCCCCGCCCGTTAAACAGGCGCAGGCGGCGTCCACTAAAAACAATCCGCGCGCGGTCCATGCCGAGAAGTTCCGGCGTAAGCTTCGTCGCAACTTGCAGCGGCGGGTTCTCCTCAGCCTTGGCGGGGGGACTGCCCAGGCCAGTAGATTCGCTTGCAGCGGCGATCAGAATCATTAAGAACAGAACAACTCTTCGGCTCATCACACGTGCCTCGATATGATCCGGAAACGCAAAGGCACTTCACCAGGTTTTCTGAAACGGGTCCCCCGCTTCAGTTCGTTTTTTTGTGGTATTTTGCGTCCATGTCGTGCCGCGTTCCTGCTCGAACACCCACTGGGTGAGGCCACTGGCGTGACGGGCAAGGGCTTCAAAGATCCGGTTGGCAATCAGAATTTGCCCGACTTTATTGGCGTGCACGCCGTCGAAATGAATCAACCAGTCGGCCAACCCTTCCGCCGCCCAGACGTCTGCAAGGATGCAATCGAACTCGGCTGCCAACCCGCGTATGCAGTCATTGTAACGGCGGGTCAGCTCCACACTGCCTTTATCATAAGGTGGGTAACTCCTCCAACCGGTCATGTAGTAAACCGTGGTCAACACCGTTACGGGAGAGCATGCCTTTTGCACGTCGCTAATAATCGTGGCCATGTCGGCGCGGAAATCGCTCAAGGGCATGGCTGCCCGCATGTCATTCAGGCCGTAGGCAAGGATGAAGAGATCGGGCTGAAGATCGATAACGTCCTGGTGGTAGCGTTCCAGCGCGCTGGGTTTCCGCGACTGGGCGTAGCCGGGGCTCCGCGGTGATATGGCGTTCGCCCCGATTCCTTTGTTATGGTACTCAATCGGTTCCTTCTGGCAGGCATTGATCAGCCGCGTGAGAACGTCACCGTAGCGGTCCTCCCGCTGGTGGAGCCAACCGCCACCCTCCACCGTGCTTTCACCCAGGATGACCAGACGCTTGAAGGGTTCTTTCTTATAATCCTTCGGCCGATCATGGGGATCGTGGTAACCGAGTTGGGGGTTTTCTTCACTCCTCGCTCCCCGATCGCTCCCCACCGCTGCTTGATTACCGAGCGGATGGCCCGCCGCAGCAAAACCCAGCGAAGCGCTCTTCAGGAAATCACGCCGCTCCATTGTGCCCTCCGCTGAACTCAATATCGGCAACGCCCTCGGCGATTTGGCCAAGGTATTTACCGTCCGCCTTGATGTCCGCAGCCATAGCGACGCGAGGCTTTGCCCGGTCCCAATCTTCGGGGATGGATACCGAAAACGGGGCTGAGCCATCCTGGCCAGGAGGAATGGTCAGATCCAACATTTCCGGTGAAGCCTTCCAGCCCGCGGGCAGGACCAACGTCGCTTCCAGGCGCATGGGGGCCGAGCGGTAATTGCGAACCCGCAGTTCCAGGCTCGCGCTGGAGCCGGCTTTGGCCTGGAGCTGATAAGGGTAAAACCTGGCCCAACCCGGATTCAGCCCGAAGTTGCAGTCGGGATCGGCAATGGCATCGAAGAAGTACTTCTGTTGGCCCTCCAGGCGATACTCCAGATTCTCCAAGTCCGCCTTATTGCTTAAAAACGGTTTGCCGTGGCCGGGCGCCACGATGTTGGGTTCATGCTCGAGAATCGTCTTAATGGATTTCACGTGGCTGTCGTTCTCCACCCAGTTGCGAAAGATCAGGTTGTGGCGAAGCAAGCTGTCGGCGCTTCCCGTGGGAAAGAAGGCGTCGCCGGTAAAAGCCACCCGCGCGCCATCGATGGTTACAAACATCGCCATCTGGTATTCGGTATGACCGGGCGAATGGAAGACTTGAAACTCAAATTCCTCCCACTTGAACGTCTCACCGTTTTGAAAGGCCCGGTCGATCTTCATCGGTTCACCCAGGATGCATCCCAGGTTGTAGCTACAGGGGTTCTGGAGGACGTCAACCATGTTCTCGTAACACCAAACCTTGGCGCCGTGATGGCGGACGAGATGGGGGAAGCCGTTCAAATGGTCGTCGTGCATATGGCTGGGCATGATGACGTCGACGGATTTCAGACCGAACTGCGCCTTGAGTTGGGGAATCGTATGCTCGACAAATCCCATGCGGTCGTGCACGGAGGCCCCGGTTTTGTAAACGTTGAAGATATTCCCGCTGGCGGAACCGTAATCCACAAAGAGCGCCTTGCCGCTGTCACTGATCAGGGCGTAAAAGCTCGAGGTGGTCTGGTAGGAAGCCACCAGATGGGGCGTCACCGCGTAGGGTTTGGCGTCTACCGTGAGGGGTGAACCCGGAGCGTACGCGGAATACCAACCCTTGAGCTTATCAATGAGGTTTGTGATCCCCTGGTCAGCTTGGTTGAAGGGTTCGCCGTGGGAAGGACAGATTAACTCCGGCCCCTGTTCACGAACCCGGGTCAGCGAAAAGATGGCGCAGTCAACTCCATCGGTGCTCCCGTACTGGTATTGAAGCTCGTAAAGGTTCACGACCTTCCCCGGCGAATGAATCAGGTCTCCCGTGAAGGCCACCTTCTTTCCGTCCACAACTCCCATCAGGCTGACCGATCCCAGCGTGTGGCCGGGTGAGGGATGGACCAGCAGTTCGTATGGTCCCCATCGATAGGTGTCGTAATCGCGCAGAACTCCCGCCACCGGCACGTTGCGCGTCAAGGTGAAGAAATCATTCTTGACGTAATAATTTTCGAAAACGCCGCGATTCCTCCAGAAGTTCTCGGCATCATCGAACAGGTACCGCTCGTGTTCGGGAACGATAATCGGAATCCGCTCAGCAACCGCACGGGAGTCCCCCTGGCACTGGTCACGATGGTGATGGGTATGAAGGAGGGCCTCAACTTTGCTGACGCCAATCTGGGTCAGCAGGTTCAGGACGTATCCGGACCCGAAATCAATCAAGACGGCGCGATCCCCGTCCTTGAGAACATAAACGTTGCAAGTGTCCCGCAACACGTAAAGGTTGGGAGAGATCTGGATCAGCCCGCCCTGCGGCGTGAAATGCACAGGAGCGGGCGGGGACGCCGGCTTCTGCTGCTTTCCCGGCGATGCTCCCGCAAGCTCCGCGGCCATCAACCCGGCGCCGGCGTTGCGCAGGAAATCCCGGCGGCTCACACCCAGTTTTCCTGAGGTTTTGCGTTTCTTCATCGCGACCTCCTTGCACAGCACACTCGGGCCATTTTGTGTGTGCCCATACCTTCAATTTCTCGCGCTAAGACTACTCGCATTCGTGCGGCTGTCAAGACCCAAGCCGCCCTGACCGGGGGCGGGGGATGCCTTCGATCCCTCCATCCGTTGTATACCCAGGGTGATTTGCTCGGCCCCTCAACACCGTTACACAAAACCGGATTCACGCGCCCGGCAGAGTCGTTGCACCGGGCAGAGACACTAATCCCCCGGTGCATGAGAGACGCAATTTCTGGGGGGAGGTGCGAAGCTCGGAAGCTTACTTCGCACTTGGCCGAACGTTCGTAGCCCTTGGACCTTTCTCGCCGCGCTCCATCTCAAAATCCACCGCTTCGCCTTCTTTCAACTCATCGAAGTTGAGTTGTTGAAGGCCGCTGCGATGGAAAAACACTTCTTGACCATCCGTCGAACGAATGAACCCAAATCCGCGGTCGCGGATGACTCGCTTGATTGTGCCTTGCATAGACACCTCGATTTGCGTAGGGGGCCTTTTGTGGCGGGTTAGTGAACATTGCCAGTGAAGTCACCTCTCGCACGCGTTGAGGCCACTGTACCAGCACACCAGTTCTTTGTCAAAGGGATGAAAATAAGGAAGGGTGGAGTCACAGACAAAATGTCATAGGGAGCGCCCGCGCTTACAGGTCTTCCGATTTGAAGGATTCCACCGCGGCTGCCAAATCCTCGTAGATTTCGAAAACCGTGCTGAGCCGTGTAATCTGCAAGAGTTGCTGGACTCCGCGTGGCAGGTGGAGGAGTTTCAAATTTCCCCCGACATTGCGCGCGGAGGTATAACCGGCAACTAAACTTGAGAGCCCCACGCTATCAAGATAGGTAACCTCTCCGAGGTTCAAGATGATGCGCCGCTGGCCGGCGTTGAGCAATTCCTTCAGCTTCGTGCGCAGCGCCTCCGTCTCCGGACCCAGCGTGATGCGTCCGCGCAAATCCACCAGCATGATGCCATCGACAACCTTCTCCACGATAAAGATAGCCATGCGGATTCCTCCGAACCTAGCGTGGTCATTTAGATTTGCCGCCGGGATGGCGGTGGACTACCCGTGGTCTAATTACATCGATGCGCATCCTATCATGGGCGCGGAGATTTTGCGAGAAACACATAGTAACACGTAGTAATCGGTCCATCGGGTCATCGGGTCATTGGGTCATTCTAGGGCTGTCCATAGTCCGTGGTCCGTGGTCAGTGGCCTCAATGCTTAGATCTCCTCGTATCGACAAAAACGGCAACAGACAACCAACAACGGATAACTGGCAGCTTTTCAATGATCCCATGACCCGATGGCCAGATGACCAGATTCCTAGGGCTGCGGTTGGGGCACTAATAGCCAACGATTTTTGTGGAGGAAATCACTGACGATGTTAATATCGTGCGCGTCGCAAAGCAGCAAGCGGCAGAAGACATCCGCCGACCCGACCTTGGGCTCAACCTTGGCAGCATCGCGGAAGGCCTTTTGCGCGTCCTTCTTGTTTCCCGCCTGCCAAAGCGCGATGGACTGAAGCACCAGCGTCACGCTGGAATTCGGATCGGCGTTGAGGGCCATGGCGCACTCGGCGAGCGAGCCATCGTAATCGCGCTGCTTCCAGAGAGCCAGCGCCATGATGCGATGACCCTCCGGTCCCTGGGGATCCTCCGCAATCATCTTTCCCGCCAAAGTGATGGCGCCGGGAATGTCACCCCGGCGCAAAAGCCCCGTGGCCAATTGCTCGCGCGCCCCCGGGAAGTCCGGATTGACTTGCAGGACCTTCTGGAGCAGGTCTGTGGCGCGCGCCGCCTCTCCGGCTTGATTGAGCAGCACAGCAAGCTCGTACTGGCTCTGCCAGTCTTGTGAATTCAGGGTTACGGCTTTCTCCAGCAGCCCGCGCGCCTCCGAGTTCTTTCCCTCCTCCATGAGAATCTTCGCCAGCGCCGCATAGGCGGGCCCCAGTTGGGGTGAGAGCTGGATGGCGTGGCGCAACGCTTCTTCTGCTTGCGCCGTGCGGCGTTGGAACATGCGCATCTGGCCCAGGGCGAAATAGGCGCCACCGTCTTGGGGGTCGAGTTTGGCCGCTGTCTCATATTCCGACGCCGCTTTCTCCTCTTCTCCGCTGGCGAAATAGGAGCGGCCCAGAGTAAGGTGAGCGGCCGCGTTACCCGGGGCGATGCGCACCGCTTCTTCGGCCTGAAGTACCGCGTCGTGCGGCCGGTCGGAGTCAAGATAGAGAACCGCCAGGTTGATTCGCAACATGGGGTCCTTGGGGCTAAGGGCCAGGGCTTTGGAAAATTCACCGCCCGCGAGGTTTTGATAGTCCGCGGAAGAGAGCCCTCCCTTTTTACCCGGCGGGGCATTGGCCGGCATGCTCAGCACCCATGCCACCGAGCCCAAGGTGTAATGTGCGTCGGAGTCGGAGGGATCCAGTTGCGTGGCGGTTTGCAATTCGCGGAAGGCCTCGGCCAGTCGGCCTTCCTCGCGCAGCGCCAGACCCAAGCCGCGGTGCGCAGACTCCACTTCCGGTTGCACGTCGATGGCCTCCCGGAAAGCCTTTTCTGCCCCCGCGGCGTCGTGCTGGCCCAGCAGGTCGAATCCTTGCAGGATGAGGTCCCGCGCCTGCTGTGAGACTTGCGCGACGGGCGCGGATACGGGACTTGGAAGTTGGCAGTAGGCGGAAGGCAGTAGGCAGTAAGCAGTAAGCAGAAGGCAGAAGGCAGTTGGCGCCCCGGCAATGAACCATCTCACGCAAAGCCGCCAAGGCGCAAAGGCCCGCAAAGGAGAATTCGTTAGTTTCCTTTGCGCCTTCATCAACCTTGCCCCTTTGCGTGAAATGCTTTTCTGTTCACCCAATGACCCGATAATCGGGTCACCTGATTTTTCTGCCTTCTGCTTACTGCCTTCTGCCTACTGTCTTTTAGGGCGCACTGCGAATCTGCTGAGGATCACGAATGATAATTTCCGCATGGCCCTGGTAAGTGATGACGTCGCCCCGAATTTCCACGCGCTTTCCCTGCAAAGATTCCAGGTTGCCAAACTGACTTTTGTCGGAAGCGAAGATCACGCTAGAAAACGGGCAGGCGCGATAGTCCTGACAGAAATCCAGGAAGGTATTCCCTGTACGGGCGGAGTAAACTCGCAGGACGAGCCCAACAACGCAGCCGCTGTTGCCCACCAGCGCCCCGGCATTGCGAATGTCCACGCAGGGCGGCAGGCTACTCAAAGCGGGCGCGCCGGGGGCGCGAGGGGTTTGCCAACGTAAAGCGTCTGTCGCACTCAATACCGGCCTTCGGCTATATCGCCTGCCCATCCACATCCCCAGCCCAAAGGCCGCGAGCAAGAGCCCCGTAACAACAAGGATCGGTCTGCGCTTCATCGCTCCCCATCCACCTGCTTCAGGCCGGGCGGTCCCGTACACCCCGGAAGTATATCAAAAGGATGGGGCCAGCGGTGCTCCCCATCCCGTTTGACGATGTGCGGTTGCCGCTGGGTATCAAGCATTAGAAAAACGCACGGCCGGGACGGGTCGCCGCAGCGACACCATGTCGCCCCTTGGAGATGGCGATTTTGCTCCTTGGACGAAATTGAAATTACCGGGTTGAGCGAAATTGTGGCGCGTGCTAAATTGATATTCCCGATTGCGCTGGAGTGGCGGAATTGGCAGACGCAGCAGACTCAAAATCTGCCGCCGGTCACCCGGCATGGGGGTTCAACTCCCCCCTCCAGCATTTAGCTCCCGCACCACAGCGCCTGGAAGGACAGCAGGCAGTAAGCAGTAGGCAGTAAGCAGAAGGCAGAAAGCAGCCGAGAGCACCATTCGATTGATTTCCATCCAGCAAGCTGGCTATCGCCAGGGCGGCAGTTCGTCAACCGACGAACCGCACTCTAAAGCTTCGCTCAGGATGCCAGCAGAGTAGCGTTTTCTCCAGCCTGTGAAGGCGGCCGCTACGAAGAGCTTTCTGCCTACCGCCTTCTGCCTACTGCCTTCTGCTCTTCAGGGCCGCAACCCAGAGAAGGCGTAGCTCGCAGCCTGTAAAGTCGCAGTCACCTCGCCCTCGCTGTGGGAAGTCGAAACGAATGCCGCCTCAAATTGCGAAGGTGGAAAGTAGACGCCCGATTCCAATAATGAGCGGAAGAAAGATCCATAGGCCGTCGTATCCGCCTTCTTCGCGCTGGCATAGTCGCTCACGGGGGTCGGGGTAAAGAAGGCTGTGAACATTGAGCCGATGCGGTTTACCGTCAAAGCCACGCCCAGCCGCGCCGCCTCGGCGATCAACCCCTTAGTCAGTTTGCCCGCGAGTGAATCCAGCCGCTCATAGAGCCCGGGGCGCCGGAGGATTTCGAGCGTCTTCAGCCCTGCCGCCACCGCCAAAGGATTTCCAGAAAGCGTTCCCGCTTGATAAACCGGTCCGGCCGGAGCCACCAGATCCATCAACCGCGCTTTGCCGCCGTAAGCTCCCACCGGCAAGCCGCCACCAATGATTTTGCCGAGCGTGGTCATGTCAGGATCAATTTTGTAAAGCTGCTGTGCGCCACCATAGGCAACGCGAAAGCCGGTCATCACCTCGTCGAAAATCAGGACCGTTCCCTGCTCGTGCGTCAAGGCCCGCAGTTTTTCCAGGAAGCCTTTGTGCGGTGGCACGCACCCCATATTGCCGACCACCGGTTCCACAATCGCCGCCGCCAGCTCATGGTGATGCACCTGGAAAGCTTCCTCGAGCGCCGCCACGTCGTTGAATGGCACCGTCACGGTAAGTTCGGCGAGCGCGCGCGGCACGCCGGGGCTGTCGGGCAAGCCCAGGGTGGCCACTCCCGAACCTGCTTTCACCAACAGGCTGTCCCCATGACCGTGATAGCAGCCTTCGAATTTCAAAATCTTGTCGCGTCCGGTCGCCGCCCGCGCCACGCGCAACGCCGAAAGCGTCGCCTCCGTGCCGGAATTCACCAGCCGCACTCGTTCGACGGAGGGGTAAGCCTCCACAATGCGCTCCGCTAGCTCCACTTCCCTGGGCGTGCAGGCGCCGAAACTGGTTCCCGTTTCCGCCGCTCTTGCCAACGCTTCCACCACCTCAGGGTGGGCATGACCCAGAATGAGGGGCCCCCAGGAAAGAACGTAGTCGATGTAACTCTTGCCATCGACGTCGGTCATCATTGCGCCATTGCCGCTGGCCATGAAAATGGGATCACCGCCTACGGCACGAAAAGCACGGACCGGCGAATTCACCCCGCCCGGCATCAGCTGCCGGGCCTTCGCGTAAAGCATCTGAGATTTGGTCGGCATGGAGTGGGTTCCTGGTTTGAAAGGCGGATTCATGAGTGCGTATTATCGCGCGCACACCGGGTTAATGTCCAATCAGCTTTCAGTCACCTGCGGCAGTTCGAACGCCTCGCGCAGCCGGCCCACGCCCGCTTCCAGCACTGTGTGGGCCAATCCCAAGTGGAGGCGTGCAATGAGCCCCAGGTAAGACTGCGAGCCCTCAATGAGATCCTGAATGACCTCGAGAAACTTACGGCTATGCGTCCCGAACTCTATCATGCGCGTGGTGACGCCGCCACCGAGAAACTCGCCGTGATAGAATATCCTGGCCAGGCGCGCCCCCAGCGCCAAGGCTCTGCCGAATTCGTTCCGCACTCGCTCCGGGTAAACTTCAGGGAGACCCTCGAGCAAAGCTTCGGCCAACAGGTCCCCGGATCGCATGGCGTAATAAATTCCTTCGCCGGTGATGGGGTCCACCAAGCCGGCGGCACCACCAACCAAGGCCCATCCCCGCCCCGTCAATCGCAGGTTTCCCCAGCTTTCGACCGAAAGCGACGGCAACAAGTGGCTGAAGATTCGCTGCGGGTCCGGAGCAAAGGCAAACTTTTGCATGAAGGCGCCGAGGCGCTCACGGAGCTCCGCCATGGGCTCCTCTCCGGCCTTTCCACAGATGCCCACGGAAACGTGGTTGACCCGTGGAAAGGCCCAGGCATACCCTTCAAAATTCTCGTAAAACTGCACACGCAGCACTTCGCACGCGACGGGCAAGTAATAACCAAAGGTCAACATGGAGTCGCGCGGAAGAAAATCTTCCGCCAAGGTCTGGCGCAGCCGGGTACGCGCGCCCGCCGCCAACACCACAAAATCCGCGCGATAGGTTTCTTGGCGGCCGGTGATTTCCCAGGTCAAGTCCCTTCGCCGCAGCCGCAGAATTCGGTCGGCCACAATTTCCGCGCCCGCGTCCTCCGCGCGCTGGAGGAGCAAGTGATTCAGTGTGGCGCGCGAATAAACCGCCAGAGGCTCGCGCAGGTGAAAGCGCATCGCGGCGCCCGTGGGAGCCAGGAACTCCGCCTCGTGCAGCAAGTTTCCGCCACCGGCCGCCTGTGCCAGGAAGGGATAACGCCGCAAGGCCTTGTGACTGAGCCCGCCACCGCAGGGCTTCTCCCAGCCGATTTTTTCTTCAAAAACGAGCACGCGATGCTCGCTGCTGCCGCCCCCGCTGCGCAGCCCCAAACCTTGCGCCAATTTCTCCGCGGTCGTGGCGCCCGCCGGCCCGCCTCCGATGATCGCGATGGTGCGCGTGTTCATTTCATTAATTCTAACCCGAATTCCGGTCCTTGCGCGCCGTGACGCGTCAGGGCAAAATGGAGCGAACACTTTCGAACCTATGGTTATTCATCCACGACCGCCCTTCAACTTTGCTCAAACGCTACGGTTTATCCTGGCGCCCCCCGCTTTGCTCAACGGGCGGCAGTTCGCCCCCTTGCTGGATTACTTTGTGGACGGCGAATACCGTCGCGTGCTGGAACTTGGCGACGAACTGATTCTTTACGGAGTGCGTGTGGAGGGGCCCCCGGCCAAGCCCGCGCTGCGAGTCCGGATTTTGGCGGGGCCAGACGATGATCGCGCCCGGCGGGCCGTTGCCGGCGAGGTCGAACGTCAATTCTCCACCGATCTTGACCTTCACCCCTTCTATGCGCTCGCCGAGGCGAACCCGGTCCTTCGCCAACTCATCGATCACTTTCGCGGTATGCGGGTTCCGCAAGCCCCACGGGTTTTCGAAATTCTCATTTCCGCCATCATCGAACAACAGGTAAACCTATCGTTTGCGCACAAGGTGAAGAAAGCGCTGATTGACACGTTCGGGCGCGGAGTGGAATTCGAAGGCCGCCGGTACAGCGCGTTTCCGGAGCCCGCCGCGCTGGCCATCACCACGCCGCGCGAATTGCTGCGACTCCAGGTTTCCGGCCCCAAGGCCCGCTACATCATCACCATTTCGCGTCTGGCCCTGGACGGCGCGCTCGACCTCGAAAACCTGCGACAGCTTGCGCCGGCGGTGGCCCACGAAAAACTTCTGGAGCTGAAAGGCGTGGGGCACTGGACGGCGCAGTACGTAGGGCTGCGCGCGCTAGGGCATTTGGACTGCCTGCCCGCCGCGGACGTGGGTTTGCAGAAGGTCGTACAATATTTCTACGGACTACGCAAGCGGCCAACCCCCGAACGCGTGCAAAAAATGGCTCGCGCATGGCAAGGCTGGCGAAGCTACGCCACCTTTTACCTGTGGCTCACATATTGGGAAAATGCCGAATGGAAGAGCAAAGTTTTGCAGGAAATCCGGGGGCGCCGTTAGCGGCGAACGTACCAAACAAATCCGGTCTACGCTTTCTTGGTGTCTTGGTGACTCGGTGGTGAAAAGGGAACGTAGAAGATTGAACTCTATTTTGTGAATGGCGAAAATTGAAACATGCCCAGAAGATAGGATTGGTCGCGCTGGTCGCAGCAACGTATGCCATGGTTGCGGGCGGCCCATTTGGCCTGGAGGAGATCGTCGAGAATAATGGATACAGGGGCGCACTCCTGATCATCTGTATCACGCCGCTTCTCTGGGCATTGCCGACGACGCTGACAGTGAGCGAACTGGCCTCAGCGCTGCCGGAAACCGGCGGATTTTATGTGTGGGTATGCCGTGCGCTTGGGCCATTTTGGGGCTTTCAGGAATCCTGGCTCACCTTTCTGGGCAGCATTTTTGATATGGCCCTCTACCCCATTCTCTTCTCCACTTATCTGGCCCATCTTGTCCCCGCGCTCGGGCAAGGGTCCATCCCTTTCACCCTGGGGGCCCTGATGATTGCGACCTGCGTCGCCATGAATCTTTTCGGAACCAGTTTTGTGGGGCGAGGATCGATTATCTTTGTGCTGGCTTTGCTGGCACCCTTTGGGTTTCTTGGCTGGTGGGGTTTCTCGCCCTCACATCTAGGGGCGGCACAAGCCAATCTCACCAAGCCCGATCTTTTCGGGGGAATTCTCATTGCCATGTGGAATTACATGGGATGGGATAACGCTTCCACCGTCGCGGGGGACGTGCAGGACGCGCGCCGCACCTATACCCGCGCGATGTCCATCTCGCTCCTCGTCGTCGTGGTGACCTATGTCGTGCCAATCCTCGCCGTGGCACATGCCGGAATTCCATCTTCCGCCTGGGAAACCGGATCCTGGGTAACATTTGCTGGACGATTAGGCGGGGGAAAGCTTGCAGTGTTCATGACTGCAGCCGGCGTGGTGGCCGCACTGAGTACGTTCAATGCGCTGGTGATGGCGCTCTCCCGCCTCCCCTACGCCATGGCCCGCGACGGCTTTCTCCCCAAGGTGTTTGCGAAAGAGAATGCTCGCGGTGCGCCGTGGGTGGCCATCGTCGTTTGCGCCGCATTCTGGGCATTGTCAACGGTCATGGGATTTGAAGCCAACGTCATGCTGGACGTCCTGTTGACGGGCTTAAGCATCCTGCTGGAATATGCCGCGCTCATCGCCCTACGAATCAAGGAGCCGAACCTCGCGCGGCCTTTTCGCATAAGCGGAGGTCTGGCTGGCGTCATTCTGTTAAGCATCCCGCCGGCGGCCCTCATCGTAATCTCCTGTGCGCGAAACCATGCGCAACGAATCGGTCCGCTAAATGCCTTGACCATTGGATTAGGCCTGGTCTTGCTGGGAGTGGCACTCTATTTACTTGGCGAACGCCAGATGACGGCCCGCCGGGATAGCGGGCAAAGCAGGCCTGGCGCCGACCGGTTTTTAGGATGACTGCGATGCGAGGATGAACCACAGGGCCAGGCCCAGTCCGACCGCAAAGTGCGGTTGGATGAAGGCGAAATAGATGAGAAAGATGAACCAAGGGATGAATACCAAGGGAGCGTGGTGAAAAACGTAGTCGGTAACCAGCAGGAGGAAGAACGCACCAAAAGCCGCCCCCACGCATCCAAGAAGACTCGGCCATCCGAAATGCTCGGGACGAACCCAAAAACGATGAACACCCACCGCAATGAAAAAGGCCCCCGTCGCGATCATGACGAGCGCAATGCCCTTCTCGCTCAAGAGCCACTGCTTGCAGTTGGTTATCACTTGCTTGAGAGAGCTCATTATCGTCAACCTGGCGATGGAAGTATAAGGCATGGCAGCGCAAATGCCACCACAGGAGTGTAGGAATACCATGGCCAAGACCGGTCTGACCAACCCCCTTATCGCCCAGGCAGAGCATGTGCTGAAGCAAGTTTATCTGCCGCGCATAATAAGTTGCCTCAAACAGCTTTCACGCGAACAGCTCTGGTGGCGGCCCAATGAGGCCTCCAACAGCGTGGGAAACCTGGTGCTGCACCTCACGGGCAATGTGCGTCAGTGGATTATCTCCGGCTTGGGCGGCACGCCGGATGTTCGCCAGCGTGACAAGGAGTTTAGCGAGCGCGGTCCCCTGCCCCGGCGGGTTTTGGCGACCCGCCTCCGTAAGACGGTAGAAGAAGCATGCCGCGTGCTGGGCAGGCTTTCGCCCGAACACTTGGCGCGCGTTCACTCCATCCAGAAGTATCGCGTGACGGGAATGGAGGCCACCTTCCACGTCGCCGAACACTTCTCCCATCACGCGGGACAAATCATCCTGCTGACTAAGATGCTCACGGGAACCGACCTGAAGTTTACCCATCTTCCGGGCGAGAAAAGGAGGTAATCTCGGAATCTGCCGGCATGGTAATGGCGCGGAGGGTGGATGCTAAATTTACAGTTTCGCCCCTTTAGTGGGCTTGCGTGTTGAGGCCAAAATTCATCACATCTGTGATAATCTCGGACACTCACGGCCCGGTCTTCAGGAGACCACGTGCGAACAGCCGGATGTCCATGGAGGCACGATGAACAAAGACGAGATCATTCGCAAAAAGCAGGAATACCTTTTCAACTGTGTTACCACCTACTTCAAAGACCCGATGGTGATTGACCACGCCAAGGGCCAGTACGTTTGGGACAGCGAAGGGAAGCAGTTTCTCGACTTCCTGGGCGGCATCGTGACCATTGGCGTGGGGCACTCCAACCCGAAGGTCACCGAGAAGATCAAAGCGCAGATCGACAAGGTCCAGCACACCTCCACCCTCTTCGTCACGGAAGCCATGGTGAACCTGGCGGAAAAGGTGGCCTCGATTGCGCCCGGCAAACTCCAGAAGTGCTACTTCACCAACAGCGGCACGGAAGCCAACGAAGTTGCTATCCTCACGGCGCGCATGTACACGGGTAATTACGAGCTCCTGGCGCTGCGGCATGGATACAGCGGCCACTCGCAACTGGCCAAGTCGCTCACCGGGCTGTACACCTGGCGCAAGGCAGGAGCGATTCCTTACGGCATCGTACACGCGCCCGGACCGTACTGCTATCGCTGCCCGTACGGGTTGACCTACCCGAGCTGCGACCTCCACTGCGCGAAGGACATTGATGAAGTCATCAAGACTTCCACCAGCGGCCAGATCGCCGGCATGTTGGCGGAGACCATCCAGGGACTAGGTGGATTCATCGTGCCGCCGCCCGGTTATTTCAAGATTGTCGCCAACATCGTGCGCAATTACGGTGGTCTGTTCATCGCCGACGAAGTGCAAGCCGCCTGGGGACGCACCGGCAAAAAATGGTGGGGCATCGAGCACTGGGAGGTGGAGCCCGACATCATCACCAGCGCCAAAAGCATGGCCAACGGCACGCCCATCGGGCTCACGCTGACGCGCCCGGAAATTGCCGACGCCTACAAAGGTCTGACCATTTCCACTTTCGGCGGAAACCCCGTTTCCTGTGTGGCCGCCAAGGCCACGATTGATTTGATTGAAGAAGATCGCCTGATGGATAACGCCGAAACCGTCGGCAATCACTTCCACGCGGGCCTGCAAGCGCTCCAGGAAAAGCACGCAATTATCGGCGATGTGCGCGGTATGGGCCTGATGCAGGGCATCGAACTGGTGAAGGACCGCAAGAGCAAGGAACCCGCCACCGATTTGACCAATCAGTTGCTCGAGCGCTTGCGCGTGCACGGCCTCCTGGTGGGCAAAGGCGGGCTGCACGGTAACGTGGTGCGCATGTCTCCACCCCTCAACATTTCCAAGGGTGATGTGGATACCGCCCTCGCCGCGCTCGATAAGGGCCTGGCGGAAATAGAGGCGAAATAGTCCCGCAATCGATTCGAGATGATTCCTGTCTCGAAGAGGTTGTAGATCTGGAAGCGAGACCTTGATACCCGGCATCCCCGTTCTACACGTTGAAGCGGATTGCATCGCCCGCGCGTGGGAGGAATCACTCATCCTGCTCCACCAGAAGGGCTGCGACCTCCAGACCCAATATGACAAGGCCGGCGACCCGCCGAGCAAAGATGCGACGATGATCATCACCATCGCCGAGCCGCTTAAGGAGCCAATGATCCACCGCGACTTTCCCGGTGGTCCCGAGGACTTGCAGGAGTACGTGATGGAAGTTCTGGAAGGCATCAAGGATCACTTGGTGCGCGACCAGCGTGATCCCGGCGACACGCGCTGGGAATATACCTACCACCAGCGATTGTTTCGCTACGCGGTCCCCACACTCACGCCCTATGATCAGATCGAAACTCTCTGCCACAAGCTGGCAGAGACGCCCTACACGCGGCGCGCCCAGGCTATCACCTGGAAGGTTTGGGAGGACAACGACTGCTACGACCCAGCCTGCTTGCAGAGCGTTTGGTGCCGGATCACGGAAGAAAAGGGCTCGCCGGTGCTAAGCATGAACGTGCGTTTCCGCTCCAACGACGCCTACAAAGCCGCCTTCATGAATATTTTTGCCTTGGTCGAAATGCAGAGGCGCATCGCCGGGCGGGTTTCGGAACTGTCTGGCCGGACAGTGGGGCTGGGTCGATATTGCCACATGGCTGATAGTTACCACCTCTACGGATCCTACTTTCGAGAATTTGAGGCGCGTTTTCTCGGCGCGCTTGGCAAACGTACCTTTGAACAGCGCACCCTGCGCTATGCGGACATGCGCGAATTGATGGAAGAAGCTCGCCCGGCAATTCTGGAGAAAGCGCGAAAGATGGGTCAGTGAGAAACGGTTCGCATGTTGCGGGCCCTATTTCTTCTGCGCCTTGTTGGGCGGATGCGTGGCGGGCTTGGCGGCCGTTGAGCCCTTTGCCTGGGCTGGCTTCGCGCCGCCCGCCGAGGCGGTGGCGTGGGTGGTTCGTCCTCGGCCTTTGAACACGGGCGCGATATTTTTCATGGGAGTCGCGCGCCCTTCCTTGCCATGCTCGGCGGAATTCAATTCATTCTGGCAGGAAGCCAGGTTCGTCTGCGCGGCCACCATCAGGTTGTCCTGGTTCTTCAGCAGATACGCCAAGTGGGGCTCAATCGACTGCTGCAAATCGAAAAGCTGGTTGGCCGACTGGCTGTATTGCGCGCCGAAACTGGCGTTTTCGTACTGCGAGACACTGTGCGCCACGCCATCCACCCGCGGAAGCACCGCGCTGATCGCCACATAGGTCTGAAATCCCAGATACAAACTGTCAGGGCGGGCTTCAAACTGACTGCGCCAGTCTTCCTCTACCGCCATCGCCTTGTGCAATGACTCCAAGGTCTGCTCGAAGGACTGCCGCGCTGCCGCGGGCATCTTCCAATTTTCCGGGTGGACTTGTGTGAGCAGGTCGTCCAATCGAAACTGCGCAAGCCAGATTTTGTGCGTCAGGGCTTTCACCTGGACAGGTTCCAGATACCGGGTAGCGTTTGCATGGTCTGACGGAACGGCGGGCGTTTGCCCGGGCGCCACAATTTTCTCCGTCTGAATTTCCTCCGACGCGGGCCCGTTGGGATGCGGCGGCAGGGGCGCTTTCTTGGTCGAGGATTGCCCAAGAACGGTAAGCGGGCAGACGGCAACCCACAGCGCTAAGAAATATAATTTCATCGCTGACCTCACTATTGAGTTAGAGGACAGAAACCAGCAGAAAGTTGGCAGGACCACGTGCCGGTCCAAATTATTGAGGCTGTCAATTCCGCGCTCAGGTTGCACAGCATCGGCTCGCCCTCCGGCTCGCGCGGATGAATCGCAAGAAGTTTGAACGGCACTAGCCCGCTTCGTCCACAAATTTCTGGAGCATCTGGCGCGTCTCCCCGCTGAGATCCAGGAACTCGATTCCCATGCCCAGGCCGACGCGCGAGAACATCACCTTGGCGCGGCAGGTGATGGCTGGTTCCTTCGGGTAAAGTCGAAAGGTGAGCGACAAATCGGAATCAATGGGAACGGGAAATCGCGCATTAAGGAACATGCCGTTTACGCTCACGTCCCGAGTTACCATAACCTCATCGCGTTCTAAAGCTTCGCACTGAACTTGGGTTACCAACTTGGCTCGCCGGTATTGCCGGCGCTCAACCTCAGGTTGAATGATTTGGGAATCTTCCGAGTCCAAGGCGCGCGACCTCTCGGGTCAAGGCGTTATGCTGCAGCTTCCTGCACTTCCACGGCAAAGTTAAACTGGGGGCGCGGGATGCCTCGTCCCCACCGGTTCGCTTCCCAGCGGGCTTGAAGGAATTTGATGTCCGGACGCTGCCCCAAATCCAACGCCGCCGGCGTGGCGCCGGAATAGAATTTTTGCGGGAACCAGAAGAGCGCCTGCGTTCCCCAATCCTGGCCGTCCGCCGAGCCCCATATCGACACGTGCAGCGATTCCTGTTCGAGAACCTGATCAATCTGCAAGATCAGCACAAGCGCCTTGCCCGCCAACGCACCCAGTTCCAGTGGAGCAGCCTGCCCCGACCCTTCTGCCGCAGTGCCGGCAGGCACCAAATAACGGATGGAGGAATTTGCCATGACGCTGTTACTCATACTCTGAATCGGGTATCCGCACCCAAGGCGTGCATCGTACCATAAGTTGTGCCAGGTGTCAGACTCGAAGTTTGAAAATCGAAATTCGAAACTCGGAACCACCAACTCCCGTCCTTACGAAAGAAGGAGCCATGAGGTGATTATGAATTTCGATTTTCGAGCTTCGATTTTCGAATTTCGAGTTTCGACTCTGGCACCTGACACCTATCTCCTGGCACCTGCTCGATCGACGCTTGCCTTTTTCTGTGAGGAACGCATAGACTCACGGATTCAAGGCTCACCGATGCGCTTATCAATGGGTTTGCTCATTTCCTTGCTTCTCGTGGCGGGGACGGCGACGCCGGCGGCGGTTTCCAGCGTTTCGCTCGACGGTGATTGGCACTTCCTCGCCGATCCGGGTGGCACACTCGACGTGCAAAAACTCAATTCCGCCGCCAACGTGCGTCCCACGCGAATTCCGTCTTCCTGGCAATCGCAATTTTCCGACCTGCGTGATTACGCCGGCGTGGCGTGGTACTGGCGCACGATCTCTGTGGATCCGCCTGGGGCTGACCAGGTGACGCTTTTGCGCTTTGGCGCCGTCGATTACGCGGCGGATGTTTACGTCAACGGTCAGAAGGCCGGCTCGCACGAGGGTGGATATCTGCCCTTTGAAATCGACGTCACTTCCCTGCTCCACGCGGGTGAGAACCAGGTAGCCGTGCGCGTCGCCGACCCCGGGGCCAAACCCCATGAGGTTGTCGAGGGCATCAGTTATGCGGAAATCCCGCATGGCAAGCAGAATTGGTATGTCCAGACGAGCGGCCTGTGGCAAAGCGTGGAACTCGACTATCGCCCGCGCGTGCGGCTGGGCAGCGTGCACATTTCCGCCGCCCCGGACGGCCCCTTTGTGATTACCGCGCCCGTTGTCGGAATGAGTACAACGGGATCGACGAGCGTCACGGCGGAAGTTCTGGACCCCAGCGGCAAGAGCGTGTGGAAGGGCACGCACGACGTGACCAGCGGGGAATCGAGCGCCAAGCTCGGCGGCCTGATTCACGACCCGTTGCTGTGGAGCACCTCCCGCCCGAACCTTTACGAACTGCGCGTCGCGCTCAGTTCGGGAGATTCCGCCCGCTGCCGCTTTGGTTTTCGCAGCCTGACAACCCACGATGGAAAGTTCTACCTGAATGGGAAACCCATCTATCTGCGTGGGGCGCTGGATCAGGATTTCTTTCCTGACACCCTCTACACGCCGCCCTCGCTCGACGATCTCCGCGACGAAATGCGCAAGGCGAAGGCCCTGGGCCTGAATCTGCTGCGCTGCCACATCAAAGTGCCGGACCCGCGCTATCTCCAAGCCGCGGATGAAACCGGCATGCTCATCTGGTATGAGATTCCCAATTGGGATAAGCTCACCGCCAATTCCCAGCGCCGCGCCATGGAAACGCTGCAAGGCATGGTGGACCGCGACGCGAACCATCCCTCCATCGTCATCGTGAGCATCATCAACGAAAGCTGGGGTGCGAACCTGAAGGAACCCGCCGACCGCACGTGGCTCAAGGCCGCCTATCAGCAAGCCAAGGGTTTTGTCCCGTGGCTGGTGGTGGATAACAGCGCGTGCTGTGATAACTTTCACCTGGCCACCGACATCGCCGACTTCCATCAGTATGCCGCCATTCCCGACTACGCTTCGAACTTCGATCGCCTGGTTGATGACCAGGCGCAGCGCCCCGGATGGCTCTTCAGCCCTTACGGCGATGCGGCTCCCAAAGGCGACGAACCCCTGATGCTTTCAGAATTCGGCAATTGGGGATTGCCGCAGGTCCCGCAGGAAAAACCCTGGTGGTTCGGCCGCGAATTTGGCGGAAGAGATCTCACCCAACCCGAGGGCCTGGAGCAGCGCTTCGCGGACTATCAATACAGTTCCCTCTTCCCCGATCTGAAGGCCTTGAGCGAGGCCACCGAGTGGCACGAATACGACGCTTTGAAATATGAGATTGGGGCATTGCGCGCGCACAATGAGCTTCAGGGTTATGTCATTACGGAATTCACGGATGTGAATTGGGAAGCCAATGGCCTGCTCGACATGTGGCGCCACCCCAAGGCGTTCGGCGAAGCGCTCAAGGGCCTGCAACAGGATGACCTTCTCGTTCTCCGCGGCGATAAACGCAATTACAAAACGGGCGAGACGGTGCAGGCGGACGTCTACATTTCACACTATGGCGCGGGGGACCTGGCGGGCGCGAAGGTGGACTGGCAGGTGGAAGGAACGTCCGTTGCCGGCAGCCTGCCGGTGGCTGCCATGGCCTCCGCGGGGGCGGCCAGGGTGGGAACGATTCACTTCCCCGCCACCGCCGGCACGGTGCCGGTCAAGCGGGTCTTAAAGGCCCGGCTTGTTTATTCCGATAAACCCACCTCGGAGAATTCCCTTAATTACTATATCTACCCCATTAAGCCACTTGATTTGCCGCACCCGGTCTCCTTCTACGACCCGCCGCCCGGCCGCCTGCGCAGACTGGTCAATGACATGCGCGAGCGCGGTTACCTGGCGCCTTCCGGCTCGGAAGCTTTCCCCGTGCTGATCACATCAACCCTTGATGAGACCGTGAAGAGCAACCTGCGCGCCGGCGCACGCGTCATCCTGATCACCGCCGACCCCATGATCCTGGCGCCAGGAATCGAGGTGGCGCCCCGCGCGGGAAGCGACCTCAGCGGCAATTGGATTTCCG
>JBEKNU010000068.1:0-28517 GCA_049522495.1 Terriglobia bacterium
TTAGTGAAAACCCTTCAGCAAAGCACGTAGCGCGGACCCCCGATTTTGGGGTCCGCGGCTCATCTCGCGGAATTGCCACAAATCTCAACGCTGGAGCCTCGCCCCCGGATTCTGGAGCATGATTCGAAAGAAAAGCCGCAGACCTCAGAGGCGGAGGTCTGCGCTACGATTGCTCCTCTCCAAAACCAAGTTCAGGTGTTCGTCAACTTTGCACGTGAAATCCGGCGGTACCACGATTGTGGCGCTGTACTCCACGATCACCGCGGGCCCGCGCAGCCCCGCGCCGGGGGCGAGGCGCCGGCGCTCATAAATTCCCGTGGGATGCGGCCTCGATCCAAACCATACGGGCTTGGTCCTGATGAGGGCCGTTTGCGCTTGGCGCGCCGGGCCGGGTTTCAGCTTTTGCGAGCGGGATTTGGGCGTAGGGATCACCAGGCGAAGGCGCAAGTTGACGATTTCCAGAGGCCGCTCGGAATAAGCATAGCCGTAAGCCTTCGCGTGCTCGCGGTGAAAATCCTGGCGAAAGCCGGCGGTGAAGGGGACGGGCAATTCGTAAGATTGCCCCTGGTATCGCAGGTCCAGACGGTAAGAAGCCCGGGCCAAGTCCGTGTTGAACCCTTCGCCGCGAAGTTCCGAAATCGCGAGGCGATGGAGGCGCGCGAAGCGGCGATCGATCTGGCGAAGTAGCGCGCGCACCTGTAATTGATCACCGGCCGGCACAGGTAACAGAACAGACTGCGCAACGTCTCGGACTACATCGGAAAGCAAGATTCCTAACGCTGAGAAAGCTCCGGGATTTTGGGGAATGACGACCGCCGGCAAACCCAGCGCGCGCGCCAAATCGGCAGCGTGCAGCCCGCCTGCGCCTCCGTAACAGATGAGCGAGAAATCACGCGGATCGTATCCGCGCTCGACGGAAATGACGCGCAGGGCTTTCTCCATGGTGGCATTGGAAACCGACACGATGCCGGCGGCGAGCTTGACCGCGGAGGCGAAGCCCGCATGGTGCCCCGGGCCGGCGAGGAATCTCTCAAACCCGCGCTCCGCAGCTCGCGCGTCGAGCGGAAACGATCCCCCGAGAAAATGCTCGGGGTCGAGCCGCCCCAAAATGAGGTTGGCGTCGGTCACGGTCAGCCCCGCACCGCCGCGCCCGTAACAAATCGGTCCCGGGGTTGCGCCGGCGCTCTCGGGTCCCACGCGCAGCGCGCCGCCCGCATCAATCCGCGCCAGTGAGCCGCCGCCCGCGCCCACGGAATGTACATCGAGTACGGGGACAGCAACGGGCAGACCAGCAAGCAAGGTCTCAGGGGTTGTGCGTGGCGGGCCGTCCAGCAGGCAGACGTCTGTGGAGGTTCCACCCATGTCGAAACTGATGGCGCGCGCCAGCCCCACTTGCTGCGCCAGCCACGCGGACGCCACCACGCCCCCTGCCGGTCCGGAAAGGATGGTACGGACGGGCTGCTGCCCCGCGCGCGCCGCCGTGGAAATTCCGCCGTTCGACTGCATCACATAAATACGTCCGCGGGTAAAGGGGTGTAGGGAAGCGCTATGACGTCGGCTGCGCGAAGGAGCCGCAAGGCGGCGAAGCGCCGCGCCCATCCTCTGCTCCAGGTTGTGGAGGTACGTGCCCATGCGCGGGGCGAGATAGGCGTTGATCACGACGGTGGAAAGGCGCTCGAACTCACGGAACTCCGGCAGGATTTCGTGCGAGATGGAGAGCGGAAGGCCCAGACCTTTAAGCGCTGCCGCCACTCGCCGCTCGTGCGCGAGATTGGCGAATGCAAACAGGAAGCAAAGAGCTAGGGAATCGGCCCCGGAGTTTTTCACCCGGCGGATCAACCGGCGAATTTCCGCGTCCGAGATGGGCAAAAGGATCTGGCCGTCGGCCGCTATTCGTTCCTTTACGCCGAACCGCCACGCGCGCGGCGCCAAGGGCGGCTCACGTTGCACATTCAGATCATAGAGGTGCGGGCGGGCCTGCCGGCCGATTTCCAGCAGGTCTTCAAAGCCTGCCGTAGTGATTAGCGCCACACGCGCGCCGCGCCGCTCCAGCAGGCTGTTCGTGCCGACGGTAGTTCCGTGGATAACATCCAGCACCGAAGGCGCCGCCTTCATTCCCCGCGGCGGCTGACCCTTTTTGCGGCGGCTGTTGGCAGGGATTTCCTCCCCTGCCAGTTGCAGGACTCCTTCGACGATGGCGTTGCTGACATCCACGGGAGTGGAGAAGACCTTCAGGACTTTGACCAGCCCGCCGGCCAAGACCACGCAGTCCGTGAATGTGCCGCCGGTATCTACTCCGATGCGCATAGATTTGGGCTCTTCGCGCCCAGGGGGAACGACGCGTGCGCGGTGAGGGAGATGCCGGCGCGCTCGCCAGCGAGGAGTTTATAATATCCGGCAGCGGCAATCATGGCCGCGTTGTCGGTGGAAAGGGCGGGGGAAGGGAAGAAGACTTGGAATCCGCTGCTCCGATGGGCGAAATGCTGGCGCAGCAGCGAATTGCACGCTACTCCACCGGAGACGAAGATGTTGTCGACGCGGGATTGGTCGGCGGCAGCCAGGGTGCGCTCCACCAAATCCTGCACCACGGCATGTTGGAAGCTGGCGATAAGGTCCAGCGTCGCCTGCGAACAATGGCCGCGAAGGTCGTCAACGGTCATCTTCTCCACAGTCTTGCGCCAAGCGCGGCGCTCTTCCGCCTCGCGCGCAAGTTCCGTCCCGCGCACGCGATAGAGCACGGCGGTCTTAAGTCCGGAAAAACTGAAATCCAGCGGATTCCCTCGCATCTTGATTCGGCCAAAGTCCACGGCGTGGGAATCGCCAAAGCGGGAGAGTCTATCAATGACCGGCCCCCCGGGATATCCCAGGGCAAGCAGCTTCGCGACCTTGTCGAAAGCTTCACCCGCGGCGTCGTCGCGTGTGTGGCCAAGCTGGGTGTAATTGAGCCCCAAGGAACTTTGCGGGGCGCTGTGCCCACCGGGAGTAACGTGAAACAGGGTGGTATGGCCCCCGGAAACCACCAGCGTGACGGCGGGGAGCCGCGCTTCCGGGAGGGAGTGGCCTGCGGCGCGGTCCATTTTGTTTTCCAGCAGCACGGCGTGGATGTGGCCTTCCAGGTGATTCACGCCCACCAGGGGTTTGTTTAGGGACAACGCCAAGGCTTTGCCGTAAACCAGACCGACCAGCAACGAGCCGATTAAGCCCGGCCCCTCGGTGACGGCGATGGCGTCCACATCGCGCAGGGTCACCTGGGCCTGTCGGCAGGCCTCGTCCACCACTGGCTCAATGGCGCGCAAATGCTCCCGCGAGGCGAGTTCAGGAACCACACCTCCGTATTTTTCATGCGTGAGGACCTGGGAGGCCACGACGCTCGAGCGAATCCGCTCGCCGTCGGCCACCACTGCCGCCGCCGTTTCATCACAACTTGATTCAATTCCCAGGACTAACATAGAATTGCTCGCGATTTTTATCTTAACACTGGAAACATATAATCTGTTGACAGACTATCTTGCTAGAAAGTATCTTCCGGACATGCCCAGGCGATTGAACGAGTTTCCATATGTTTCCTCTGCTGGAGCTCCGAACCAGCGGACCGGATTCTTGTTGCGGCGGGCTCACCATTGGAGCAGACGGGCGTTCGATGAGGCGCTTCGCACTTTGCAGATTGACACACGCCACGTGGAAGTCCTATCAGCACTCGCTGCCTGTAACGTGTTGAACCAGACTCAAATTGTTAATGGTCTCGACCTCGATAGGTCCGCGATCCTCGGCCTCATGGTTTATTTGCAACGCTTGGGGTTAATCCAGCGATGTTCCGACCCGCTTGACCCCCGGGCGAATAAAGTGCAAATCACGCGGCAGGGTCGGCAATGTCTTAACGCCGCGCAAAAGATTTCCGCTCAGCTCGGCGGCAAGATCTTTGCCGGTCTCAGCCGGAGCGAACGGGAGCAACTGGATCGCGCTCTAGCACGCATTATTGCTAATTGCCTGAGCTGACATTCTGCACGGGTGATGGAGCCAAACCTAACACACACTTTGACGAGCTGGAAAGCGAAGGGATACACTGAACATCGCAAGGGAAGGTCATTGGCACTCAAAGCACAGGTGGAACGAGGAAATATGAAGATTCGCAAGGCGGTGTTACCAGTAGCAGGGCTCGGCACACGTTTCTTGCCGGCCACCAAAGCTCAGCCCAAGGAAATGTTGCCGATCGTGGACAAGCCGCTGGTGCAGTATGCGGTTGAAGAAGTTGCTGCTTCCGGCATCCCCATGGTGGTGTTCGTTACGGGGCGCGGCAAGCAGGCCATCGAAAACCACTTCGATGTTTCAGCGGAGCTTGAGCAGGAGCTTGCAGGGAGAGGGAAGGAGGGGCTTCGCCGGCAACTTCGATCGATATCCAGCATGTTGCACTTTGCCTATGTGCGGCAGCAAATCCCCAAAGGATTAGGGGATGCTATCCTGACCGCGCGCGAATTGGTGGAAGATGAACCCTTTGCGGTGGTGCTCTCGGACGACATCGTGGTGAATGAGGTTCCCTGCTTGAAGCAGATGCTGAGGATTTATGAACGCTATGGGCGCAGCGTGATTGCGATTCAGCGGGTTCCCCGGAAGTCGGTTTCAAGTTACGGGGTCATTCGTGGGCATTTGGTGCCGGATGGTGAGAGCAAAGGACGGCTTTACCAGATTGAGGATATGGTCGAAAAGCCATCACCCTCAGAAGCCCCCTCAAACCTGGCAGTGATCGGGCGTTACATCCTGACCCCATTGATCTGGAAGGCCCTTGCCAGCACGGTGCCTGGCGCGGGGGGGGAAATTCAACTCACGGATGGTCTGCGGCGCCTCCTTGCGAAGGAACCCGTTTACGCTTATCTCTTTGAGGGCAAGCGATACGACGCGGGCGATAAGCTCGGCTTCCTACAAGCCACCGTAGAAATTGCGCTGCAACGGCCGGACTTGGGCAAGGCCTTTCGGCGGTACCTCCAGTCATTGCACCTTTAATTTGAATTCCGTGCCGGGGGAAGGATCAATCTTTGCTGGGGCTGGTCTTGGCAGGTTCCTTCGGCTTGCTGGATTCCTTTTCTTTCTTCTCTTTCTTTTCCGCTGATGGGGAAGAATCTGCAGAGGATTTGCCGCTGGCATCGGACGATTTTCCCGGGTAGTCGTTGATGTAAAAACCCGATCCTTTGAACCGGATGGCTGGCGACGAGAGTAAGCGCTCGAGTTTTCCCCCACAACTTTCACAAATCGTCAGGATTGGATCCGAGTATTTCTGGATTTTCTCCACCCGTCGCCCACACTTCTTACACTCATACTCGTAAAGCGGCAAGCAAGCCTCCTTGTAAGTGAAGACCCTGCTAAATTATAACGCGCCACGGCGAAACCGTCAAAAGGAGGCATTTCACTTTTGTCCTTTAAGATTTGGCCGCCGTGAAATGTGTCTGTAGGTTGTTGGACAGGCTGGAGCCGACGACCAGACTTGAACTGGTGACCCTCGGTTTACGAAACCGATGCTCTACCAACTGAGCTACGTCGGCTGATCGATACAAAAATGCTCACCCACGAGATCCAGCGTTTCCGCCCTTCCAGCGGGTGAGCATTTTCAGAGGAGAATAGAATGACGGACGCGCCCCGCCATCTAAGCTCTTAGCGAGTCTAGAAAAACCCTCAGGCCATGTCAAGGAAATTTTCAGGATTTTTTTTGCGAGTTAAAATGTTTGTTTTCAATTGGTTAGTGGAAAGAGCGGGTCCCAAAAAGCAATTCAACAAAAAAGCCCAATAAATCCCGCCTTAGAACCCAATCCTGCCCATATCTATCTGATTCTAATAGTCTTGCTATATTTTTAAATTCAGGCGAATAAGCTGGTCTTCGTCGGGACGACCCCATGGCGACTCCGGGAAGAACTTTGCCGCAATTCGCCGTGAAAGAAAGAAAAGGACTCCCGCAACGATGCATGCTCCAATCAGGAAAGCAGTGAGGAGCAAAATTGCCAGGATCATGTGCACCAATTGCAGGGTGAAAGTTCTTTCGGGGTTAGACGGTTGGTCCCAACTAACGCTCGCGGTCACTTGAAACTGGTCCATCAGCGCGGAGGCTGTTTCCACATTTCCCGCGTTAAGAACCAGGAACACATAGGAGCGGTGACGTCTTCCATAAACTGAATCTGCTCCGTGGTCCAGATTCAATCCCAGAAAATTCGTCAGCGCTCCGAAGCGGACGCGTGCGATCTGCGGCGTGGGGTAGCTGATTGACACCAAGGTGGATGTGCCTTTGCCGGTTTTGTATTGCCCCAATTGTACTTGCGCACCCTGCTCAAATCCGATCAAGTCAGTGCGGAACGAAGGCAGCACGCGTTTGGCCGCTTCAAGTCCCAGGATGTATTTCTCGCTCCCTGGCACCAATCCCTTGGGCGGCATCGGGAAGGGCAAACTCATGACCGCGCTTTTTGATGGTTGGCTTCCTCCCACGAAGACCAGCAGCGCCTGGTAGTCGCTCTCGGAGGGGGGCGCGTCTTTGCCGTGCAGGAAGCGGATGAAATTGTTCCCGCGCGCCATCAAGGTTTGGTCTGAATCTCCGACAGCTAGTTGGAGGCCTTTTTCCGGGGTCATCGCCGGGGTCTGGTAAAACGTCAGTAGCCCGTAAGCGGAGGTCGCATCCGGCGTAGGTTCCACCAAGACCTCCGTATGCGTTTTACCCATTTGGTAGGTACGCAATTCCAGCGCCTTCACCCCATATTCCTGTTCCACCGCGGGGTCGCCGCCGTACTTGCTGATCGCCGAGAGGCGCAAGGGGAGGGACTCCACTTGGCGCCAATCGGCGGCGGGCACCTGGGGAATGGCCAAAGGTTTTTCCTGGGCAGAGCAGTAGAAAGGTAGAGCCGTAAGCACGGCCACCAGCCAGGCATGCTTCGCGAATATCCGTGCCATCGGTCTCAGAATATCAGAAATCCGGCCGGGCGGCAGCGGAAGTTTGATCCGAGGCGAGCCGCTGCACGGTCCTCACTTCACCGAGGTTTTTCACGTAACCCAACACCCCTTCGTAGAGCGCATAGGCGATTTTTTCGCGATAGTCGGACCGTTTCAAGAGGCGCTCATCGCGGGGGTTGGTGAGGAAGGAGATTTCCGCCAGGACGGAAGGCATGTTGGCGCCGATCAGGACCACAAAGGGAGCTTTCTTGATTCCGCGATCGCGCTGCGCGCCACTGACTTTGGTCACGCGGGTATAGACTTCGCGTTGGACCTGCCGGGCGAAATCCTGGGATTCCTCGATCTTTTCCGTCATGGCGATCTTCTTGATCAAGTCCTGGAGTTGGTGCACCGCTTCCTGCGAAGTGGCGTTTTCGCGAGCCGCCACTTCCAAGGCGTCGGGATTCGAGGTGAAATTGAGGTAATAGGTCTCAATGCCGCGCGCGCTCTTGTCGGGGCTGGCGTTGGCATGAATGGAGATGAACAGATCCGCGGCCTTTTCATTGGCGATGGCCGTACGTTCTTCCAAGGGGATGAACGTGTCATCGCTGCGTGTCATAACCACCTCGCACCCCATGTTCTGTTCCAGAAGCTTTCTCAGCTTCAGCCCCACATCCAGGACAACATCTTTTTCTTCCAAGCCGGTGGGTCCGAGGGTTCCTGTGTCGTGGCCGCCATGCCCGGGATCAATGACGATCCGGCCGATTTTCAGGCCGAGCGCGCGCGTCAGAGTACGAGAGCCGGACTCGGTGGGGGCAGCCGGTTGGATGGCTGGAGTGACATCGGGGCCAGGTGTTTCTGTCTTGGCATTGGATTTCTTGCCGGGTTCACTCGCTGGGGGCGGGCTGACGGAGGCAGTTTCTTTTTCTTGCTCCTCCGGCGGGGTGGAGGGTTCGGTTTTGACCTGGGCCGGGGCCGGGGGCCGGGCTTTAGTGGAGGCCTCAACCGGAGCAGAGGGTGGAGTGGGGTTGGCGGCAGGGGGAAGGGCCTTTTCCGGCTTTCGACCCTCGACGTTTGCCGCTGGCCCAGGTTTGATTGTCCTGGCCATCTGGGTCGGCGCGGCGCCCTGGACGTCGATCACCAATCGGAACGGATTGGGAAGAGGGAAAATCGAGTAGGTATCAATCTTCTCCACGTCCAATACCACGCGCGCTATGTCCGGGGAAAACTGTGCCAACCGAATCTGCCGCAGAAAGCCATTTTCCAGCGGAAACGTCTTGCCCACCAATTCCGGGCTGAGGCGCGCATTCTGCAGGTTCAGGACGATGCGGTCGGGCCCCGCAAGCCGCACGGATTCGAATTTAACTTCACTGTTGATCTCGATCACAATGCGCAGGTAATTCGGCCCAACCCAACGGCGGATAGCCGTCACTTGCCGCAGCCCCGATGGCCGTTCTTCCGAGACCTTTTCCACGGGAGGGGGAGCCAAGCGAGCCTTGGCCCTTTCCGCAGCTTGCGAGTCAAGTTGCTTCAGTCTCTCCCTGGCCTCGCCCACTTTTTCGGACTTGGGGTACATGGCAATGAAATCCTGGAAAGCCTTGCGGGCTTCGTCCGGATCTTCCAGGTCCTGGCGATAAACCTCCCCAATGGTGAACAGCGCCTCGCGCGAAATGCGGTTTTGCGGATACTGGTTCATGAGGAAGCGGTAGGATTTGATCGATTCCAAATAGTAAGAGTCCGAGGAGAACGCGCGCCCCATCTCCTGATAGAGTTCTGCAACGGCCGTGAGCGCCGCCGGTGCCTTGCTATAGGCGGGGTCCAGGCGATAGACCTCAGAATAGGCTTCGATGACTTTCTTGTATTCTTCTTTGTTGCGTTTGCTTTCTGAATGGGCTTCAAGAGTGGCGTGCATTTGCTGGGCTTTTTCATAAGCCGCCACGGCGTGCTGGTGGCGGGCGGGCGGTACGGTGGCGGATGCAGCCGCCGCGAATAGCGTTAGTCCGGCCAGGACTGGCGCCCACCGAAATCCCTTTTGCGAACCAATAGCCCTCAACTTAAACCTCATCGAGTCGGGGAGCCGGGAAATGATCTTGCCAACTCTCCCCGGTAGCTTGCGCGCAATTCGCGCTAGCGGCGGTCGGCGCTCGCCATGCCACGGGGGGGACAGCACCACGGCGCTCATTGAGCGGCGCTATCGTTTATCTCGGTCTGCATAAATCGCCGGTGACCATGTTCACGCGTGGAGCCGCACATCCAAGGCCCGGGGCTGGTCCTCCACGGCTCCAACACCCATGCCCCCCATGCCCGCTGACGCGAGTTTGGCTATTCCACATTGGAATAATGCACCACCCCGTGCTCATCAACGTAGCGGATGATGGGAGCCTTGGGCGGCTCCTTGGGAGTGGTCTTGGCCGGCGCCGGTGCGTCCCCTGTCTGATAGATGCTGGTGACTTTGCGCACGTAGTCTTGGGTTTCGGGGATCGCTGGGATGCCTCCAGAGCGCTGCACCGAGTGCTCACCGGCGTTGTAAGCTGCCAGTGACAGCGACAGGTCGCCTCCGAAAAGATCCAACAGGTACTTCAAGTAATTGACGCCGCCCTCGAGGTTCTGCTTGGGGTCGAACGGGTTCGCCACACCGAATCGTTGCGCCGTCGCCGGAATCAATTGCATCAGGCCCATGGCGCCTTTGCTCGAAACGGCTTTGGGATCATAGCCCGACTCCACGCGAATGACGGCGCGGATCAATCCGGGATCCACATGAAACCGGCTGGCGGTTTGTTCCACCAGTAGGTCGATGTCCGCAGGGGTGCGCGCCGACATGGCGGACGCGCCGGGGCGAAAGCTGCGAGTCATCCAATCCACGCGGGTAGAGGTGTCCCCGGTATTCACGTAAATCCTGCGCCCGTTTTCGTCCACCAACACCACAATCTGATCGGCTTGAGCGGCGGTAGGAAGGAAGGTGTAAAGTAGAAGCCCGCCTAGCATGATGACCCGGCATGAATGGAGACAGTTACGCATGGAGGTCCCGACACCGCGCCCACTCGAACTTAATCCCCTCTCATTCATCCATGTCCGGAGCGCCGCTTACAGCGCCCCTCAGGCTCTACCCTTTTCAGGAGCCGTGCCTGGCGCCTGCACTCCCCAAAGGGTTCGGCCCAACGCGAGCCTTATTCTTGAGGCCGATTATAACATCGGGCGCAAGCGCAAGCAAACTGGCGTAATGTCTCAGTTTGAGTTTTCTGGCTATTGAGTTGCCCTTCCAGCCTGACATAATAGGGGCATGGCAAAGAACGTCCCCATGACCCAGTCGAGACAGCGGGCATCGGTGAGGACAGGAAAGAGGGACAAAGGATGGCGGATCGGGGCCCCCGAATCTCGGTGGTCATGCCCGTCTATAACGAGAGGGCGACCATCGAGGAGATTTTGTGGCGCGTGCAAGCCGTCGACCTCGACAAAGAAATCGTGATTGTGGACGATGCGTCGACCGATGGAACTCGCGCCTTCTTGACCTCGCTGGAGGAATGCGCGAAGTACCCTCCCGCCACGATGAAACTCCCGCGCACCGGGAGCGATCTCCGTGCGGACAACATCCGAGTGGTCTTCCAGGACAATAACCGGGGAAAAGGGGCGGCGCTGCGGCGGGGATTCCAGGAGGCGCGCAGTGACATCGTCATCATTCAGGATGCCGACCTGGAATACGATCCGGCTGATTACACCCAACTAATAGCTCCGATTGAGATGGGGAGGGCCGACGTCGTCTATGGTTCGCGTTTTCTCGGGGGACCCCACCGGGTCTTGTTGTTCTGGCATTATGTCGGCAATAAGTTCTTGACCACGCTTTCGGACATGGTCACGAACATGAATCTTTCCGACGTTTGGACAGGTTACAAGGCCTTTCGACGAGAGGTTCTCCAGGCGATTGAGCTGCGCGAGGACCGCTTTGGGTTTGAGCAGGAGATCACCATCAAGATTGCGCGCGGTGGGTGGCGGGTTTACGAGGCGCCCATCTCCTATTACGGGCGCACTTACGCGGAAGGGAAGAAAGTAACGTGGAAGGATGGAATCCGCGCTCTCTGGTGTCTCCTGCGCTATGGTTTGCTGTAGGGCTCTACGGGATCACTGCCTGCCCGGCGTATTTCTAGGGCAACGAGCGGCGGCTGCCCGTGTGACAAGGAGAAAGAATGCGCATCCTGGCCCTTTCCCCGCATCTTCCCTGGCCCCTTTATGGCGGCAACGTGGTTCGCATCTACGGCATCCTCCGCGAGCTCGCGGGGCGCGGGCACGAGATTGTCCTGCTGGCAGGTTATGAGGGTCCGCCCCTGGCGGACGATCATCCCGTCAAGATCCTCTGTCGAGAGGTGCGTTTCTACCGGCCCCCCGCTAGCGCGCGGCAAACTCGGCCGGTTCTTGCGGCCCTGGCTTCCGTACTCTCGCCACTGCCGTATACGGCGGCGAAATTTGGCGGACGGACGATTCAGGAGAGTATCCGAGAGGTACTGGAGGCGAATCACTTCGACCTGATCCTGGCAAACTTCGCTTTCATGGCGCATCTTATCCCGGCGGACTTGGCGCGCAATACCCCGGTAGTTTTGGACGAGCATGAATCGGAAGGGTTGTTGTGGCGCCAGTACCTGCGTCAGGGGGGGATCGCCAAACGGGCCTTCGCCTTGCTGAATCTCGTCAAGATGGGTTGGTTTCAGAAGGCCGTCTCCTCGCGCATCGTGGCCATGTTGTCGGCGTCCGAGCGCGAAGCGAGTTTCGCACGAACTTTTCTACCTCGACACGTGAAGTTGTGGATAGTTCCCAACGGGGTGGACACGGTTTTTTTTACCCCTGCCGCGCAGGAAAGTGAAGGAGACCATTCCCTTGTTCTTTGTGCGGGGTTTGGCGTTTACCGGAACTGTGAAGCCGCGATCTGGTTCGTACGGCAGATCCTTCCGCGCGTCCGGGAAGCGATTCCCGACGCGCAGTTTTGGATTGTGGGGAGCAATCCGCCGCCGGAGGTCAGGCAACTTGGGGAGTTCCCGGGGGTTCACGTGACCGGCACTGTGGAGGATGTGAGGCCTTACTATGCCCGCGCCGCTGTCTCCGTCGCACCGTATCGTTACGGAGAGGGGACGAAGCTTAAGGTGCTCGAAGCCATGGCGAGTGGCGTCCCTGTGGTCTCCACCACCATTGGCTGCCAGGGCATCGAGGTGCGGGACGGCGAACATCTCTTGGTGGCCGACACGCCCGACGCCTTCACCGCCCGCGTTGTCGGGTTGCTTCGCAGTGTGACCCGCCGGCGCGGGATCGGAACGCGCGCGCGATTCCTTGTGGAGCAGCAATACGCCTGGACGAAAATCGTGGGTGGCCTTGAACCGAAACTCCTGAAACTGGCGCATGAGCATTAATCCTCCGCGCGTGCCTGGTGCGGCGCGCCGGGGGGTGAGCTATGGTTAATTTTTTAGCTGTTCTCTCAACCTTTACACGCGGGCTCGAACCCGTGGGATAATGCGGAAGATATTCCTCCCTGCACGGTGAGTGGAGCGGAGTTGGTCAGAATGAATTTCCTCAGGCGGTTAACCTACCGAACGGAACCTATCCTCTTGGCAAGATGGCTAGGGCTACGATCAATCCTGCGGAAGTTGTACTTCTGGTGGGCTCGCCCCAAGGACGGAATTCTCCCTGTCGAACTGGCCGGCATGGAGGGCCGCTTTTTCGTGCGCACTCCCGCAGAACTCCGCATCATCGAGTCGGCGGGCGGCGCGGGGGGTGAACAGCAAGTGGTCACCCAGGTGATGTCGTTCTTGAAACCCGTCGATGTGGTGTTTGACATCGGAGCCAACGTCGGCCTCTATACGGTACTGCTCTCGAAGAAGGTTGGGGACGCAGGGCAGGTCATTGCTTTCGAGCCGGAAGCCCGCACGTACGAGCATCTGATGGAAAACCTCAAACTGAACGAACGGAAGAATGTCCGGTGCTTTCGCAAAGCGCTCGGTGAACGGACTGGCCAAGCCTCTCTGTTTACAGGCTCGGTGATTGGCGGAGGCAGCCTTGTGCACCAACAGGGCGGAGGCAATGGGGAGGAAGTTGTGGAAATTGCGCAGGGGGACGAACTGGTGGCGACCGAGAAGTTGCCCACCCCCCGCGCTGTCAAGATCGATGTCGAAGGCTATGAGCACGCGGTGATCCAGGGACTCCGCCACACTCTCTCCGAGCCGGTTTGCGAAATGCTCTGCTGCGAAATCCATCCCTCCATGTTGCCGCCTGGGGTAACGCCCGAGGCGGTGTTGAGTTTGGTGGACTCCTTGGGTTTCAAGCAGATCCAGCAATTCCCACGCTGGGACAAGACGTTTCACATTGTGGCGCGGAAGGCCGCCGAGGAGCCTCTGCGCGAGAGGCCAGACTTGCCCCTTTACACCAGGCCCGAGGTCCGCGGCGAACCTGGTTACAGGGACGCTACAGCATTTGGCCCCGGCGAGGATCTCGTCAAGCTGGCACTGCGCCAACTCTGCAAGGGAATTGAACCCGGGACCCCGGAAGTGACGGATCATTCCCATGCCCAAGGCTTCGCGGTTATTCCCTCCTACAAGCAACCGCGTTGTCTGCTCCCCCTCGGAGATGCCCGTTGGGCCCTCAACGGTCTTTCGATGGTCCAGCCGCGAGCGTGGCGCTGGCGGGTTCCGCGAGCCCTGCTGGTAAGCCTGGTCAAAACGGGTTGGAAAGGTTGGGCCTGGGAGAGCATTTTGGTGGGGCGAGATCAATTGCGCCCTCTGGAGAGTGTGGTCAGAGGGGTCACTGGTGAGACGAAGCCCGTCTTTGCCATCTTGGTTGGGAGGCCGGGGCTATACCGTAAACTCACCGTGCAGGTAATGTCCCCCGGCGGGAAAATCCTGTGCTACTTAAAGCTGCCACTTGCAGAGGCGGCGGGAGACCGTCTCCAGCATGAGGCCGCGGTCCTTCAAAGACTCGGAGGGTGTGCGGCACTCCGCGGTCACATTCCCGAAGTCTTGCACTCCCAAGAGTGGCAAGATGGCTGCGTTCTGTTTCAGTCCGCGGGGTCAGGCAAGCCTGGGGCCACGAGGTTTACCCGAGCTCATGAACGATTCTTGCGGCGCCTGTGGGATGTGCGTCCGGCGCTGAAACCCGGCCCAGTTCTTGTCGATGAGGTCGGCAGGAGGTGGCAGCAGGCCGCCCCCTTGCTCACCCCCGCGCAACGACGTTTAGGGGATCGTGCCCTCCAGCAGGCAGGCCAGTGGCTTGACGGCGTCACGGTGCGTTGCGGATTGATGCATGGGGATTTTGCCGCGGGGAACACGTTTATCCAATCGGACGGCGAGTTATTTGTTGTCGATTGGGAATTGGCAGAATTCGATCAGCCCATCCTTTGGGATGTTTTGAACTTCCACGCGGTGACGGCCGTGATCCGGCAAAAGCCGAAGCTCGCGATGAACTGGGTCCAGCATGGTTCAGGTGACGTGCCCACGGACAAGGGGCTGCTGCGGCTTTACCTTGTAAATTCCCTTTGCTTGCTACTGAAAGAAGGCTCGGTGGGCCGCGAGAGGGCCATTGATTACCGTCGGATATGGCTCGAAATGGCCGCGGTGGGTGAAGTTCCCTGACGAATTCGAACGGCTGCTTATCGCAATCCTTGGTTGGTCTCGAAGGGGTGGAGCTTGCATCCTCTGAAACGACTCTCCTACCGTGGTGAAGTCAGCCATTTGGCGGGGATGCTAGGTCTTCGCAAGGTTCTCAGGCGTTGGTATTACCACTGGGCGCGCCCCGCCGGGGGAGTCTTGCCCGTCGAGATGGGGGGCATATCCAGCCGGTTTTATGTTCGCAACTATCGGGAGTTGCGGATTCTCGAGGCAGTGGAGATCGGGGAGCGCGCCGTGCTGGACCTGATGATCAATTTCCTCAAGGCTGGGGATGTGGTCTTTGACATCGGGGCAAATATTGGTCTTTATAGTGTTCTGCTTGCCAAGGTTGTGGGTGAGCGTGGCAAAGTCATTGCTTTTGAACCCGAAAAGCAAAGCTACCTGCACCTTCTAGATAACCTAAACCTGAACGGTTTGACCGGTGTCCGATGCGTTCAAAAAGCGCTTGGCGAAGAACCGGGCGAGGGAAAGCTCTTTGTGAGAGATGGCGTTACCTGCCCCAGATTGATGTCGCCTCCCCAGAGCGGAGGGACGGGCCAAGTAACCTGCGAGACAGTGGAGGTCGAGAAGGGAGATAGTTTGGTCGCGGAAGAGAAACTCCCTCTGCCCCGTGCCGTGAAGATCGATGTCGAAGGGCACGAATGGGCGGTCATTCAGGGGCTTCGTCATACCCTGGCGCAACCTTCCTGTAAGCTGGTGTGTTGTGAGATTCACCCTCATTTGTTGCCCGCCAGTGTGCGCGCGGAGAGTATTCTGGAGCTCCTGAAATCCCTGGGATTTGCACGCATTGACAGGCTGGGGCGAGAGAGAGACGAGAATTTTTTCTTCATCGCATACAAAGATGATCTCACGACCCGCTGAGCGAAAGCCGGGAGCAAGGACCACTGGCGCGGAAAAGCGAGTCGGCCATTCCCTGACGTGGATATGAATCATCGGCTTCTGATCGGCGCCTACGCATGCTTGGTGAGTCCGGAGGCAGTGGTTCCCGGCGGTGGTGATCTGATGGCCTGGAACCTGGTGAACTGCCTGGGGCGCGTGCATCGGTTGTGGGTACTCACCGCCGCCCAGAACCGCACGGCGATTGAGGCGGCGCTCAAGGAGAAGCCCCTTCCGAACGTGCAATTCGTTTACGTAGGTCTGCCGCGCTGGTTGCACGTAATGATCAGGCGTCAAGTGTGGGTTCAGATGTATGCCTATCTCTGGCAATGGAAAGCCTATTTTGTCGCCCGCAGGCTTCACTGCACGGTGCGATTCGACCTCTATCACCATCTCACCTATGAAAATGACTGGATGGCCAGCATCATCGGAGCCTTGCTGCCCGTGACCTACGTGCGCGGCCCCGGCGGGGGCGCTCACCGCATTCCCAAACGGTTCCTTAAGGGTTTTCGCTGGGGGAGCCGCTTGGCGGAATTTCGGCGTTCATTTGGGCAGTGGGTATATCGACACGATCCTTTTTTTATATTGAGTCAGCAGCGCGCGCGCGTCATCCTGGCATGCAACCGCGAGGCTGTGGAGGGCGTCCCGGCCCGGTGGCGCCATAAAGTGCAACTGCTCTCTGTAAATGGCGTTTCTCGGCATGAACTTGCCCCCCCACAGCAGCCGGCGCGAAATGAGAGGTTTGCCGTACTGTCCGCAGGCCGTTTGGTTCCGCTCAAGGGATTCGACCTGGCCTTGCGCGCCTTCGCGATTTTTGCGGAGAGGCACCCGGAGACAGGGTTTACAATCATCGGTAAGGGTCCGGAGCTGAACCGCCTGGAAAGCTTGATCCACGATTTGGGTATCGAGAAGCAGGCGCGCATTGAACCCTGGATGCCGCGTGAACGTCTGCTGGCCAGTATGCGTTCCTGTGACGTCTTTCTCTTCGCCAGCCTGCGTGACGGGGGCGGATTGGTGGTGGTGGAGGCGATGGCGGCTGCCAAACCCGTCATCTGTATGGACCTTGGCGGCCCCGGCTTGCACGTCACCGAGGAATGCGGTATTAAGGTTCCGGCCCACTCTCCCGATGAGGCTATTGAGCTCATGGCCCAGGCGCTGGAAAGGCTCTATCAAAATATTGAACTCCGCGTGAAAATGGGTCAAGCGGCCCGTACGCGTGCGGAACGAGTCTATAGCTGGGATCAGTTAGGTGAACGGCTCTTGCAGATTTACAAGGAAGTCTTGGGAGCACCTTCCCCAGAGGCTTAGATGAGCATTGACGTGGCACAACCTGTGCGAATGAAACCGGGTAAGGGCAGGCCCATCCCGCGAGAGCAATTTGCGAAGCCTCGACGGGGGAGTAACGTGAATGCCCTGTTGGGGATGGGATTGTGGGTCCTCCTCTGGTTAGGCTATAACACCAGCTACGCGTATATGTTGCATCCCAATTTCTCTATCAAACCCACGTATTTCATCCACGGCGTAAGAGCCTTTTTCCCGACGCTGGCAGCTTGGATTGCTTTCTTGATTATTTTTGCACGATCAAACCGGGTGTCTTCCTGGATCGTGGGTCCTTTGGGGTTGATGTTGCTTTACACAGTCGTAGGATTGATTTCTTCGGCAGCCTTGTCTCCCAACCCTATTGATGCGGTGTATTATGGAGTTAACTATCTGGCGATTGTTTTAGTTCTGCTGGCGATTGTTCCTGTTGAAAATCCCCTCCCCGACATTCGACGAGTGTTGAACCTCACCTGGAATGTGGGCATCATTCTTACGCTCAGCCTGCTGGGCGCCATCCCCTTCCTGGGTTCGCAGGCCATTGCTGAGACTGAAACCAACCCCGTCGGCGTGCGCGCGTATGGCGCGGGGGGAGAGATCCTGGGGATGGCTTCGACTCGCAACACCGGATTTGCCCGGTATGCGGGCATCTCCGCACTGGTGGCGCTCCCGGGGCTTATGAGGAAGGGCAACCTGGTCGTTCGGATCATCTGGGGGATATTGTTCACTGCTTCGCTCTCCGCTTTGGTCATTGCCAATGGCCGTACGGAAACCTTGGCATTTGTCGGCAGTGTGGCCGTGATCTTGGGCATCGAAAGAGCCAAGCGTACGGTTAACTTCCTGATCGGCACCGCTGCCGCTATTCTACTGGGTTTGCGGGGGTTCTTCTCCGGATTCTATCTTTATATCACCCGAACGGGCCATATCGACCCAACCATGACAGGACGCACAACAACTTGGGAAGAGGGGATGCATTATATGGCGGACTCCCCGTGGGTGGGTTTCGGCTTCCAGGCCGACCGGTACTTTCTGGGGGGGCAGCACATGCACAATGCCTTCCTGCACGTCTTCTTTCAGGCAGGTTTCTTGGGGGGGGGGGCGATCATTATTGGATTAGCGATCGTGTGGGCCTATATGATTAAGTACTTTTTCTTACACCAGCCAGCCGACAGGTCTTTGATTCCCCCCGAGATTCCCGCGGTTTTTCTCTTTGTGACCATTTCTTCCTTTACGGAATCGACTTTTGCCTATTTTTCGGCCGCCTGGCTGCTGAGCGCTCCGATTGTTGCCTATGTCATGGCGTTGCACCAGCACATGCGAAGAATCTCTGTGAGGGCAGCCCAAGAACGGGCTTGGCAAGTCCGGTTGGCAAGGCGTAAAGCCAGAGTTTTGGAATTGCCGCTGGAAGCGCCCCCCTCCTGAGAGGGCAGGTTTGGAGAGAAGCTAATGGCTCAATGAATCTTCGGTCCCCCTTTGTTTCCCCCTGGGCTTCTCAGGTCTCGAAGAATCGGGAAATAGACATGCGCAATTTCTTGAAGAGGATTGCCCGCCAGCCCCTTGTGGTAAGAGTAACGGATGGATTGAGGATTCGCGGGCTCCTGCGAGGAGTTTATCGGTATTGCTTCGCTCCTAAGGGAGGTATGCACCAGATCTCCGTGGGCGGCCGCCTGGCGCAATTTCACATCTATTCAGAAACTACCGTACAGGCTCTGGACTCCCTGGGTGGAGAGCGCGGGATGCTCGAGTTTTTGATGGGGAAACTGACCGCCGGAGATTGCTGTTACGACATTGGCGCCGCGACGGGCTTGTATACGGTTTTTCTGGCCCAAGTGGTCGGGGAAGAGGGACATGTCGTTTCCTTCGAGCCGGAACTCGACTCGTACGGGCGATTACGCGAGAATTTGAAGCTGAATAACTTGGGCAACGTGCAGCCGTTTCGGCTGGCACTGAGTGACCGGGAAGGTAATGCCACGCTCCAGATTGCGGATGTGGCTGGGGCAGGGCGCATTGTTGACGCCAGTGACCGCGGAAGCGCCCTTGGTCACATGGAGCACATAAAGGTCGTCCACGGTGATCGTTTTATCGAAAGCCATGGTTTGCCTCAACCTCGGGCTTTGAAGATCGATGTGGAAGGACACGAGTATTCCGTATTGCAGGGGTTGAATCGTACGTTGTCTCAACCCTCCTGCAAGCTGCTCTGTTGTGAAATCCACCCTGGGTTTCTCCCCCAGACCTTAAGACCGGAAGACGTGCTGGCACTCTTACGGTCCATGGGTTTCTGCGAAATACAGATTCATCCGCGCGGAGGCGATCTTCACGCTTACGCCTTTAAACCCAACTGAAGCTGCGAGAACACAAGCTCAAGATGTCGCCTGGGAGACACGAAGATATTTTGACTGGTCGCTGGCGAAGGGCGCGTGGGTGGGAGGGCAACGCCTTGGTCGCCTCGAATCCGAGAACGGAGGCGCTCGCCTCAGCTACCGGCATCGTTTCAGATTTCACACTCGCTGCCGGAGGTGGCTCGTCTGGGGCACACGTTGGATTATGAATTCTGCTATCGCCTTCTCAGAAATAGTCGAATCCCACCACGCGAGCCCGCGCCGGGAGAGTTCCTTAAGCTTCGGGGGATCATCCAACAAACTCCTCAAGACCCCCGGCAGCTCGGACCACTTCCGAACGATAATCGCCGGGCAGTTTTGGAAATACCATCGGGAGGGAAGGGGTTCGCTGACCATGACGCAGCCGAGCTTGGCGGCCTCGAGCAGCCGGTAAGTTTCTTCGATATTGCCACGAGGAGCCAGCGCGATTTTGGCGTTGGCCAGAGCTTGCGTATAAGCCACAGGCCCCAACCCCTGGTCGTATTTGCGGGGTCGCCACAGGGCTTCAACCCGGTATTCTGGCAGGGCTTTTTTTGCCGCTGCCAACGCCGCTCCCATCTGTTGGCGCGCCGCGACTGAGGCCCGGACGGACCATCCGCGTCCTGCCAAGACTCCTGCGAAAAAGACATCCACCGTCCGCTGCTCGATGGGTGGGGGATCGAAGTCAAGAAGCGCAAAGTATCCGAGCGGAAGCTCGTACATGGGAGTCGAAATTTTCCCAGGCCGTCCGTACTTCAGCATGCGCCGGAATCGGGTCAGGCTGTTCCGGGCATCGCGCAGCAGGCAACGCCACGCGATCGAGGGGGGCAGCCGCAGCGTCTCTCGGACCGGATTGGGCCGAAGCCCTGAGACCTTGAACATGGCCCTGACTCGCCCGTGATACCAGGGAATCTGATACTGTTCGTCGCCATGTTGGAGGATCACCGCATCCTCCATGACTTCATGGAAATCGTCCACGTGCCAGGTCAAGACAAAGGTCAGACCCTCATCGGGCAGCAGTTCATCAAGATACTGCATAATGCGCACAAAGTACCGGTAATCGGTAATGGGGAGTTGCGGCAGGCAATCTTTCGGAACAATCTCGACTGGACTAGGATATTCGCTCAGCCACAGGAAGAAGCGATTCGGCATTTTGACAGTATACGCAGGACCCCCTTGCGCGGGAAGGGTCGTGGTGGCTACCTCCGGCTCGACGCCTCGGTAAGCAGAGAGTACATTTCTCATCGACGGGCGGGGACGCAGGCGAATTCCCACCGGCCCGGCTTCCCACTACCGCAGACGGTTTGCCGCTCGTACATAAAGGCCGTCGCGGAGGGAGTCGGCGATGCCTTGGAATGTCCAGCGGGCGTATCTTCCTACCATCTGGATGTCTTGCCCCTCGAGCGCCTTCAATGCTGCCGCACGCCACTTGGATCCGGGCCAGGACCAAGTGTAGGCAACGTCAATCCAGGTGGGATCGACCACCTCCGCCTCTCCCAGGAATCCCCATTGTTGCAGCTCTCGCACCGTAGCCTGGGAGTATTCCCGGATTTCCTCCGGCGCGGGCTTCTGCCCTCCCAGGTAAGCTCTTTCCACATAGATACTGACCCGCTGGTGGGACGCCCGAGCTGAGTGGGGCAAAAAGCTGACATCCACATTGCTGTAAAACCCCACCCGATGGAAACCCGCGCGGCTGCCCGGCAGATAGAGCCAGTGGTCGGCCGGACACCGCTCTCCACGCATACCGCCAATATTTAGAACCAGCACCGCAGTGTGGGGGTCGGGTACTTCCTCCAGCCCAAGCCCTGTCATTTCCATCATCTTGTTGAGGGGGAGGGTCGACAGCAGGGATTTGTACTCCACCGAGCTCCCGCCCTGGAAAAACACCGTCTTGCTGGGAAGGTCAATCTGCGCCACGCGCTTCCCATAGCGCACGTCGCAGCCTTGCGCCATCCCTTGTGCCAAAGCGTTCAGCCCCTCTCGCGGGTAGAGGAAGGAGGTGTTGTAGCCGATGGGGGGCGTCGCCTCCGAGGCGCCGCGGATCACCAGGGCAGCATCGATGGGTGATTTGTAAGGATCCTGCGGGGCAATCCTTTTCCACAGCCCGGCGGTGTAATATTCGTGGAAGGGTCCGAAGAATGTCTCCGTCAGGGTCGCGCCAAAACTCTGGACCATCCAATCGGCCATCGTTCGAAATCGGCCTTTGGGGGTGGTCAGGATTTCCACCAGCGCCTTGCTGCGCAGCTCTTTGTTGAAATACCCCAGGTGGTTTTGCAGCGGATAGGGTACATAAAGGTTCTGCTCGGGGAAAAAAACCGAGGACTTCCGTTGGTAGAGCTGTGCCGGCGCCAGCTTGCGAATAAGCCGGAGGACGGCGGGATCGCCGCCGAAAATCCAATGCCCCCCGCCTATTTCAAACCGGTATGCTTCATCATCCGGAGGGGGCTGAGAGAGCCGCTCTTGAGTGCCGGGACGAATGTAATAAGACGAGCAGATTCCCCCCGGAGCCTCCTCCGCCTCGTAAACCGGCAGGCCGGAGGCCCAGCCCGCAGCCAATCCCGTCATCCCACCCCCCAGAATGACAACTGGGGATCGCTTGCTCTCACGCGTCGCAAACGCCGGTTTGCTCAAAGGCAGTGCTCCTCAATTGGCCCATTCCGGATTTCGCGCCGCGGGTTCGGAAGGATGGGAAGGATGGGGCTACCCCCCCTTCCAATTGAGAGTATACTCCGGTCCCCTGGCGCGGAAGGGGCCGTGCGGCTAAAGCCGGGTCGCCGGGTCGGTAAGCTGAGCGTACATTTCTGGACGGCGGGCGGCGATGCGGTCGAATTCCCACTTGCCCGGCTGCCGAATTACGCGGTTGCGGTCGGCGGAGGCGGGCTCGATTTCGCCGTAAAGGATGGTTTCCTCCGTCTCGCCGGCTTCTGCCAGTTTTGTGCCGTTGCAATCCACAATTTGCGAATGGCCGGCAAAGCGGAACCCCCGCTCTTCGCCCACGCGGTCGCAAGCGATAACGTACATGTGATTCTCTGTGGCGCGCACCGGCGGCGTGTGCTGCCAGGTGTCGGAGCCGAGCGGCCAGTTGGTGGGAATGGCCAGGATCTGTGCTCCTTTCAACTTGAGCACGCGGCCGCTTTCGGGAAAGCTGCAATCGTAACAAATGCTGATCCCGATCTTGGCGTGCGGCGTCGCGAAGACAGGGAAAGGATTGTCGCCCAGCGCCGCGTACCAGTCAATGCCCAGGCAGGGAAGGTGCAGCTTGCGATACGTTCCCAGAATGCCTTGCGGCGTGACCACTGCGGCGGCGTTGAAAATCTGGTCGCCGGCGCGTTCCAGTAATCCCACCACCACCGTGCAATCGAGTGCCCGCGCGGCCTCCAGAATCCTTTCGGTCGAGGGGCCGGGGACTTCCTCAGCCACAGGCGCAGCTTCCTCGCGGCTGACAAAACAGTAACCGCTCAGCGCACACTCGGGGAAGACCACTAGCTTCGCGCCCGCGCTCGCCGCCTGCTCCAGGCGCCTCAGGATTTGATCGAAGTTGTGCTCCTTGGCTAAAATCTTAACGTCCATCTGGACCGCTGCGACCTTCATGCTCGCCTCCTGAGTGTTGATAAGTCATGAGTATTCTAGCAGCATTGGCAATCCTCCGTAGGGCTTGCAGGGAAGCCGCCGGGCCTAAACCCTGGGGGATGCCGCAAGGCCAGCCTCGCAACTATATTTTCTTATGTTTTGACTTGCGAAAGGGACTGCATCTGATTAAGATATGTCCCCACAATTCTTTGGGCAGTACAAACTTTCAACTTGGGAGGAAAAATGAAGAGAACGATTATCACGTTGTCCGTCGTGCTTGCCGCCTTGGTCTTGGCAATTCTGCTAGGGACTCCAAAGGGGCAAACCTTTAACTCGTCGGCAGCCATCGCCGCCCCAGCCCCAGTCCCCATGGCTGTCCCGGTACCGGCTCGTTGTCCGAACATTCATGGAGCAATTGAAGGCCTCCGGTCAGCAGAGCAGGAATTGAGGGAAGGCGCCCACGATTTTTGCGGCCATAAGGTGGAAGCGATGCGCACAGTGCACGAAGCAATCGAGCAACTGAGGGCGGCCGAAGGTTGCGCTAAGTGCAGGTAAGTACGAAGTAGAGGAACGGTCAGAGAGTCGCAATTGATTGGCGTAAACTTCAAAGGGGCACAGCGCTCACCCAAATTGGGCATTGTGCCCCTATATTTCTTGCGCAGACCAACCATCGGGCGCAACACGTGAAGCAGGCCCTGCCTCAAAATTCTTTCTCGAGAAGCGCCCTCCCCTTGCTAAAAAGTTGTTAATCCCTTAGAATTCGACCCACGTAGTCACTAGGTAGTCAAAACTCTTGATTGAGGAGGAATTATGAAGCGGACCATACTGTCCGTCGTCATGATGCTCGCCATCTTCGGGTTGGGAATGCTAGTTGGCGGCTTGAAGTCGCAGTCCGTTGGTACGACAGTAGGTGTGGCTGCGCCCGCACCGGCGGCAATGGCTGTTCCGATACCGCAACACCGTTGCCCGGCAATCCATGAAGCAATCCGTGCCCTCGAATCTGCCCGGCACGATCTGGAAGAAGCTCGGCATGATTTTTGCGGACATAAACGGGAAGCTATGGAGGCGACCCACCGTGCGATTGAGCAATTGAGGGAGGCAGAAGGTTGCGATAAGTGCAGGTAGGCGAAGAGTTGGAGATCCGGTAACAAGGTAAGATTCCGTAGTGAAAACCCAAGAGGGGCGCGGCGCTCGACCAAGTTGAGCGTTGTGCCCCTTTGTTTTTACTGAGGACCATACGCTTGGCGTAAGTCGTGAAGCAGTCCTTGCCTCAAAATCCTCAAAATTCTCCCTCTTGACAAAAGGCGAACAAAAAGCGAAAATCTCTTAACGCCTGAACACAGGGGGTTCCGTATGGGTTGCGCTTCACTGCGAGGGCCGGTCGACAAAACGCCGCTGGTGGGCATCGCGCGCTTGGCTGCCCAAAGCCCTTTGGTGCGCGAGCGGGCGGAGGTGGAGTACTACCGTCTAGAGGCTCGCTCCACGCTGAACCGTGAGTCCAGCGGGCGAATGCCTTTCGCTTGGACGATCAACCCTTATCGCGGCTGCGAGTTCGGCTGCCATTACTGCTATGCCCGCTACACGCACGAGTTCATGGAGATGTGGGACAGCCGTGACTTCGAGCGGAAGATTTACGCCAAGGTCGACGCGCCGGAACGCCTGCGGGCGGAGCTTCGCCAGGGGCGCGACAAAGGACTGCCCATCGCCTTGGGTACGGCGACGGATCCCTACCAGCCTGCCGAGCGGCAATTTGCCATCACCCGCCGCCTGTTGGAAGTCTTCGCGGAGTTCCGGGGGCTGGACCTTTCCATCACCACCAAATCGGTCCTGATCCTTCGCGACGTGGACTTGCTTCAGTCCCTCGCGGCCCGGCATCGCTTCAGCATACACATGACCGTTACCACTCTCGACGACCGCTTGGCGCGCCTCATGGAGCCCAAAGCCCCCGCTCCCGCCCAGCGTCTGGATGCCGTGCGCAAGCTGGCCCAGGCCGGAATACGCGTGGGCGTGAATGCCATGCCTGTCCTGCCGGGGCTGAATGATGCGCCGCGCATGTTGGAAGAGCTGGCTGCGCAAGCGGCGCGAGCCGGCGCAAGTTTCCTTTACGGAAACATCCTGTTCCTAATGCCTTCCGCAATGAAGCAGTTCATGCCGTTCCTGGAAAGGGAATTTCCCCATCTGGTCAAACGCTACAGGAAACTTTACGCGCGCTCGGCATACTTGCGCGGTGAATATCCGGAGAAAATAGCCAAGCTGCTGGCGGAATTGCGGTCACGCTACGGCCTGGAGGGCAATCGCGGGGAAGTGCCTCCCGCAGCGCGTCATCCGCAAATGGCGCTGCCGTTTAGCACGTCCCCTGCGCGGGCCGAAACACCCCTGGCGCTCACTGCCTGCCACGATGCGCTGTGAGGGCGCCGGCGGATGCCTGCGTCCGCCGCGATCGTTTGCTTTCACCCCCTGCCCATTGAATGAGTTCCGTGCTGGGGTGGAGCTTACTGAGAACTGAGGGCTGAAGACAAAAAAATCCGCCGGCCTGATTCCCTTTTGGGGGAGGGCCGGCGGTTCTGCGTAGGATTGAATACTGACAGGTCAGCAAGGGACACACTTTAGCGGCGATATCCCCAGCCACGGCCATAGAACCCGCGGCCATAGAATCCGCCCCCGTAAAAGAACCCGAAGCTCGGTCCCCAATAGGGGTAGTAGGGGTAATAGGGGCCATAATAGTAGGGTGGCGGATACGGCGCGCATCCTGGTCCGGCACAGCCCTGGTAACCGGGGCGGGGGCCCTGCGGGGGGCCCTGAGTTGCGGCGCGTTGAGTATCGAGAGCGCTGGCATCAACAAAGGCCTGGGGCGCCTTCTCGGTCGAGAGGGTAACGGGTTTGGCGAGGCGGAAGGTCAACTGCGACTCGGGGTAGATGATCGTGGGACGCCCGCGCGTTACCAGCACCCCCACCACGCCAGCAACCAATCCGGCTCCGGCGCCAATCGCCGCGCCCCTTCCCCAATCCGCTGCTGCGCCGATCGCCGCGCCCGTGCCGGTAGTCGTCAGGACCGCGCCCGCGTCACGCCCGTTGGAAGTGGGGCCGGTGATGCTCGTCAACTCCGTCTGGATGGGAAGCTGTTGGCCATCCGCCAGCGTCAAGGTGTTCAGCGTGATTTGCAACTGGGAAACGCCCTTTACGCGTCCTGCCTTCTTGGCGTCGACCACCTTCCCGCCCAGGGTTTCTCCACGCCGCGAAACCACAAATCCGTCCGCCACTAGGGGTCGCGCAAGGGTTGCGGCAAAACCATCGCCGGCTTTGTTCCTGTCAGAAGATAGAAACTGGTCGACCCGCACGGTTACGAAAGCGCCCGCTGGAATCGTGATCTGCCCCGGTACGGCGCGCGGCGCCGGATCAGCTTGCGGCGCAGGCGTTTGCGTTGGCGCTGCTTGCGGGGGTGGGGGAGAGAATCGATGCCACCCCGGAGTCGCGGGCGGTGGATTCTGCGCCGGATCCGTGGGTTGTGGGTTCTGTGTCGTTGTCGTGGTTGGTTGGTTTTGCGTCGTGGTGGGCTGGGGGTTCTGCGGGGCGTTTGAGGGTTCATCTTGCGCAAACGCCACCATCGACACGGCGAATAAACTCAACGCACCATAAATCATGACTCTTCGAAACGGCTTAATCTGATTGGTCAACATAGCTGCTCCCCTTTGATCACCGCCGAGGGTAGAGGCAAACGTCTTGCCAAACCGCTGCATGCGTGTAGCCTGCTGAAAATAAGACGCTTTCAACGATATACAAGGTTGCTTCCGGCCCTCCAGTCTGGCCATTTACCACCAGCCTGGTGGATTTCGGCCACCCTGTCCGGTTCCATGCTTGGGTAGTGGGTCAACCTGCTGAAGAGGCCCGCCATGGCGTCGAGGAGCGCCGGAATCTTTCACGCCATCGCCCTCCTAGGGTGGTGGGCTAAGAGTGTGTTACTGGAGCATCGAAGACCCCGTCGGCGATTCACGTTTGGAACCCAGGTGGCGCTTGACAACTCGATTCTATCCCTTCTAATCTTCCCCTTGGAATACAAACGACGCAGCGGCCTCGCGTTCGCATACCCCATCACCAGCCAGATCAAGGGCGAGATGTCTTCTCGACGAAATTTCTTACGCAACGCCGGCGCCGGACTTGCTCTTACCCCCGGCTTCGCTTCCGTCCTGACGCCGGGCACGCTCGTGGGGCAGGGAGCTGGGGCATCGAATTCTCCTGTCTTGTTACCGCCTTCCATTGCCGCACTGAAATCGATGAAAGACCAGGCGAAGCCGATCTCCACCGACGAGCGCCGGACGCGGATCGAGCAGGCTCGCCGTTTGATGACCGAGCGCCGGATTGACGCGCTGATGCTGATGGGCGGCACGTCGCTGGTCTATTTTAGCAACCTCCGCTGGGGAGGTGGCGAGCGGCTATTCGCCTTGATTCTGCCCGCGAAGGGCGAGCCTTTCTTCGTGTGCCCCGCCTTCGAGCGCGACCGAGCCGAGGAGCAAATCGCGCTCAGCCCATTCGCGGGAAGCGGCGACGTCCGCACCTGGGAGGAGGATGAGAGTCCTTATATCCGGATCGCCGAGGGGTTAAGGGATCGGGGCCTTTCCACCGGCCGCCTGGGGATGGAAGAGACGGTCCACTTTGCGTTCAGCGACGGCGTCGGCAAGGCGGCGCCGGCCATGAACATTGTGAGCGGCACGCCGGTAACCGCCGGATGCCGGATGCGCAAGTCGGACCACGAAATCGCGTTGATGCAGCTCGCGACGCAAGTGACCATCACCGCGTACGAGGCGGCATGGCGGGCCCTCGAACCGGGCATGACGCAGCACCAACTCCGGCAGTTTATCGACGCTGCTTACTCCCAACTCGGATTTCCCGGCGAGGCCAGCGTCAACGTCGGCCAATACTCGGCGCTGCCGCACGGATCGATTCAGCCGCAGACCATCCACGAGGGTGAGATCGTAATGATCGACGACGGTTGCGTGGTGGAAGGCTATGTTTCCGACATCACGCGGACCTTCGTGCTCGGCAAGCCCACCGACAAGATGCGCCAGGTGTTCGACATCGTCCATCGGGCGCAGAAGGCAGCGCTGGAAACCGCCCGTCCCGGGGTTGAGGCCCAGGCGGTGGATGCGGCGGCACGCAAGGTGATCGCCGACGCAGGCTACGGCCCCGATTACAAGTACTTCAAGCATCGCCTTGGCCACGGCATGGGGATGGACGGGCACGAGTGGCCGTACCTGGTGCGCGGTAATTCCCTCAAGCTGGAGCCGAACATGACGTTCAGCGATGAGCCGGGGATATACATCCACGGAGAGTTCGGCGTCCGCCTGGAAGACGGCCTGCATGTGATGGAAAACGGCGCCGAACTGTTCACGGGTCAAAGCGCATCACTGGAGCAACCCTTCGCGCAGAGCACGTAACCACGATCAGAAAATCACTGACTGTAGCTACGTCTGTTAATATTCACGATTAAAAAGCCGGGGAGTAATTCCCTTCGAAGCGGGACAACTTCGCGTTTGGGGAAACGCAGATCGCCTGCCTTTTGACGAACTGGTCAGATGACGCCTGAAACCCTTAAGTCCTTTGTTTTCCGGAACATCGTTTCAGGACGACCATAACTTGTTTGTTTTCATCAACATCGTTTCAAGCCCAAAAACAGACATTTTGTCTATATTTGTTTTCAATAACATCGATTAGCCATCATCGATTTTTTATAGATATTTTTGGTTCCTCAGCAGAATCTGTGGGTAGACTGTGGTTCAGGTAGAGCTCCAAGAGTATGGTAGAGAGCGACTTCAGCGGCGCGGAAGGTACGAAAGCCATAGGCTTTTCGCAGCGTCAA
>JBEKNU010000069.1:0-28475 GCA_049522495.1 Terriglobia bacterium
GGGACGAACAATATTGAGTGCCCAATTTTCATAGTCTCCAGCAATACCCCGCGCGGTTGCGGGGAACACGCCGATCCTCACGACTGATGACTTCCAGTCACCCTCAACAAGCTGGCCTCTCGATATTTTGCCCTCTCGTTAGGGAAATTCGAGAGGCGCCCGGCGCCGGGAGGACGCCAGCACTTGCCTCCACTATAGCCTATGGGCCGGAGCTTGTCAAGAACAATTTTCGAGCCTATTGGCTCGGCGCAGAGTGGGTAGCGGGTCAAGGGCGTGGGGCGCGTGACCAGAAAACCCAATGGGCCCCCGGCCCATCCCCGCCCTTCACTACAAGTGAAGGACGCGGCCCCGGCGACGGGGAACGCGCAACGAGTCATTGATTAGCGGTTCGGTTAGGACAATAATAATAACCGTCGCGGATGAGGCAGCAGACCCTCCATTGGGGCGATGGAATGTTTGTGGCTGCAATCGCCATCCGCATTAACTCCTCATGCTCAGTTACCGTCTACCGCGCTTCAGCCCATGAGGCGGGAAGATGTGCCGGCGCAAGGGTAACAGCAGACGGGGGAACCCAGCCGGTTTTGGATGTTGGCGAGTCCTGCAATTTTCCTTCGTCTGGCGCGGTGTGCACATGGAGCCTTCAGAAAAGCCAATGAAAGCCGCTTGGGTCGGTAACGGAAGCGACCCGGACCATCGCGCCGCCCGAGGTTCCCTCCGGAAAATCCCTCCGCTCTACGCGATGAGCTTCTTAATTCTGGCTACGGTCGTGGTGGGTTTCATCTGGCACGATTTACGCGGGGGGTACCTCGACACTCTCGCCTACTGGAATGTGCAGTTGTCCGGGTCCGCCAATGATTTGGTAAGGATTACCGCCCTATGGCTAAACGAGCGGCGGACGGACACGAGCGCCCTTGCTGGGAGTTCGGCGACGATCCGGCTGCTCACGGAGGGTGGAAGCAAAAGCGCATTGGCTGAAGTCCCGCAAGCGGTTGAACGGAGAATCGCCCACCTTACCTCTGTCAATGGATTTTTGGGGGGCGCAGTTGCCGATCGCGATTGCCGCATCGTAGCCCAATCGGGCACTCGACCGGAAATGGCGCAAGGCATCCAGGAAGCTTGCCAGGCAGTCCTGCGGGCGGGCGAATATCGCGTCGATACGTTCGGCATGGAGCAGGACAAGGTTTGGCTCAGCCTTTCCGCTCCCGTGATGGCGGAAAGCCAAGCCTCGCCAGCGGCTCCCACCACCCGCCGAATGGTCGGATCCGTGGTCATGGTGGCGGAAAACTGGCAGGATATCGTTCCCACCTTCGCCGCGGTGAGCGTTCCCAAAAGGGCCAGCGAAACTTTCGTTGTGTGGAAGAAGGCTCGTGAGGCCTTTATTTTTTCTCCGCGCCTCAGCGCCCGGGGAGTGCCGGCACTCTTCCGGCGGCCGCTGGATGGGGGATCCTTCGAGTCGCGCGTGGCCCTGGGGGGCGACGTGGCATTTGGCGAATTCCTCGACTATCGCGGGCAACCCATATTCGGTGTGGCGCGCCGAATCGGCGTGCCGGGATATAGTCTGGCGCGCGAGGTGAACCGGGATGAAGCCCTCTCGGAGTACTACCGGCACAGGGTGTTGGATGGGCTGGTGGGGACCCTCTCGCTTTTGTTGTTGGGTTCTCTCCTGGTGGCCCAGCATCGGCACGCGGCGGCGCGTGACTCCGAAGAAAGGGTGAGACAAGAGGAAGCAGTGAGGGAGAGAGATCGCCGGTATAGGGTGCTCTTTGAGTCAGCCGGGGATGGCATCCTCTTGATGCGGGGCGATCATTTCGTGGATTGCAATCAGAAAGCCCTTGAGCTGTTTGGCTGCGAGCGCGAACAACTTATCGGGAACACGCCCTATGCCCTCTCTCCGCCCAAACAGCCGGACGGGGCAGACTCCCAGGAGGCAGCGAGAGAGAGAATAAGGCGCGCCCTGGAAGGACAGGCCCTGCAATTTGAGTGGCAGCATCTGCGGCGGGATGGAACGCCTGTGGACGCGCAGGTTACATTAAGCTGCCTGGAGATTGCCGGAGAGGCGCATCTCCTCGCGCTGGTGAGGGATGTCACCGAACAGAAGCGGGCGGAGCAGGCGCTACAAGCCAGCGAAGCGCGGTTCCGCAACGTGATGGAAAAGGCCCCCGTCGCCATCAGCATCAGCCGCGTGGGACGGACCTTGTATGTCAACCAAAGGTATTTAGAAATGTATGGTTTCCAGAGCGTCGACGAGGTTGTCGGGCATTCGGTGGGCGAACAGTGGGCGCCGGAGTGCCGGCCGATGATCGAAGAACGTGCCCGGCAGCGTGCCCTTGGCCTGCCCGTTCCCTCCCAATATGAAGCGGTCGGTCAACGTCGAGATGGCTCTGAGTTCCCTGTGGAAATCGTGGTGGCGCCGGTGGTCCTCCCCGATGGCGAGGCCAGTATCGGCTTCCTGATGGATATCACCGAGCGCCAACGCACGCAAGAGGAGCGGCAGCGTTCCCTCGACCAGTTGCGGGCGCTTGCCGCGCGGCTGCAAAGTATCCGGGAAGAGGAACGGAAGAGGGTGGCGCGCGAGATTCATGACCAACTGGGGCAGGCTCTGACCGCCATCAAGATCGACTTGAGCTCTTTGGCTCGCGAGTTGCCAGCAGGAGGGGATCAGCAATCGGAGAGGATTTCCTCGATCCTGAAGCTGGTGGATGAGTCGATTCGGGTGGTGCGCCGAATCTCCACCGAACTGCGCCCGGGAATGGCGGACCCGCGTGTACAGTGGTGTGGCAGGGGAGAGCGGGTGACCGCTCCCCCTGTGCCGATTAGGTGGTTTCTCCGCCTACTGGAGTTCGAGGACGGTGACTACGGCGGGCGGGAACAGGGGGATAGCGTTACAGTAGCCTCCACTCTGCGAGATGACGAAGACCCTTGTGCCGTTGGTGATCGCCACATTTGTAGATTGGCACCCCTCTCCAATCGGAAATTGCCAACTGCCAACGCCGTTTGAACCCATGGATAGAGTGGCGCTCGGAAACGTAATTCCCAAACCGGCGTCCCCACTGTCGTACTCACTGCCACTAACGGTCCCTCCAGATGATACGCTCAGCACGCCAATTTCGTTCGTGACCGTGCTATCGCCAGGGTCCTCCGTTCCATAGAAGTAGTTCCCGGCCATGCCACTGGTACTGTACGTTGCACTTGGCTGGAATTCCATGAAACCGAAGTCGGCGTAGGCGGTTGGCCCGAGGGAGAACGCGGAAATTGGCTCGGTGGTTGCCGTGGGCGTGGCGATGTAAAAGACCGGCGCAACGCAATCAGCACAGGAGATGGTTGTCCGCCCCGACGTGGCATCAACCGCATAAGTTTCGCCACTAAACGACGATGGTATCATTACGGCTGGTGAGGGGAAGTAGAAGTACATGGTTCCGCTGAAGGCGCCCGAGTTCGCGTTCACTAGCCAAAGGCGAACGGTGGTACAGGGCACATAATAAGTTACTCCTCCCGACAATTGCTCGCAGGTGTAGAGCCATGTAGCGGTCGTGTGGATGATGTAGTTGCCAGACAGCGAAGACTGACTGAAGGAACTGGCCGTCACAATGGCCCTGCCGCTGTAAATTGGGACGCTGCTCAACGGGTCGGTCCCGAGGATGAAAAACTGGTCCGCGTTGACTATGTAAGCAGCCTGATGGGTAGTTTGCCCCCCAAAAGTGAGTGACATGGTTGCCCGGCCGGTTGTGGTGGAAATGGCGTTGATGCTCCCGGTGCCGCCCGTGAGCTCGCCCGAAGCCGTAAAGCCGTCATTCATGTCCTCGAAGCCACTGCTGATGTCTCCGCTGGTGTCCACGGCGAATGAACCGGCACTCGCGAAGTGGTAACCTTTGGAATCCCAGCCGTCCACTCCAAATGCGTAGTTAGGCTGAAGGTGGCTGAGTGAGAACGAAGTCGTGTCCTGGAGCCGGAGAACCCCTGAAGCACGTTTTCCGGCACCCGTGACATCGTCGAACTCGATGATTCGGCCCTTGGAAAAAACCCCCGAGCTCAAGCCGCCCAGGCTGAAGCGGAATACGGTGGTCGAACCATTGGAGAGAGACAACGCAACGCATCCCAAATTGCCCGAACTGGTGGGATCCAGGCCCACGGTGTAGGAACTGGCATTGATCGTGCCATCCGTCGCAGTCCCATTGTTGATATCGAAGTCGCCGCCGGTGACATTTCCAGCCCCATCGGCGTGGAAACTGGCCGCGAAGGCCAAATAGGGACCTTGCAGGAGGAAAGCATACTGGCCGTTCAGCATGGATTCATTGCCGGTCGGCGCACCATAACATGTGGGTGGGAGTCCACTGATCGTGATGCTCAGCGATTGATTTAGGGTCTGGTGCGTCGGCAAAGTCGAATCGGTTACCGTCACCGTGAAGTTTGACGTCCCTGTGGCCGAGGGGGTGCCGGTAATCGCACCTGAAGAAGTGTTCAGGGTTGCCCAGCCCGGTAGGGCGCCGCCCGTGAGGCTCCAGGTGTAAGGCATCGTGCCGCCGGAAACCGCCACCGCGGCGCTGTAAGCCGGACCCAGCGTGCCGCGTGGCAACGCCGTCGTGATGATGCGCAACGGCACGTTATTGAGAACGATGGTGAACTGCTGACTGGCGTACTGCGTGGGGGTGCTAGCGTCGCTGGCCGTGACCGTGAAGGTATAGGTCCCTGAGGCCGTGGGCACTCCGGTAATCGTTCCCACACCGTTGGGTGTGCCTTGCAACCCCAGCCCCGGTGGCAGCAAGCCACTGGTCACGCTCCAGATGATCGGGAGTGTGCCACCGCTGGTCTGGATGCTCTGGACGTACGCGGCGCCTCCCGTGCTGCTCGGCAACGACGTAGTGGTGATGCTCAAGGGTTGAGTCCCCACTCCCGCCGAAATCGTTACGCTCACCGAAGCTGACTTGGACACGTCGGCGTTGCTAATGGCCGTAATGCTGAACGTAGCCGGGCTGGGGACCCTGGGCGGCGCGGTGTAGGTGAACGACGGATACGAACCGCTAATGGTCCCATAGCCCGAGCCGCTGGGAAGTCCGTTTAAGGCCCAGGTGACGCCGGTATTGGTGGTGCCCGCCACATTGACAGTAATCCCAAAGGATCCGCCATTCGCAGCCACCAACTGTGCGGTGGTGGGGCTGGTAATGGTAAGCGCCACTGTATCAGCGGTCGAAGGCCCGAACACCGAGATCGTCGGGTAGCAATAAGGCGAGCCAAAGCAGCCGACGTGGCTGACGGTCAGGAAATGAGTTGTGTCCACCACGACGCCAATAACCTGTGACGTGCTATTTTGGGTTTCCGTAATGGTTCCGTTGCTGCTGAGCGTAGCGCCGCTGATTGTTCCCAGGTTATCTGCCTGTTGATAGGTTGTCGAGGTTTGGTCAGAAACAGAAGTACCGGAGATGGCGGTTGCAGAAGTGGACGCGGTGATTAAGTCGGTTTCGGCGTCGGCGTTTTGGCTGACCATCTCCGAGGTGCCACCAAAGAAAGTGCCCGCCAGGGCGGTGAAGCCGCCGCTGGGGACCGTCTGCGGCATCACATATCCGGCAAAGATACCCAGGTATTCGCTGACGCTGACCGCGGTGTTGGCAGCCGTTAAGTAGTACATAGCATCGCCGCATCCGCTCACTCGACCGTTGGTGGCGACATTATAGGTGCAACTACCTGTGGCGCCATTCAGAGCCCAAGAGCCGCCGTCATTCTCATAAATCGCGTCATTCGTAAATGTGCCGGTCCCGTTTGCATGGTCCAAAGCGAAGGTGATCCTCCCACTTGTGTTGTTGTTCCACCCACTGGCAAAGGCGACGACGGGGCTATTCAATGAACCCAGTCCGTAAGGGCCGCCGCTCTGCTGAAATGCCTGGCCGGCCATCACCGTTGAGTTGGCGCCGCCCACACTGGTGGCAACCACCACCGCTCCGGTGGCGCCCGCGGACACCATATAAGCGGCGACCGTATTCGTACCTACGGTCTCGGTGAAGCGTCCATATTGGTCCGTGCTGGTATACGTCCCCACATTGCCCGAGTAGGGGCCGGTAGTGACAAAACTTCCCCCGTCGTTGCAGTCCTGTTCGGAATTACTGACGTGGAGGCTACTAAGGGTATCAACACCAGCGCAGGCAATCCGGGTACTGTGGGAGGAATCCCAGCCCGTCAGCAGGTGTACGTAGCCGCCATTGAGGGCGCTGAAGTTGGAAACGCTCGGCGTGGTTGACGTGGTTTGTTGGAAAATCTGGCCGGTGGCAATAAACGCGCTGGAGTTCGCGGGGTCGAATTCGATGATCCGTCCTTGGGTGGCGGTACCAGAGGAAATTACCCCCAGCTCAAAGCGGGTCGTGAAGGTGGCGCCGGAGGCGGTGGCAATCGCGGCGCAACCGCGGTTGTCCGCCCCCACGCTGTAATAAGTGGCGGGGTAGGCGGAGATGAGACTGTTGGTCGCCGAGGAAGCCCCAGCGCTGTTCATGTCGACTTCTCCGCCCGTGATGTGCCCGGCACCATTAGCGGTCATCGACCCGACAACGGTGTTGAAGCCGCTGCTATTGTACCCACTCAGGATGAAGGCGTATTGCCCCTTGAGGACCGATTCATTCCCCGACTCGCAAACCGGGGGCAACCCCGGATTGATGTTCATGCTGAGTCCCCGCGTCGCGGTATTCGACGCCGAATCTATCACCTCGACGGTGAAGCTGAAGGAGCCCAGGCACGTGTTGACCGGGGTGCCGCTAATGAAGCCGGTCGTGGAGCTCAGGGACAGGCAGGTGGGGAGCGCGCCGCCGCTGACGATGCTCCATGTGTACACCCCTGTACCACCGGTGGCATTCACCGAGACGCTGTAAGCTACTCCGACCGTCCCATCCTGCAACGCCGTGGTGGTGATGCTCAAGGCTTGAGGCGTCCAATTGGTCGTAATGCTGAGCCCCTGCGTGGCGGTCAAGGCCGTCGGCATGGTGGAATCCGCCACCTGCACGGTGAAGCTCCACGTTCCTGCCGTTGTGGGTGTACCCGAAATGACTCCCGTCGAGGAGTTCAGTGACAAACCTGCCGGCAGAGTGCCCGGGTAGCTCCAAGTGAAAGGCGCTGTCCCGCCGGCTGCGGTCAGCGTGGTGGTGTAAAACGTGTTCACCACCCCGCTGGGCAGCGTCACCGCGGGGATGCTCAACCCCGCGTAAATCGTGATGCTCAATGCTTTGGTAGCAGTCGCTGCCGGCGTTTGCGAGTCGGCCACCTGGACAGTGAAGTTGAAGGTTCCCGCCGCTGTGGGCGTGCCGGTGATCGAGCCATTGGAACCCAGAGGATTCAACCCAGTGGGCAGAGGCCCCGAGCCGGAAGCGAGAGTGAACGTATAGGGTGGAACGCCGCCCGTGGCGGAAACGCTTTGGCCGTATGGTATGCTCACGGTGCCACTGGGCAACGACGTCGTGATGATGCTCAGTGGCGACGCGGCCGCGATCGTTACGGTGTAACCCTGCGAGCCCATTTGCACGGGATTGCTGGAGTCCGTCACGAGGATCGTGAAGGCGACGTTGCTTTGCGGAGTGGTGGGCTGGCCGCTGATCGTTGCCGTTGTGCCGCTAGTGGGCGTCAAAGGGCTAAGGGTCAAGCCCGCCGGCAGCGCGCCGCTACTAACACTAAACGTGAAAGGCGCATGGCCGCCGCTGACCGTGAGGGTCTGGCTATAGGGCGTGCCCACGCTCCCGTTGGGAAGTGAAGCAGGACCGAGTGTCGGCGCCGCCGGAAGGTTGATGGTAAGGCTGAAATTCGCCGTGGCCGTTTGCACCGGGCTGCTCTGATCCGCCACTTGCACAGTGAAGGTCGAACTCGCGTTGGGCCCGGTGGGCGTCCCGCCGATGTTTCCCGATGTGCTCAGGTTCAGACCCGCAGGTAATGTGCCCGTGCCGGGAGCCACGATCGTGAACGCATAGGTGCCGTGCCCGCCGGTCGCCGTGATCGCCTGGCTATACCCAACGAATTCCGTGCCTGCCGGGAGCGGCGAGGTGGTGGTGATGGTCAACGGCGGCCCCGTCACCGAAAGCGTGGTCGAGCCGCTAATAGGGCTCGTCGGCGGGCGGTTGATAATCGGGGTGCCCGGTGTCACACCCGTCGCCGGACCGAACGGGGTGAACGTCCCGTAGGTGGCGGTGATCGTCGTGCTGCCCAGCGAGACGCTGCTCGCGAGGCCCGCTGCCGTGATCGTGGCCACGCCCGGCGCCGATGAACCCCACGCAACCGAGGCCGTCAGATTTTTAGTGCTGCCACCGGCGAAAAGGCCGGTGGCGGTAAATTGCTGTGTGTTCCCCGCGGCGATCGAAGGATTCACCGGGGTCACGGCAATGGAAATTGGTCCATTGGTGCTGCCGAAGCTGCTCGGGGGGAGCACGCTGGGGCCGCCGGAAGCGCGGGAGGGAAGGGTGATGGTGCCCGGCCGGCCACGCGCGAAGTCTTCGCTGGGCGCCATGCCCAAAGACGTCAGCGCCACGCTTTTGTCGATGATGAGCGCGACCGACGGCGTCCCGTTGGGGTTGCCTGCGGCCCCGGCCTCGAAATTCAAACTGCCGGCAGTCACGTCCCCCGGCGCTACACCTATTCCCGTCAAGGAAAGGGTCAGGGGACTGGCGCGCGTGTTGTCCATAACCGTGAGCGTGGCCGTGCGCAGACCCCGGGCCGAAGGAGTAAACGTCACGGTAATGCGGCAATCCTCTCCCGGGCCGAGGGTGCTCGGGCTAAGAGGACAGTTCCCGCCCGCAACGAAATCGACCGGAGCGGCTCCCCCGCTGATGGCGATGCTGCTGATGCTCAGGGGTACAGCCTGGGTGTTCTTGAGGGTCGCGCTCATTGCAGCGCTCGACTGGTTTATGACTTGGTTGCCGAAGGATAGCGTCGAAGGAGTCAACCTGACCTGGGCAAACGCCGACGCGCCGGGAATGAGGAGAAAGAACAAGAGGGCAGTCCCGCCCAAGAACCGTTTGGTTGCATACTTCGCGGGCCTTGAACTGGAATTATGGGAATAACTAGGAGGTCGGAAGCAGGCAGGTGCGTACATCATGACGCCCTCCTCGCAAGTCCTTCGGGCTTGACCTTAGGCTTTGGCCGATTGGCTCGCTTCAGAGAAACGAGCAATCAAATCGAGAATGCGGGTCAGTCGGCGGTAACGTAGTTACTACGTCTCTGCGACCAAAGAATGGAAACCTTTTAGGTGTAGCTAGTGGCACCCTGCGGGTCAATGGGATGATACTGAAATCTATTGTAGTTTGTCAAGAATAGGATTATGATACCTACCAATATATTGTGTGATAAACAGCAAAATCGCCATTTTCCCAACGACCCATCAATACGATCCGGCTGTGAAGCCCCGCCCTTCCGACCGCTCGATGAGAACAGCTCGCGCTGTTGAGAAATCCCGGCTCAGGGGCCTTCCCGTGAGTTTACCGTGCAGTCGAACTGCCACTGAGTTCCAGCACATTGACTGAGTGTGCCGGGAAGTTGTAAGAAAACGCCGCCTGCCCCACATCCAGTGTGCGGTGGGTGATATTCACGTTGTCAGCGCTGCCGTAGGGATTGAACGCGTCCCAACTTTTGCCGTTCAGTTCATAGACCTGCGCCTGCGTGCCCGCGGGTTGCCAGTCCTGGAAATGAATCCCGGTGGAAACCGCCTCATTCTGCGCCGAGTTGACCACCGCCAGGTAAACCGTGTGCCCATCTGGCCCCCGTGTGGCGACGGCGTCGAGAGCGGGAACCTGCGGGTCAAAAGCTACCGGCGGACCAGTCGTCTCAGTCTTCAAAACTTCGCTGCCGATGTGGTTCGCATAAAGAACGTAGGCAAAGTAAGGTGGCGTTAGTTTAATGGCCACAGGGTTCACCTCAACAACTCCCTGCACGTTGATGAGCGAACAATTCTCCGCCAGAAAAATATTGCGCGCATGGCGCAGAAGCGTATTGAAGACGCTGGCAAAGTACAGGGCGTTGGCCAGGTGGTAATCGGGGTCCTTGGTCTCCGGCAGCCACCAGGAGTTGAACTCGGTTATGGCAAAGAAAGGATCCGGGGGCAAGAGGCTGCCCGGCGCGTCGATATTCGCTTCCAGTTTGCTCTTGAACTGCCCGGGTTCTGCGACGACCCCTTGATAGAAATTATTTTGATCACCGATTTCATCGACCTTGTGCGGAGGGCCGGTATAGATGGATACGGCGAGCAATTTCACGGGCACCGACTGAAGCAGGTCCCGCACCCATTGCGGCCTTCCCACCGACGACGCCATCACCTGGATGGAGGGGTCGATCTTCTTCATGGCATTTTCAAATTCCTGAAAGCGGCGGGCATAGTCACTCAGCTTCGTATCGCCGGTATACTGCCCACTGCAAAAGGCGGGAGCTTCATTGCCCACAGCCCAGAGCTTGATGCTGTAAGGCTGGGCATGTCCGTTCTCAGCCCGCAGCCGTCCCATTGGTGTACTGGCGGAACCATTGGCGTACTGCACCCATTGCGCGGCGTTCTGGGCCGTGCCGGAAATGTAATTGGTGGTGATATGCCCGTCGTATCCCAGCATGCGGGCGAGTTCCATGTACTCATCCGTGCCGAAATCGTTGGAATTCCACTCGTGCCATACGCTCGACCAGACGGTGGGCCGCTTATCCCGCGGGCCGATGCCACCTTTCCAGTCGTAGTAATCCGCGTAGCAGCCTCCCGGGTAACGCAGCACCGGGATGTGAATCGGGCGCAAAGCCTCGATCACGTCGTGCCGCAGGCCGTCAACGTTATCTGCCGGCATGAGCGAGGCGGAATCCATCCAAAAGCTCCCGCGGCCCACAAAGCCGATTTGCACGCGGCCCTGCGCGGTATCCTCCGGCGCCGTGAACTCTGCCGTGTGCTTCTCCCAGCGGTCATTGGCGACCTCAAAGTCCTTGTGGAAATATAAGGGCCCGTGCAAGCTGTCGATTTCAACGAAAGCCTTTCCGGTCCCGTGTTTCCTCAAGTACACGTAGAAGGCATAACTTCGACCCTTGGCAAGCCGCAGCCCGATCTGGAAAACGCTGGCGTGGTTTGAGTCCGGCCCCGTGAGCTCGATGGCTTGTGAAGCGCCGCCGCCGTAATAAATGCGATGGTCGATGTAGTAGTGGTCCTTCACCCCGCGGCCGTTGCGCAACTCCCAATAACGGTCCTGCACGCGCTCTTCCGGTACCCACTCCGAGGAAACACCGTTGCCGTCCAGATCACCCTCATCGAACTTTCGGTCGCGCAAGAGTTCCGCCAGCAGACCGTTGTCAATCGTGCTGTGCTCGTGCTCGATGAACTGCCCAAAAAGATAATGAGGCACCTTACCGGCGACCCGGCTTGCGTCGACTTCGATGACGCCTGCAAGCGGCGGGCCCTGGGCGGCATGGTCCGCTGGGGTTCCAAAATACCCCACGGCCATTGCGATGCACAGATATGGCAGGATAACGGAGATGCTTCTTCGTGTCCGCACGGTAGGACCTCCTTGCTTGTGAATGCTCAGGCGGAGAGCAAAAGGATTATAGCCGATAGCGATGGCCACAGCGGCGCGCGGTGCGGGGGTTGGTGTATAGTAGCGAAAGTATCGATTCGTATCGCCATCAACTGAGGCTGGGTGGATGTTGGGGCTTGGGAAGATCAGGCAGGCGTGGAGGAGGCTCGCGTGGACGCTCATCTATTATGGCCCCAAGCGCGACATCACTTTGGAGACGGCCAATGGCCTCCTGACCTTCAGCAGCCGGGATTGGATGATCGGCAAGATCCTCTATCTCCAACGCAGCTATGAAATGAAGGAAATCGATGCGGCAATTAAACTGTTGCGCGAGGAGGGCTACCTCACCGACGGCGCCGTTTCCACGGTTCTCGATGTCGGCGCAAATATCGGGATGATTTGCATCGCCCTCGTGCGGTCAGGCCATTTCCAAAAGGCGCTGGCCTTCGAGCCCGCGCCCGGCAGCCACCGGCTCCTCGTGAAAAACGTTGGCCAGAACAACCTTGCGAGCCGGATTACCTGCTTTCCTTTCGCGCTCTCCTCCAGGCGGAGCGAAGTTGAGCTGGAGCTGTCGCCTGACAATTCCGGCGACCATCGAATCCGGCACACAAAAAACGCGGGGGCCTTCCGCGAGGAATTACGCCCTACTCTGCGCGTCGAGGCCAGGACTCTCGACTCGTTATTTGCCGAAAATCGGGAGTTGGATCCCCAGGAAGTCTCGTTGGTATGGCTGGATATTCAAGGCCATGAGGGTTGCTTTCTCGAGGGCGCTCGGGAATTTCTGGCACGGGGCACGCCCATCGTTACGGAGCTATGGCCCTATGCCCTCGCGCGGTCCGGCTCCGAACCGTCGCGAGTCCAAGCCCTCTTGTCAGAGTTCTATACGCACTTTTATCTGCTCACCGCCAACGCCGCTGAAAAGCGCCCGATTTCGACGATGGGGGAAGTGTTTCAGGCGTTTGCGGGCCCGAGAGAAATGTGCCAGGTGATTCTGGTAAGAGATCGCTCAAAAACTGCGGATGATAAGAAGGCATTCCTTAATCAGGCTTGAATGCTCGCCTGGGTCCCGTATTGCGAGGTTGAGGGTCCGAGGTCTTTCACCAATTCAATGTCCAAGGGGCCAACCTCGACGTGGCGGTGTTTTCCGGCGTATTCAAGGGTGAAGGTTTCACGCTGCTCAGAGAGGTTCCAAAGCAGAGACGATCGGGCCGTGGGATACCATGCGCAGACCGCCGGCTTTTCATCCAGCACCACCGGAAACTGTTGCAGTTTTGGCAGAAGCTCCGCTTTCAGCCGGAACAAGTCAGCCATCGATTCGGTCAACTGGCGCGCGCCCGCAGCCTTTAAGCGGCTGATAAACACCGTGCCGGAAGAGGGGATTTGCGCCCCCTCCAGGGCGCCAGCATCTGCATCGGAGAGAAATGTCCAGCCTTCGCTCGCCGGTTCGCTGGTAACCTCGAATGGAACCCCCGTCGCCAGAAAGAGACTGTACGGGTGGTCGTCGCCCACGTAGCGGCTATGTTCGCCCCAAAAATGCTTGAACGGCCCGTAGGGCTTGTGTCCTGCCAGCTCGCGATGGAGGGCAGCGTGCTTCTTCATTGCCGGAGCGAGCGTGGCCCAATGGGAGCGCGGGAAGGGGGTAATTCCGCTCATAAACATCGTGTTGCGGACGTCAGCGATGGTCGAGGTCGCCAGCTTCGCGGCCATATTGGGCGCAGAGAGTTGGTCGGCGGGGAAAGCGGTGGTTTCACTAAAGGCCAACTCCGGCCCCACAAAGCGCCGGTGGAAGAGCACACTGAACAGCTCATCGGTTTTCCCCTTCACGGGACGGAACTGGGCGTCGGAGAACATCAGCTCGCCAACCCGAAAGGGTGACTGGGAATAATCCGCAAGCCGAATACCTGCCTTTTCTGCTCCCAGATACATAACCATGATTCCCAACTGGATGTGCGGGGCGGCCGATTGCTGGGCAAGAAAGCAACCACCGAGGTGATCACACCAGAAATCAACCCAGTTGCGGACGATCGGCGTAAGCTTCCGCTGCTCGACAGATTGAATCAGATCCTCCCGCGCGCCCTGCCCGTAACCGTGAAGCTTTTGGAACTCTTGCAGGTGGTCGGCGCAGAAACAGCCGCCGATCGTACCGGGGGACTCAGCAATCCTAAAGTCATCATCAAGGAATACTCGGTCGACTCCCATCTGTTCGAGCCGGTACATGGCGGCGGCGTTCTCTTCCGTGGCGGGCGAATGCAAGGACGTGCCCCAGCGCGTCCGTCCGTCGATCCTGGTTCCTGGCCTCCAGCTCCCGGGCGGGGTGAGAGGCAGAGCAGATGAGGGGGCCCGAAGGGAGTCTCCCGGATGGCCGAGAGGCACATTGACAACGTGCGCCGCCATGCCCACCTGGCGGATTCGCTCCAGGTTCGTCTGAATGCGCTCGGGCGTGTAATACCAATGGCCGTACAGAAACCCTGCCACCCAAACGTCTGATACGCCCGCCTGATGCACCACACCCAACAAGCCAGGGTCAGGTTCGCTGGCATCGGGAGATAAGCAAACGTGGTACCGCCGTCGAACTTCCCCCGATCCTGCGTTCCAGGAGTTCCCCAAACCCAGAAAGGGCAGCATGGCCGCTACCAAGGCTTCCCTTCTGGTGAATCGCAGTCCGGTTCCGCTGGAATTTCCGTTTACTTCGCGTTTTCCGCCAAGCGGCTTTTGGAGATTCATGTGAAAGGTGGCGATGGACACAGACCAGGACCAACTCCGGGTGTTGCCCAGATTCGCGGGAAGAGTCTAACGCCAGCCGTCCACGGATTCAAACTGAACCAGTCCCCGCGGCAAATCTTAGGGCGCGGGTTCACAAACTTCTATTGTGCTGATATAATTGTTGATGTATCGTTCTTGGCGTACGACTCTGCGCGAATTGCGATCATCGCGAGTCCGTGCTTCGCGTTCAGATTAAAGTCGAAGAAGCCGTGGCGGAAATTGTAAACGAGATATTAACAAAAATTTTCGCCCTCATAAAACCTCTATACGGCAAATGCGCATCTCAGGGTGCGGTGGTTTGTAAGCGCACCTTTCCGGGGACTTCAACGTGCCGGAAGCTTTTCGTCGTTGCGGGTAGAGGAATTGCAGTGCCAACGGCGGTTCGGCGAGTGAACGCACGGACGGCTCTGTGCGGCCAGGGGCGAGGAAAGGGCAGAGTCTCCGCCGCTTCCTGGCGGCAGGGCCGGAATCAGGAAGTCGTTCTGCCGCGCAGTTGAGCCACCGTCATGGGGGGTCGCACGATCCGCGAATTTCGGAGTAGCCCCTAGCGCCACGCTCCATAACATGGCAGCGAATTTGAGACGAGAAGTGCGATCCGATTTCATCAAGCACTGTTTTTAAAGGTTGCAACCGAGAGTTCGTCGAGCCCACCGGTCGAGATTGGGAGTGGGAAAGGCGCGGGGAAGAGAGCGCTCAACGCCCAGGCCCCCACCCACCCCCGGCTGAGGAGTTCGCCTCGGGAAGAAATTTGCTTGGGAAAGGGACACGTGAAGTGAGGCTAATTTACACGTTCCTGCTCGTTGCCTTTTTGATGGCGCCAATCGGGATGGCACAAACCACTCCCGACCAAAAACCCGCCGCGCCGGAAAAGTCCGCCAGTTCCAGCGAGAGTGCCGATTCTACAGGGCCCACGGCCTTTGTGCAGATCGAGGGTAATCACTCGGAACTGGGCACAGTGCTCACCTACGACTTCAATATCGGATACAAATGGAATTCGCATGTCTCAACCGATATCGGCATACCGCTTATGTCCACCCGCACGCCGTTCTCCCTCATCACCACCAGGGACTGGCGGGATACGACGATCATTGGGACACCGTATATCGACATCCGCTACGACACCAAGTACAACAAGACGAACATCACCAGCATCCTGACGGGTGCGATCGGCTTCAATATGGTCAAGACCTACTCCGACGGCCGGATGACGGCGGACTGGTTCAACCATTTGGATCGCAACTACCAGATTCTTAGCTATGACGCCGTTTTTACGCCCTTTCTGAATTTCGGTGCCGGCACGGGGACCATAGACCGGCAGGTCATGCCCCGGCCTTATGAGCTCGCCCGCCCTTATGAAACCCTGGGCAATATCGGCAATGGTGAAGTGGGCGGGGCAATTACGATCAAGAAAGTCTACAAGTTGGAAGGCTCCGCTTACGGCCTCTCGCCAGTGGGACCGCAGAAGGTCTTTAGCCGGCTGGTGTCGCCGGATTCGGTCCTCGGTGGGGACGGACACTGGGGCCGTTTTTGGGATCAGTTCTTCGAATCCGGCGGCGCGCTCTTCAACACGTATGGTGCCGGGCCATCGAGAATTGCCCGTGACAATGGCTATGGCGCGTATCTTGAGGTCAGCCGCTACAAGAATGTCACCGTCGAGCTCGGCTATACGAGGAGCGTCCATTACGGTTATGGTTCCGCTTTCCTCATGATGCGCTATAACTTCACGGGCATTTTGCGGAGCCTGACGGTCGGCGAGTAGCTAACCCGTCGCCCGAGGACACAGAGAATCAATAGAATGATTTCGGCGGTCGCCCGTCGCAAAACCACTATCCAACCAACCGAGCGACCCCGATGTGATGACAAGAGGGCCTTTGAAAACTGAGATCCGGTTCAGATCATTCCTTCTTCCTCTCGCAGTGGGAATTTGCCTGGCGCATTCCAGCCCCGGGCGGGCGGGCACACCCGCCTCGCCCGAGAAGAGTTTTGTTCCACCCGCAATCCGTTCCTATGTGCTGCCGCTGAGCTTCGAGGCAAACCAGGGGCAGGTCGACAAGCAGGTCAAATACCTGGCTCGGGGACAGGGTTACACGCTGTTCCTCACGCCAGGCGCCGCAGTACTTGGCTTGCGAAGCGAGGGCGCCGGAAAGCCCACTGCATGGCTACGCCTTGACCTGCAAGGCGCCTCCACGGAGCCCGCTATCGCCGGGGAAGAACCGCTTCCCGGCCAGAGCCACTATTTTGTGGGGAACGATCCAGCGCAGTGGCGGACGAATATCCCCACCTTTGCCCGAGTCCGCTACCAGCAAGTGTATCCCGGGGTGGATTTGATCTACTACGGTCGGCAAGGGCGCTTGGAGAATGATTTCGAAGTAAACCCCGGAACCAACCCCAATGTGATCTCCTGGCGAGTGGAAGGGGCGGAAGGAATTCGCGTCAACTCAACCGGGGATTTGGTCCTGACCGTGGGTGGACGAGAAGTGCGCTTACAAGAGCCGCGGGCATATCAACTGGACGGTGAGCAACAGCGGGATATCCCCATTCGCTACCGGGTCCATGGCCACAAAGTCAGCTTCGCGCTCGGGAAATACAACCGGGATCAGGAATTGATTATTGACCCTGTCCTTACCTACTCGACTTACCTGGGGGGCAGCGGCGGCGATACTGCCTTCGGTGTTGCCGTGAACTCTGCAGGTGACGCCTACGTGACGGGCATCACGGCCTCCACCAACTTCCCCACCACTTCATCGGCTTATCAGACGACGTACGCGGGTGACGGCGACGTTTTTGTTACTGAGTTCAACGCCGCCGGCAGCGGGGTCGTGTTTTCAACCTACCTCGGGGGCACCGGGGTCGATACTCCCGCCCAGATCTTAATTGACAACCAAAGACCTAATGCCACAGGGAACATCTTTGTGGTGGGGAGCACGACATCGAACAATTTCCCTACCACCTCCGCGGTATTTCAACCGAATTATGGCGGCATTCAGGACGCCTTCTTGACCGAGATGAAACCGGATGGTTCCGCTTTAATTTACTCCACTTACATCGGGGGTACGGGGATCGACTTTGGGACAGCCATGGCGCTCGATTCGTCGGGGAACGCTTACGTGGCCGGGTCCACGAATTCAACGGACTTTCCCACCTTGAATCCTCTTCAGCTCGGCAATGCAGGTAATTATGACGCATTTGTGACGGAGGTCAGCCCCACCGGGGCGTTATTGTATTCCACCTACTTGGGCGGTTCGGGAGCCGATAATGGCACCGGCATCGCGGTAGACAGCAGCGGGAATGTGTACATCTGCGGCTACACCTACTCATCTAATTACCCCACTCAGAATGCCCTGCAAAGCTCGCTGAGTGGGGGCTCCGATGTTTTTGTTACAAAATTTAGGCCGGGCTCCAGTGCCTTGCTGTTCTCCACGTATCTGGGCGGATCGTCCCTCGACAGAGCTCTTGCCATGCTCGTGGATTCCATTGGAAATATTTACCTGACCGGCGACACCCAGTCAGATAACTTCCCGGTAACGAACAACGCCTATCAGTCCACGCTTCTTGGCGCCGACAATGCCTTTGTGACGAAGGTTGCCGCTGGCGGATCCACCTTGGTTTTTTCCACGCTTTTCGGGGGCAGCGGAACTGACCAGGCAACCGCCATAGCGGCGGACTCCGCGGGGAATATCTACATCACGGGCTTCACGCAGTCGTCCAATTTCCCCCGGCTGGATTCTTTTCAGAATGTCCTGGGCATAGCCGGCGCTGGAACTTGCACGTCATCAAATCTCGTTAATCTCCCGATCAATACTCTCTGCGCAGACGCCTTTGTCGCTAAATTCGCACCCACGGGAATTCCTGTATACTCTTCGTACTTGGGGGGAAGCGGCACGGACTCCGGCCAAGGCATTGCCGTTGACGCCACGGGCGCGGCCTACGTGGCGGGCGGAACCACCTCGGCGAACTTCCCCGCCACCGCCGGGGCATACCAGTTGCTTTTCGAAGGCTCCAACACCTTCAGCAATGCCTTCCTCACCAAAATCGGCCCCCAGGATGCTCCTTCCTTGGCGCTGACTCCCCAGCAGATTAACTTTGGAAATGAGCCGGTTGGGGCCACCAGCACTCCCGTCACAGTCACACTGACCAATGAGGGGAGCGCCCCGCTGACAATCACCAGCATCACCACCGGTGGGGACTTCCAGCAGACCAACACCTGCGGAACTTCCGTGGCGGGGGGGGGAGGCACCTGCACTATCCAGATGACCTTTACGCCCACCTCGGCGGGCCTTCAAACCGATCAACTTGCCATTACCGACAACGCGGAAGTCTCCACTAACCCGAATCCCCAGGGTAACCAAGTCACGCAGGCGATTACGGTCACGGGAAACGGCATCCTTCAGGGTGGGTCATTGCTCCTCTCCCCCACCTCCCTGACGTTTCCTGCCCAAACCGTCGGCACCACGAGCTCGAATCAGACAGCTCTTCTGATAAACAACGGCAATCAAACCGTCACCCTTACCAGCATCGGGGCCACGGGCAGTTTCGGACAATCCAACAACTGCGGAAGCAACCTTCCCACCGTACCCGCGTCGTTGAACGTGGGCCAAACTTGCACCATTTCCGTCAGCTTTACTCCCACCACCACGGGGAGTATCAGCGGCAGTGTCCTGATCTCCTCGAACGCGGTGAACACCCCGACGTTGCAACTGGCGGGCACGGGAAGCCCGAGCTTCGCGCTTTCCTCCAACGCCCGATCGAGTGTTGTTCTCATCGGCTCCACGACTGCGACTTTTACTATCTCCGCTACGGGCCCCAGTACGCTCCTGGGCAACATCTCACTGTCTTGCGCCGGTGGCCCCACGTGTTCTTTTAGTCCAGGTTCGATTCCAGCCGGAGGATCAAGCACGGTCACGGTTTCGGGCCTTTCGTCAACCTCCGCGAATCCTTTGAACTTTACGGTCAACGGTAGCATTGCCGGGCAGACCGCCTCCGTTTCGCTGGCGATCTTCTTTGCCGACTACTCGCTGGCGGCGACGCCTTCCGGCACCACCGTGACGGCGGGCAACAATGCCACCTATACGCTCACCATCACGCCCACCAATGGATTCAACCAAACTGTGCTCCTGAGTTGTGGAGCTATTCCTCAGGACACCGCCTGTTATTGGAACCCCCCCGCCATGGTACTGTCGGGGACAGGGACAACGGCCACCAGCACTTTGACGATTACGACGACGGCCCAGTCGAGGCTCTTCCGCCCTCCACCGCCACCCGGCCTTCCGCCCGGATTGACGCGATGGATTTTTCTCCTGGCCCTGCTGGCGTTGTTGGGGGCGATCAGCACAAGCTTGAGCAGGTCCGGGCCCTGGGTACGCCCCCGCTTAAGGTTGGTGATGCTGTTAGTGGCGATGGTTTTAGTTGCCTGGGGAGTAGGATGCGAGAACTACGTGAATCCGATCAATATCAATCCGGTGGTGGCGGGGACACCCTCTGGCACTGTGAGCATTTTGCTGACCGGAACTCTGGGAAACGGCAGCGGCGTTACGCGGACCACCGCGGTGAACCTATCGGTTCTACCCTGATTCTCGCGGCAACGCTGGCGGGCACTCGTCACGCCGGGGTAGGGCGGTGGACGAGTGGATGGAACAGAAACAGAATCTGAGAATTTTGATTATTTCCGAGGAGGACCGTCGTGATTGGAAGGACCGGCACTGCCACCTGCGCCCCAGGCGCAAACCCCAGCGCCATGAAGAGAGGCCGGCGCCTCCCGTATGGCCTGCTGTTGATTGCACTCTTGCTCGGCGCGGTCATTCTGCAAAAGGGCGGAGACGCGGGATTCCCCACGGCCCCACCGCGCTCTAATGCCCAATGGGCCCACCTCTACGCGGCTCTGCCGCTGAGTTTCGAGACGAACTTTGGGCAAACCCACCCGAGCGTGAATTTCCTCTCGCGGGGGCGGGGATATACTTTGTTTTTGACCGGCCGCGAGGCCGTGCTGACGTTAAGTAAGTCGTCGGTTGCCGGCAATGGTCGTTCCCCAGTAGTTAGTGGAGGGTTTCCGGTGATAACGGAGGCGGGGCAACGGACCACGGACAACGGACCTGGGACAACGGACGGCGTTCTTCGGATGCGACTTGTAGGTGCAAACACCAACGCCAAAGTGACGGGCGCGGACGAGTTGCCCGGCAAAGCCAATTACTTCCTCGGCAACGACCCCAGCAAGTGGCGCAGAAACATTCCCACCTATTCGAAGGTCAGGTACGAAAGCATTTATCCCGGCGTTGACCTGGTTTATTACGGTACCCAGGGGGGAGAACTTGAGTATGACTTTGTCGTGGCGCCGGGCGCCGACCCCAAAGCCATCGCGCTGGGGATAGAGACGCAAGGACAAGCGGCGCCGCAGCTCAACTCGGAGGGCGACCTTGTCGTCCACCTTGCCAGCGGCGATGTGCAATTGCACAAGCCGGTTGTTTTTCAGACGGAATCGGGTGGTTTCCCACGGACTACCGACCACGGAGCACGGACGCCCATTGAAGGTCATTATGCCCTGGACGCCCAAAACCACGTTCGCTTCGAGCTGGGCCCCTATGACCACACCCGGCCGCTGGTCATTGACCCGGTTCTCATTTACGCCACCTATTTGGGCGGCAGCGGAGGCGACATCGGCTACGCCATCCAGGTTGACTCCTCGCTCGACGCTTATGTCGCCGGCGTCACGAACTCTACCAACTTCCCCTTCACCGGCTCAGCCTTTCAAACCGGTAACCGAGGAAATGGCGACTGCTTCGTGACCAAAATTAATTTCACCGGGACTGCGCTCCTTTTTTCCAGCTATCTCGGCGGTACCGGGACCGACACCTGCACGGCCCTTGCCGTCGGCAACGGGGCCGTCTTCCTCACTGGTTACACCACCTCGGCGGACTTCCCCGTCGTAGCCCCGGCGGGCAGTGGCACTCCGCAGCCCTTCCAATTGACATACGGCGGCAATACCGACGCCTTCGTCACCCAGCTCGCTGCGACTGGCAGCTCCCTGGTTTACTCCTCGTATTTGGGCGGCAGCGGGGCCGACTTCGGTCAGGGAATCGCCGTCGACTCCTCCGGCATTGCCTACGTCACGGGCTCCACCCAGTCAACGAACTTTCCCACTACGGTGGGTGCGTTCCAACCGAATATCAGAGGGTCGCAGAATGTCTTTGTCACCAAGGTAAATTTCACGGGCGAGGCGCTTCTCTATTCCACTTTTCTGGGAGGCTCGGCAGCCGACGTCGCCCAAGCCATCCAGCTTGATAACGCCACCCCGCCCAATATGTATATTACGGGCTACACCTTTTCGACGAACTTTCCAACCGTCGGGCCCATACAAAGCGCGAACGCGGGCGGTGCGGATGCTTTTGTCTCCAAGCTCAATGGCGCGGGCTCAGCCCTGACTTTCTCGACTTATCTGGGGGGCTCGAGCGATGATCGCGCCTATGGGATTGCCTTGGACGGCACCCAGAACGTTTACATCACGGGCTCGACGGTTTCGACGAATTTTCCCACCACCAGCGGCTCCTTCCAGCCCGCGCTGAAAGGCTCTTCCGATGCCTTCATCTGCAAATTGAACTCCGCGGGGTCCTCCCTGCTCTACTCGACGTATCTGGGGGGCACCAATGCGGATCAGGGAAACGCCATCGCTGTGACCTCCACCGGCATTGCCTACGTTACGGGCTTCACGGAATCCACGGACTTCCCCACTCACAATCCGGTGCAAGCCATCCTGGGACTCAGTTCCAACACCGCCTTTTGCGGGTCGGCTCCCTGCGCCGACGCTTTCGTCACCCAGCTCAATGCCGCGGGAAACGCCTTGACCTACTCCACTTACCTGGGTGGTAATGGCCCCGACTTCGGCCAAGGCATCGCGCTGGATAGCGCCGGCGACCCCTACATCACCGGCAGCACTTCTTCCACGAACTTCCCGGCCGTTTCCCCCTACAATTCGGCCTCTTATACGGCCCCCTACAAGTCCAACCTGACCGGGACGGCCGGCAACGCGTTCATCGCCAAAATCGATTCCGCCAATAACCCCAATATCTCCATTTCGCCTAACACCTTGAATTTCGGCAACGAAACGATCAGCGTCGCCAGTGCTGCGCAGCAAGTTACCATCACCAACCCGAGTACGGCGCCCCTGACCATTACGTCGATTCTCGTCGGACCCGTGGGCTTATCCACCACCGTGTTTACGGAATCGGACAACTGCCTGGGCACGATCCCCCCTAACGGCGGGTACTGCACGATGAACGTGACTTTTACACCCAACAGTGTCACTCAGTTTACCGATACCATCACCCTCACTGACAATGCCGGAGGAGTTGCTGGCACCCAACAAAACCCGGCTATTACCTTGACGGGAGGCGGAGTGACGGCGGCTACGTCGGTCACGGTTGTACCCACCAGCCTTTCCTTCTCCAGCCAGGCTGTGGGAACCATAAGCCCGGCCCAAAACGTCTCCGTAACCAATACGGGCACGCAAACATTGAATATTACGAAAATCTCGACGGGCACGTCCGGCGACTACACCGAAACCGATAATTGCCTCTCGGCGCCGTATAATGGGTCACTTGCCGTAAACCAAAGCTGCACCATCAGCGTGTCGTTCACCCCCACGGCCACCGGCACCCGAACGGCCACTTTGAGCATCAGTGACACCGCCACCGGGAGTCCGCAGGCCGTGTCGTTGACGGGAATAGGCGCCGCTGCCTTCACGCTCTCCTCGCCCTCCGCTGTCAATCCCACGATAATTGGGAGCACTCAGACAACCTTCGTCATCGCGGCGAATGGGCCCACCGGGGCCAATGCTTTTAACGGTAGCATTTCTCTGTCCTGCTCCGCGGGCACCACCTGCGCATTCAACCCCACCACCATTGCTGCCAGCGGAGGCGCCGGGAGCACCAGCACGATGACCATCAGCAACCTCTCGCCCTTGATGCCCAATCCTTACATCTTCACGGTTACGGGGACCAGCGGTTCGCAGTCGACAACCCTCCAGCTTAGTCTCGGGTTCTCGGACTATACCCTGACGGCTACTCCTTCGAGTGTCGTCGAGCCGGCGGGCACGCCCGCGGCCTACAAAATCTTTGTCAATCCATTGAACGGCTTTGGTTCCAGTTCCAGCCCGAATGCTGCGAATCAGCAAGTCAACCTAACCTGCTCCGCGGGGATGCCGCCGGATGCCACCTGTACCTTTACTCCCAATGCCTACGCAACTCCCAACGGCACCAGCCCCTCCCAGGTTGCCTTGACGATCAACACGGTGAAGTATATCGCCCCCACGCATGGTCTGCCTCGCTTCCCCAATGGCAAGCTTCCGCCCATAATTTTCGGGCTCCTCAGCCTGGCCGCGCTGGCTTCCCTGGCACTGGGCAATCGACGCCGAGCCCGCCACGGATGGCTGGGGTCGGGATGGCTGGGGGTTCGCCTGGCAGCGCTCAGTTTGATCCTAGCCCTCGACTTGGCACTGGCAGCTTGCCGCGCGCCGACGCTGGTCGTGGGTGGGACGACCTCCGGGAACTACACCATTACGGTCAGTGGTACGTTGGCTTCTAACACCGCGGTCATTCGAAATGCGACCCTGAACTTGTCCGTGACTTCGACACTTCCCTAAACCCCGCTCGACGGGATTGGGGCTTCTCAGCATCGGATCACTCCACCCCAGCAGCCGGGCTCAGGCCCGGCTGCTGCTTTTTAGGCCCAATGTTGGTCACAAAAAGGGATGGGGAGATTGGTTGTTCAGGCGCGGCGCTGGGCAACCACCAGCACGCTGCTTTTGCGGTGATGGCGCTTTCTTAGCCACGCCCAAGATCTCGAAAAGCTTGGCCTTAGGAAATTGGGCACGAACAGGAAGGCGAAAGGCAATTCGAAGCCGCGGAACGATAGCGGCTCAAGGCCTGCCGGCTGTAACAACTCGGTGATGGATTTTTGAGAGAACGACTGCAGGTGTTGCCAGCGGTGAAACACCGCATGGCAGTCGGGGCAGACGCACGTTTCCTCCTGCAAGTTCTCTTCCAGGGGGATCGTGAACACAAGTTTACCGCCTGGCCTCAAGACTCGGGCAATGGCTGAGAATGTCGCCGGTAACTCTGCGGGGAGCACGTGCTCAAAGGTTTCCAGGGACACGGCTGAGTCAAATGCCTGCTCCCCCAGGGAGGCCAATTCCGTACCCTTCATTTTGATGATGTAGGGTTCGTCAGGAGGTGAGGGGTCCACGCCCATGGCATCGTAGCCCCGCCTGCGCATCTCCCTAACCAGCCCGCCGGGCCCGCAACCCACGTCGAGGACCTTATGGCCAAGGTGCTTTCTGGCGATATCCAGAAACACTCCCGTCGCGCGACGCGAGAAGAACTGGTCCCCGTTTACATCGGACATGATATTCCAGAATTCGCCGATCTTCGGTTCGTTCCACTTCACGTCGTGTCGGACAGGCTTAATTTGCGCACTCGGCGAAGACATTACCTACCACTCCTCTCGATTCTCCCTGGACCGAAGTTAGCTTCCCCAGAAATCTCCAGTCACCCTCCGGTTGCGGGCTCCGGCTTGATAGCCCCGCCGTCCGTGGCCGTGCGTGGGGTCCGCTTGCCAGCGACCCCGATTCTACCACGCGGGTTTGCCGTTCAGGCGTTCTCCCCACTCTGCCAGACTTCCCGGAATCGGGCAAAAGGAATCGCGCGTGAGGCTGCCAGCACTCCCAGAAACACCGCGCTCCCGGCTCCACACAGAAGGCAAAGATAAACAAAGTCCCCCCAACCGCTGGAGGGCGGGGGGATCTCCACTCGCATCACTCCCACCACCACCGCGCAAAATAGGGCTCCCTGAAGAACCTTGGAGGTGAAAAGCGCCAGGGATCGGTCCAGAACATCCCGCAATTCACACAGGTTGCGATGGTAGGTCCCCCATGTCGTCACCAGCGCGCTGCTGAACAAGCCCAAGGGAATACCTTTTGCGCCCCAATGGAAGACGGCCACGTAGAGAAGATCAAAGCCTACATTGAGACCGTAGAGGAGGAGCGCGAGCCGCAGATAAATCCCACCCTCGTGGCGGGCGAACATGTGGAAACTTAGAATTCTTATGAACGCATAAGGCAATAAGCTGATGCTGTAATAGAACAAGATCATCGCCATCAGGCGCGTCGCCTCAGGTGTAAAGTTTCCGCGCTGAAAAAAGAGGCGAATGATGCTTTGATTGAGCAATAAGCAGAAGACTGCCATGGGAGACAGGAGCACCAGGCTGATCCTCAGCGTTTCGCGGAAAGTCGCCCGTTCTTCCTCATAATCCTTGCGAGCGACGGCCCGGGAAAGCGCCGGGAGCGCGGCTGTTCCGACGCTGCCTCCCAGCAATTCGGCAATGGAGCCCTGAATCTTGAAGCCATAGCTCAAAGCCGTGAGCGTCCCCGCCGGAAGGAAGGAGGCGATGATGCGCTCCACCACCACCACGCCCTGCCAGGCCACGGCGACCGTTAGTTGAGTTGTCCCGGCGCCGCGCAGTTTGCGAAATGATTCTCCACTCGCCGTGAGCGTCAAGGAATAGCGCACCGGAAAAACCACTAAAACCGGAACGCCCAATATAACCAACTGGAGCAGGTATCCGGCCATGAACCCGATGACGATGCTGTAGGGCCCGAAGCGGTGAAATCCTACAAGGATGACCGCAATGGAAGCGACGTTGCGGATGAACCCGGACGCCGACGAGAGCGCGAAGTAATGCCGGCTGAGGAGAAAGGACCGCAGCACTTCTCCGATCCCCGCGGGGATGATGATGAGGAAGAGCCAGCGCGAGAGTTGCGCCGCGACCGCCACCTCCTGGTACGTAAATCCGGGAGCGATGCCGTGAATAATCGCCGGCGCGGCCACCACGCCCACCACCGCGATCGCCCCCAACCCCAGGAAAAGAATATTGGCGACGTAACTGAAACCGCGCCAGATGGCGTTTTCGTCCTCGGTCGATTCCTGGGAGGCGAAAAATGGCACCAGGGAAAACTGGCTCGTTGCTGTGAGCAGGTTGCAGATGATGTAGGGAACCGTGTAGGCGACGTAAAACGCGTCGGAGCGAAGGGAAAGCCCCAGGTTGGCCGCGATGCTGGTTTCCACCAGGATTCCGCTCAGCCCGCCCAGCAGGTTGAAGAACGCCACCACCATCGAGCTTCGTAGGATCTGCGACTTACGCTTCATTTCCGAAATAGTGTAACTTGAAAAGCCCCATTCCCTGATAAATACCTTGGGTGATTCCTTAGCCGGTTTTGGTTGCGGGTCCGCCGCGCCGTGCTACTATCGAAGTGATCCAGTCAAAGGAGGGGGGCAAGCAGGGAGACACATGAAAGCAGTTTACCTTACGGGTTTACGCCAAATGGAATTGCGCCAGGCGCCGGCGCCTCGCTTGAGCGGGCCGCGCGACGTCTTGCTGCGGGTTGACACGCTGGGCGTGTGCGGATCTGACATCCACTACTACAAGCAGGGAACGATCGGATCGGGGCCAGCGACGTTTCCGCAGCTCCTCGGCCATGAGCTCGCCGCCACGGTGGTGGAAGCGGGCGCGGAGGTGCAGAACCTCCATCCGGGCCAGCGTGTAGCCGTTGACCCGCTGGTGGCTTGCGGCGAATGTGACCAGTGCCGCGCCGGGCGCAAGCACACCTGCCGCAAACAGCAGTTCCTGGGCAATCCCGGACAGTTGCCCGGCGCGCTGGTGGAGTACTTGGTGATGCCCGCCGCCTGTTGCAGCCCCGTCCCCGACTCGCTCAACGACGATCAGGCCGCGCTGGTCGAACCGCTTTCCATTGGAGTGTACGCCGCGCAGTTGGCCCAGCTAAAGCCCGGCGCGCGCGTGGGCATTGTCGGCTCAGGCCCCATCGGTTTGTGCACCCTGCTGGCGTTTCGCGCCCAAGCGCAGGCCGCTGTTTACGCAACCGACCTGGTGGATGAGCGCCTGGCGGTGGCGCGCGCCTGTGGGGCTGCCTGGACCGGCAATCCGCGGCGTGAAGACGTGGTGGCAGCCGTCCGCCGCCTCGAACCTCTGGGCATGGACGCGGTGTTTGAATGCGCGGGTGAGCAGGAGGCGATCGATCAGAGCCTCGAACTCCTGAAACCCGGCGGCACGCTGCTGATCGTCGGCATTCCCGAACTGGATCGGATCAGCATGAACATCAACCTGATGCGCCGGAACGAGTTGCGCATCATCAACGTGCGCCGCCAAAACGAATGCGTGGAACGCGCCATCGAACTCATTGCCGGCGGGCGCGTTGACGTCCGGCCCCTGATCACCCACCATTTTCGCTTGGAAGAAACCGCCCGCGCCTTCGAACTCGTCAGCGCGCGCCGCGACGGCGTGGTGAAAGCCATCATCCGCATCTCGCCGGAAGGAGACCCCCAAGGTGGGTGTTGATCGAGAGTATACCCCTGAGCCGCGGCGCATCATCGGAGCCCGCCTAGCGGAATCCTTGGAACAAGCTAAGGGGGGCAATACGTACGGCCCTTTTGAGACCCACGAAGAGATGATCACATTTCTCCACCGAGAAGCCAAGAAAGCCCGTTCCAAAAAAACCACCTTTGTTAAACCCCGTGCCCGATGAAGCTCCCGCGCGGACTTCGAGTCCCATTCTTCCCCCTCATGTCGCCGCGGGAAACTGTCGATAAGAAATAAGGGAGGCATCGACAAGCCGATGCGCGAGCGAACCAACGGCCAAGCACCAATCGAGCCGGAAGGGCAAACCCGCTGGTTCAACTGGGCAGGACGGCACCCCGGAGTCTTCCTACTGGGCGCTCTGGTGATGGCGATCCTGGCGCTCCGCGAGTCGCCGAGGGCCGTGGACAGCGATCCCGGCGACGAGGAAGTCCCCCTGTTCGTTTGACCGGCCCCCGCCATCCGGAATCGGGAATCTGGGATCAGGGATTCGGGGTTAGGGGTTAGGGGTTAGGGGTTAGGGGTTAGGGATCAGGAACTCGCGGCTCGGGAGTCGGGGGCCGGCGTCGGGCCGAATGCCATGCGGCCGGAGATGTAGGGCCGAGCAGCGCTCGGCCTGGGCCGAATGCTATTCGGCCCTTCGACTGGGCGAACGCCGTTCGCCCCTACGAGACTTAGCACAGGCATCCGAAGCTGTGAAAGAATCAGCTTCGGCATCGATAGATTGAGCTTTCGACGATACGTTTTGAAGGTTCTGATCGTCAACGGCGGAGAATGACTAGGGTGACTTCATTCGGTGACCTT
>JBEKNU010000070.1:0-28283 GCA_049522495.1 Terriglobia bacterium
GAATCTCATCCTGCAAACCCAGAACGATGACCGAAGCCTCAGCAACCGTCAGCGCTTTCATGCTCTACATGAAAGCACATCTCACAAATATTCGCAATTATTTATGACCGCGCGTATAGTAGTACAATTTCCTGCCCTTTTCTTAGGGCACCGAGGCAGAGGGCAGCGCATGCTGGAGGAAACGACGGTGGGGTTGAAAGTCCAAATAGTAAGAGGGGAGCAAAGATGGACAAGCACCAACAAACCAAACGCATTGTGTACCTAATGGTCGCCGTGGACCTCTTGGTTGTCTTAGGCTTAGTGATAGTGAGCCGTTTGCTTACCTCTAACCTGGTGTTAGGATGTGGGCTCCCCATTGCCCTCGCCTTTAATTACGTGCTCCTGCGCCGGAAGCGTAAGATAGCTCGTTCGGTACCTCGGCCACATGAGCCCACACTACGCCGTAACGTGTTTTACCTTTATGCGGGTTCAGCCATTTACATCGCCTGCCCGCTGTTTGGATTAGCTCTGTTTTGGGTGGGAGATCTCCCGTGGAAACTCCTGCCATTACTCCTCATTCCTTTATCGCTTGGATTTTACTACCTGCGAGCAGCGCGGAGGGCCGGGGATCGAAAGACGAAATGAGCGCATCAGAGTTAGGCGCAGTTTGCCTTACCCTGCGGCTCTTAGAAATGATGACAGATTCGAGACTCAAGATTGGAAGAAAGGCCGCAACCATGCCAATCAATTAAGAGCAGTGGCGAGTGATCAGTGACGAGTGGCGAGCAAAAGACATACCGGCGGGGGCCATCATGCCAATCAATCATGACGAAATCGTTGAGGAGATCGAAGGGCACATTCGGAAATTCGGGGGCGGGTTTGGCGAGTGGTGCGTGGGAACGGCCAAAGATTCACGCGGGCCGTTTTTCCGGCGGCACTTGGCGGCCGATTTGGGCGATGGATTGATTTATCGCGAGGCCTTTACCACCTCCGCCGCCGAGCAAGTGATTGACCACCTGGTGAACGCCTGCGGCCTGAAGCTCGCCCCCGAGGCCGAACGCGGTTTGCCCTCCACGACGGAATGCAGGGCCGAGCAGCGCTCGGCCACGGCCGAACGCTGTTCGGCCCTACAAAACACCATCGCCCCCGGCAAAATCGTCTTCGTCTATCGCCCGGCAAGAGAAGCTATCAGTCATCAGCTTTCAGTCGTCAGTAAAAGCGGCACGTCCTTAGGCTCCTACTGAAAACTATAACGGACGGCTGACAACTGCCCATTTCTTTCAATTTTTTCACCCTTGCAAAAAAACCGCCAAACGTGTATAGTTAAGATGCTTGATCAGTTTTTGTGACCGAACACCACGTCCGTCGAAGGCCGCAAAACCAATGATTTTGCGGCTTTTTCTGTCTTTGGGGAGCGGTTGCGAGACGAGAACAAGTTAAACCAAAACAAGCAAAGGAACACTGAAACAATATGGAAAGAGAACAAGGTGTCGTGAAGTGGTTCAACAACTCGAAGGGCTATGGATTCATCCAGCGCGCTTCCGGAGATGATGTTTTCGTCCATCACTCCGCCATCCAAGCGGAAGGATACCGATCGCTCGCCGAAGGCGAAGCGGTCGAGTTCGCCGTCACGAAGGGCCCCAAAGGCCTGCAAGCTGAGAGCGTCAAGAAGCTCTAAGAACCACTCTACAATTAACATGCTGCCCGCGCCTTGCCCTGTCGCAATGGCGCGGGTGGCCATCCTTATCCCCGGGAGGAGACCGTAATGCAAATCCAATATGTCGGATTTCAACTTAAAGCGCATGGTCGGGATTACACCTACCGGGTCATCGACAAACAGGCGGTAGACCGCGAGTTTATTTTCAGCATCTCCAACCGCGCCTTTATGGAAAAGCAATTGCCTTTTCAGGACGCGGCCGCCCTCTGCTATCAGAAGCTGCAAAAGGCCCTCGATCTCGAGACCGCCGAAAAACCCCTGCCGCGGCGCACCACTTTGTCCGACCAGGAGCTCGACGTCTACCGCGAGTCACGTCGCCCCACACGTAAGCGGTCATGGTGAGGTTTCGCTCGACTACGCTCGCCGTGATTGCGCCTGAAAGTCGCTTGCCGGGCTGACCCCCATCAGTGGCCTGTCGCCGTACCTACAATGCTCTTCTCAGCATTATCCCCCCGCACATCCGTGGGCCCAGTCCGATTCCTCCGTACGAGAATCCGCTTGCGCGCGGTCCACTCCTTGTCGTAAGGTAATAAAATCATGAAAACCATGCCACGGTAGTTTCCAATTCGTGACACTCTGAATCCGCAGAGCCCCGGTCCGGGCCGAAATCTGTACTCAATCTTATAACCAGGTATTTATGGCCTCCGCCGTTACAACCCGCCAGTCGTCTTCTTTCTGGGAATCGGTGCGCGAAGCGCTGCGCGGTTCGCACCAGGACTACACCACCGGCAGCCTGACGCGGGCGATTTTTCTTCTCGCCGTGCCCATGGTTCTCGAGATGCTTATGGAATCTCTCTTCGCCATCGTGGACGTCTTCTGGGTGGCGCGCCTGGGGGCAGAGTCGGTGGCCACGGTGGGACTAGTTGAGGCAATGCTCACCATCATGTATGCGGTGGGAATGGGCCTGGGCCTGTCCGCCACGGCGATGGTGGCGCGGCGCGTCGGCGAGAAGGATCGCGAGGGAGCCGCCGTGGCAGGTGTGCAGGCCATCACGTTGGGATTGCTTGCCGGCCTCAGCATGGGCGCTCCCTGTCTCTATTTCGCACCACACCTGCTGCGGCTCATGGGGGCGTCTCCGGCCGTGCTGGCCGTAGGCACCAGCTATGCGCGTATCGCCTTGGGCGGTTGCGGCGTGGTGTTGCTGCTGATTTTAAACAACGCGGTTTTTCGCGGCGCAGGGGATGCCGCCGTGGCCATGCGCGTTCTGTGGCTCGCCAATTCGATCAATCTACTTCTCGACCCCTGCTTGATCTTTGGCCTCGGGCCGTTCCCACGCCTGGGCGTGACGGGCGCCGCCGTGGCCACGCTTACCGGGCGCAGCGTGGGAGTGGTGTATCAATTCTACCGGCTGTGGCGGGGCGGCGAACACATCCGCATCCTGGCGCGGCAGGTGCGGATCCAGGCGGAAGTGATGGTGCGGCTGCTCCGTGTGTCGCTCACCGGCATCGCCCAGATGCTGGTTCCGCATATCGCCTGGATCAGCTTGATGCGGATCGTCAGTGTGTTTGGGAATGCCGCCCTGGCGGGGTACACCGTGGGCATCCGGATCATCGTCTTCTTCATTCTGCCTGCGTGGGGATTGAGCGGCGCCGCAGCCACCCTGGTGGGCCAGAATCTCGGGGCTGGGCAGCCGGAGCGCGCGGAGCAGTCGGTGTGGAAAACCGGCGTCTATAACGCGCTGGTCATGGGGGGCGTGGGAGTGTTCTTCGTCTTGTTCTCCGGCCCCGTGGTCCGGCTCTTCACCCACGACCCGGCGATTGTTTCCCTCGGGGCTGCCTGCTTGCGCATCGTGAGCATCGGCAACATTGGCTACGCCTACGAGATGGTGATGATGCAAGCCTTCAACGGCGCGGGCGACACCCTTACGCCCACGATTGTGAATTTCTTTGGATTCATCGTGTTGGAAATTCCGCTTGCCTACACGCTCGCCATCCCCCTCGGCATGCGCTCAAATGGCGTCTACTGGGCAATCACCTTTTCAGAATCCGCCATTGCCGTTGCCATGGTTCTCCTCTTCCGGCGAGGCCGGTGGAAAGAGAAGAAGATCTAGCAAACGACTAGGCCTGAGGCTGGGCTTTGATGGCTTTCTTCCGCCGCTTGGCGGCCACGGGTTTAGGCGGAGGCGCTTCATTGGAAAGCTCCATCACCATAATCTTGGTGGCAAATTTCTTCGGTCCATGCAGGTGGAAATCAATAGACGTGCGTTCGGCATCCGACTGGGTTACTACTCCCAGTCCGTATTGAAAGTGTCTGACGCACTGGCCTTCCGGGATTGAATGCATGCAAGCCTCCTTTTTGGCGAAAGATTTGTTAAATCCAGACCCGCGCCTTCCTTTATTCGTGCGAGCACTTGTCGATCTTTGTGGAGAGGGGATCGTAACCCCCACACTAGTTGGCAACGGAGTGCGCACGACGCAGATTCAGAACATTCTCCACAGCGCACTTCACCACGTGCGTAAGTTCGTTGGCAGAGAGGGGAGGCACAATGAAGTCAAACGCGCCCCCTTCCATGGTATCTACGTAGAGACTGACATCAACCAGGCGCGATACCACGATGACCTTCACGGGCTTGCGCGCCCCCAGTGCCTGCTTCACAACGTCCGCCCAAGTGCCATCAGGCAGCTTGGCTTCGGTAAAGACCAAGTGGGGCGGATCCGGTCCTTGCAGCAAGGGCCCAACTTCCTGGACGGTCGCGAGCCAACGAATCTCGATCGATTGACTTTCCAGAGCCAGCTTCAGCAGATCCATCGCGTCCCCCGCTTTGTGCAGCAGGATCGCCGCAACCACTTCCTTCGGAGGTTCCCTCCTGAGTTCCGGAAGCGCTCGAACGGCCTCTTCCGAGCGCCCGATCGTCGGCGCACTGAGAGGCGCCGCGGAAAGCTCCGGCACATATTTGTGTCCGTAGGTCTTTACCGGCGGATAATGGCGCGTCAGGTATTCACGGATGTCCTGCTCGCTGATGCGCAGGTTGAGCTCCGCGCCGGCAGCCGGCGTTTCCCCACCCAATTCCTTTTCCAATCGCTCAAAGCAGATGCCCGGGCCGTCCTGGAGCTTCAAGGAAGCCCAATGATTTGTATCGGATTGAATTCTAACGGTGAATTCGCGCGGGTCCCGGGTGGCGTCGATCACCTGAAAGTTGTAAATTCGAGAATTCATGGCCACCTTGAATCCGGTGTATTGAATATACATGCCACTACCTTCTTGCTGACTCTGAGCGCTGACCCTGCGACCTAGAACTGATTATAGGGTCGGTTCGCCCGTTGTATTTCTTACGGCGCAATCAACGCCGGCGTGACCCGCCTGGCACCGCTTCACTTGGCTGCGGCGATCAGTGGCTCTGGCGTTTTGTCCGTTAACACTTTCCGCAATTCGCGCATTTGCCTCCGCAGTAAAATTTTGCGGCCCCGCTGCCGCCCGAATCTGGCCTTGTCACCGTTTCTTTGCGACATGGTTCCCTCCCCGGCGAGCTCTCCAGACATGAGGTGGGGCAAGTGTTGCTCCCGTTGGACCTCAGTCCCATGGCAGATTGGCTTTCTTTCGATCCAGCCCTTTCTGAATATTCCGTGGGCAGATCAACACCGTCGCTTGGTAGAGCCCCCAAAAACGCTTGAGCCTGACCTGGCTAATTTCCAAACAATTGAATTGGAGGGACCTCGTTCGCGCCAGTCCCCGCTTGAGGGCCGTGTGGGCCGTTCTTTGCTCATCAAAACCCAGGGCCCGCGCTTTGACTTCTCCCGCCATGCGGATCAGGGACCATCCCATGTCACGGATTTTTCGGTCCAGTCCGTAACCAGTCAGGTTTTTGACCAGCCTCCAGTCATATGCAAAAGGCTCGCCTTCGACCCGCAGGGTTTCGGGCAGGATTGCGCCCACCTTAATCAGGATCGCGCCGGTGTTGATCGTCTCTGCCATTCGTCCCCCACAAGCGTGGGCTGAGAATCACTAACCCTCGTGCGCGTTCAGAGCAATTCGCTTCCCGGCCTCCGACCGGTAATCGAAGGAATGGCAAGCAGCGGCTTGGGGCTTAATGCCGCCAGCGAGATGAGAAATGCCCCGACGCTGAACAATTCCAAGCCCGGAAAAAGCCGGCGAGTCACAGGGATGGGCACCACCGGGTTGAAGAGCACGCCGAGGGCAAGAAAACCCATCCCCAGCCGTACTTGCCGCTGCGTGCCGCCTGCACAACTACCACAATGGCGGCCAAACAAACTTCCATCTCCAACCTAATCCGGCAATCTGCCGACGAACTCAAGAGCAAACCAAAGAGTAGCGCTAAGACGGACAACCACTTCATGATTTTGGTGAACATTGGAGGCCTCTCTCCTTCTTTTCTTCGCCGGGTAGGCGCAATCGGAGCGTTCGGCGTCGGGAGCTCCTCCTGCCCACGAGTCTTTTGTCTTCTGGCTGGCTGCGGCGCCGAAAGAGAGTGGGCACACTATACCGTGCCGTCCCGGAGGGTGCGGTTGCAGATAACCTGAAGCAGTTCAGATGACCTGGAAGAAGAGGGCAGACGGCTCAACTTCTTAACCATTCTAAGTAAATTAACTTGATTTGTCAAGTGAAATCTGCCACTCTCAGGAACAGCATAATCAATTTTGGTTAAGTCGAGGAGAAACTCATGGATCTGGCTCTCGTCCTCCGGCAGCACCTCGAACAGTTAAACCTCGAACAGCGAAGTCTGGCGGCTGCCGCGCAGGTTACAGAATCCTACATCTCCCAGTTGCTCTCCGGGAGGAAAACTCCTCCCGCTCCTGCGCGGACGGATATTTATGACAGACTGGAACCCTTGCTGAAATTCCCGAAAGGCGAACTCGCTCGCATGGCAGAACTCCAGCGCCAGGAAGAAATAATGAGAAAGCTGGTGGCCTCGCCCGCCCCGCTCTTCAAGGAGGTTCGCGAATTAGTCCTCAGCAAATGCCAACCCGACAAGCAGAAGCAGGTGCGCACCATCTTTGAGCAGCAACCCTTCGGCGAACTTGAACGCCTGGTGACGCAGAAGCTTCTGGAGGTGGTGAAGGGAGTGGCCTCGAAAGAACTGGCGAACGAAAAATGGTTACGGCAGATGGGTCGACTCATTCATCGAAGCTACGAACAAATGCGCGTCACCATTCTGGAGTTTCTGGATGAAGATGTCTTTAGCCTCTCCCCCCAGAACTGCGTGGCCTTTTTGCAGCCGCTCGTTCAATCGTGGGATATCGACTTGACGACTTTTGGTATGGACATCATCCTGAACCACCGCGTGGCCCCGGGACGCGCGAAGAAATTCGAGTATGTGGAAAAGGATCCAGAGACCACCGACACGGAAGAACCAGGGCTCACCGCTTTCCTGCGGAACCCTTCCCTCTGCCGCGATGCTACCCCGGATGAAATCGAGTTTCTGAAGAGGCTGCACTTCAACGGGAAAAAGCCTACGGCAATGTATTATTACCGGGAGCTTCAGAATCTGCGAGACCCCCTCCATTTCCAGACTCACTAACGGCCAGCGGCGAGGGCGTGGGAGGGGCGGCGTCCGAATATTTGTAGCGGCGGTCTCCGACCGCCGAAGGTGAATTCCGCGGTCTCCGACCGCCGTCGTCGATCGGAAATCGATGCCACAATGATCACACTTCTGCTTTCCCTCGCCCCGTTAATTGTGGATAATGTCGCGGTTGGCGCTGGTCTTGTCCGGTTCAGCGCCCAATTCATAAGATGAGGCCTTTATGGAAAACGATATTCAACCGCCACCGTTCATCCAAAAGCGCATTGCGTCCATCGACGCGCTACGCGGATTCGACATGTTTTGGATCGCGGGGGGAGAAAGCATCATCCACGCGCTCTACAAGGTGTGGCCCGGTGCTGCCACCCGGGTGCTGGATACGCAATTCGAGCACATGCCATGGGCTGGGTTCCATTTCTACGATCTGATCTTTCCCCTATTCGTCTTCGTGGTGGGTGCCGTGCTGCCCTTTTCCCTCACCCGACGCATGCAGGAAGGAGCAAATCGCCGGCAGCTTTACCGCCACATCATTCAGCGGTTCCTGCTGCTGTTCCTATTTGGCTTGGCGTATGGCGGGCTGCTCGACTTTAACATTCAGCATTTGCGCATCCCCGGCGTCCTGCAGCGCATTGCCCTTTGCTACTTGTTTGCCGGATTGGTGGTCATGATCACGGGCATTCGCGGCCAGGCGATTGTGGCGGGCAGCATTTTGATCGTCTACTGGCTGATCATCAAGCTGGTCCCTGTCCCCGGCATCGGAGCTGGCGTCATCACTCCGGAGGGCAACCTGGCGGGTTACCTGGACCGCCTCATCATCCCCTTGCGCTTCTGTTGTTACACTTTCGGCGACAATGAAGGTATTCTCTCGACCCTGCCGGCAATTTCCACCTGTCTGCTGGGCGTGCTTGCTGGACACTGGCTGCGCTCCGGCAAGTACACTCCAAATCGCAAGGTGCTGGGGCTGGCGGTGGCAGGCGTTGCGTGCCTGTTCGTGGGCTGGGTGTGGAGCTTCAACTTCCCCATCATCAAAAACATCTGGACGAGCACCTTTGTGCTCTGGGCGGGCGGCTGGAGCCTGCTGCTGCTGGCGCTCTTCTATTGGATCATTGACGTGCGGGGTTACCAGCGTTGGTCATTCTTCTTTAAAGTGATTGGCATGAATGCCATCACCATTTATCTGGTCGACCGGTTCTTTCATTTCTCGATCATCACCAATGTCTTCATGCACGGACTCTACCCTGTTTTCGGCAATTACCGCCCATTGGTTGAAAGCGTGTGCGTGATTTTCACCATGTGGCTGTTCCTGTATTTTCTCTATCGGCAGAAGATCTTCCTGCGGGTGTGATAACGGGGGGTAGCGCGGACGCCCGTTTTTGGGGTCCGCGGCTCTTCTCCTGCCGATACCACAAATTTCGAAAACCGACGCCTGTCCGCGTAAATTTCATAGGGGCGGTTCGCGAACCGCCCCTACTCAAACTCGGACGCCTGCCTGCCGGTTTAGAAGTGCGACTCGCGGGAAAAACCGCCCCGATGCATCGGGGCACCCCACTTGCTGTCAATGCTCAGGATGACAGCATTGGAGCGTTTTTCCGCAGCCTGTTTAGCGCCGTCTTGAGCCTTGGGCTATTCGGGGCCTGAGGGAGGTTTCACTATAGTCTGGGTCTCCTCGATCGAGTAGTCCGGGGGTACCTGGAAGAGCTCGGCGGGTGGTTCGTCACGCACGAGATTCGTGAGGCGCCGAACCGTCTCACCGCGTCGCGGCTCGTGGGAGGTGTTCATCATCACCAGGTGTAGCTCGGGAGAATACCAGTTTTCCGATGTGACCTCTATTGGCTGATCGTTGCCCTGGGCGCCTGCCGGTATGGTAAATGTGGTGCGTGTACCCCTCACCTCGATACCCTCCAGCACTTGCGTGCCGAGGGCTTCTTGCGTGGGTCGCGGCCGGTCCGCCAGCGCGGGTCTGGGAGTCGCGGGCGCGTCAGTCATCTGGCGAGGCGGCGGGGGTGTTGGGGGGTGCATATCATTCTTGTGAGCCGTATGATTGCGAGGATTGAGATTGTAGGAGACGCCAGCTACTGGGTCAAAAATGCTCACCATCATCGGTGTGTCATCCTGCCCCTCCGTTCCCATTTGAGGCCCAAATGACTCACGACGTGAGCGCCCTTGACTGTCCTGGTAGATCTTGGCCCAACGCTTTTGGGTGATATGAGTGCCATCCGCCAGGGTTTGAGTTGTTTCGATGACCTCCTCTGCTGAGTAAGCAATCCGTTGCACACCTCCGACGCGCGGGCCGGCTACAACCGCCGGAGTGATTCCCGGTGATGCAGGCTTCGGCGACTCCTGCGCGAACAACGAGCCGCTGATCACACACAATGCCACCCCGGACATAATCGACAGCAAACGATGAATTTGGTTGTCCACGGCTTCACCTCCGGCTTTTGCCATTTTTAGAGGGTTGCGGTTTATCTCGGGTTGCCCGCCCAGGGGATTTATTACTGAGCTCTTACTCTTCAAAGACGATAAAGCTCAAAGAAGGACGCCTGCCCGCAGGTGGGGGAAGAACTCGTAACCAGGTAGCGCGGCCTCTGGCCGCAACCAAACCACGCCCTGGGGGAGTTGCTAGCTGACCGGCTTGCGCAGAGCGCAGCTCTGCGTTTTGGCGCGGGAGATGGACGCGAATCGCAGAGCTGCGCTCTGCGCAAGCCAGCACCTCCACACTGCAGCCGAAATTCTACCACCTTACGCCAACCACCAAACTTGATACGGTTGGAGATTTGCCTTGCCGGTCACGCTTGCCCCAGATAGACGATCCGTGCCAGAGCGCGCGAGATGAATTGGCATTTCCTGCCCCGTGGTATTAACGACGAACAGGCTATCATCCGTATGGGGGACGGCGACCACCCCATGCGGCGCGGGGGCGGCGAGGAAGTTCCCGCTCTCGGGAACAAGCTGTTTGATCAGGCGCAACAAGCTGTCGTCCCCGGGCCAGAAACCCAGCTTGACCACCACGCCCCGGCCGAGTTTTCGCTGCGTTGCAGCGGGGCGCTCATTGAGAATGGCCTGGCCGCTCTTGAAAGTGGCAATGGTCTCTGCCGGGGAGTCCACTTCCATGATCTCGCAGTAGCCTTCGAGCGCCACCCGCGCAAGGCCCTTCAGTCCCCCGCCCTGCCATTCCACCTGGGGATCCATTTTTGCTGGCATGGACGACAGACCGAACGAATTCCCGCTTGTCGGCGAACTCGTCGAACCCATCCACCGGATGGTGCGTACCAAGCCTCCGGTCAGGTCTCGCAGGTTGGCGGCGAACCCGTCACCGCGGAATATTCCATCCTTGTCCGTGTAGGAAGTGAACGGCGTGATGATCACCACGCCGCCTCCCTGCGCGAAATTCTGGAGAGAGGCGGTTACCTGGGGATTCTCCAACGCCGTCGCGGCGGGTATCAACACCAGTGAGTACTTCTTCAGGTTCGACGGCGCGGCGGCGGTCGCCAGATTCATGCTGTCCACGCCGATTCCCAGCCGGTGCAGGGCATCGAAGCACTGCGGTAACACCGTGAGACTTGCTGGGATATGCGGGTAGATTTCCAAGGCCGCCCGCTGGTCAAAGTCGGTGAGAATCACGGCCGTGGCCTTTACCGGCTTTTCGATAAGATGTTTTCCCCATTGGACATAAATCTTCCCTAACTCCACCGCCCAATCGAAATCCGGCTCGGGACGGCCCGACCAATCGAGCAGTCCTCCCCAGTGCGGCCAGTGCCCCCCACGCCAGCGGTTTCCTGTCCAGTAAAACAGCCCGCAAGTTCCGAAGGCCGCAGCTTCCAGTCCCCACATGAGAAACTGCTCGCGGGTTGGAGATGGATTGGAGATATGGGTGTCACCCGTTACGCCAAAACGGTTTTCCGTGGTGATGAAATGTGTCCGTCCATAGGCCGAGCGGTGCATATCCTGGTGCCAGGTGAGGTTCATCCAGAACTTGGGATTGTCGTCCCTGGGCTGATAGTCGTTCAACCCCGCAATGTCCATGCTGTTGGCGGCCTGGGGATCGTCCGCTACGGCGTGCCATCCGGTGTTCCAATCCGTCAGAATCCACTGCTGCACCCCGGCTTCCCGGAGCGCCTCAGCTTGCATCACGAAGAAATTCAGGAGAACGTCTCTCCGGAAGTGGCGATGCGCCAGGGTGAGCGCCGCGATCTGCTCGCCGCTTTCTTCCACACCTTCGCCGGGTTGAGGCACTTCGTCAAGCGAGTCAACCTTCATGCCCCAACTCACCAAATCAAGCCGGCGATTGAACTCTTCCGGGGTATGATAGGTTTTCTTCAGCCAGTCCCTCCAGGCCCCTTCGCAGGCGGGGTTATTACAGAGTCGCTTGACGCTTCCTTCCTCCTCGTTTCCCAACTGCCAGCCGATCACTGTGGGATGGTTTTTGAATTCCTTGCCGATGGCGAGAATGTATTGGCGCAGGGCGCTGCGATACAAAGGATGATTCAGGCAGGGGGCATGTCGCGCCATCGGATGCGCTTTCACGCCGCGATGAAGTTGGATGAGTACCTCCGGGTTCCCCCCCGCCAGCCATTGGGGAGGAACATAGGAGCCGGTTCCCAGGATGGCGCGCATTTTCCGCTTTTCCAGGTCGTCCAGAAAATGCTGTAGCCAACCGAAATCATAACGCCCGGGAGCCGTCTCCAGATTTCCCCAGGACGACTCGGCCACGCGCACACAATTCATCTGGGCCCGCTGGAAGTGATCCAGCATGGCGTTCCACTCCGCGCGGGTTTGAAGCTCCGGGTAGACGCTCGCGCCGAAATGGAATTCGGTGATCTTCTGCCGTGACTTCGGCGCAGTCTTCGTCGACGTGGCAGCTAGCTCTGGTGGAAAATCTGCGGCGGGGGCTGCGGGAATCGAGAGGAACGCTTCTCCAACTACAAGCTTCCCTGTGTTCGAAAGGAATTCCCTTCGGGATGGATCGGGGTTCTTAGGCATGGCACGGATTCACTCCGTCATGCGGTTCCAGTCCGCCGCGAGGAGGCTGTAGACCTCGAGATCCAGGAAACGGTCGTCGAAGGCTTGGGCCTGGCGCAGTATGCCTTCTTTCGAGAAGCCGAGCCGTTTGGGGACAGCGCAGCTCTTGGGATTATTCGTCGCGCAGCGGATCTCGATGCGGTGGAGCTTGAGTTCGGTGAAGAGATAATCCACCACGGCGCCGCACGCGCCGGTCACCAAGCCTTTTCCCTGGTAGCTTTCTCCCAGCCAATAGCCAATCATGGTGGAGTGGTTTTCCCAATCGATGTGGCCCGCGCCGACGACGCCTGCCAGGTGGCCCTGATGCCAAATGCCCAGGGTAAAGCCGGTGTTGGCAGCCAATGATTCGAGCGACGATTTGATGACCGCTTTGCAATCGTCGAGGGATTTCTGCACGTCCCACTCCGGCAGCCAGCGGCGCAGGTAGGCGCGGTTATGACCGATCAGTGCGAACAGTTCGTCCGCGTGATGGTGCTCAAGCAGGCGCAGTTCCGCCCCTTCGGCAAAGGAATAGGTCAACATCATCGGCCTCAAGCCACGGCTTCAGCTTCAATTTCCACCAGCATTTCGGGATCGATCAGTCGAGCCACACCAATCAGGCTGGTGGCGGGGTGGACTTCGCCGAAGAACTCCACGTGAGCCTTGGCGACTTCCTCCCAGCGATCAATTTGGGTCACATAGATACGCGTGCGGACCACGTGTTCCAAACCCAATCCCAGCCGCTTCAGGGCGTTTTCGATGTTACGGATGGTCTGCACGGTCTGCGCGTACATGTCGCCGGGGGCCAGTACCTTGCCGGAGGGATCGGTGCCGGTGGTGCCGGAAACGTGCACAACGTCGCCCACTTGCACGGCGCGCGCGTATCCCACTTTGGGTTCCCAAGGGGTGCCGGAGAAAGTCTTGTTCCGCTTGATTTTCATCTGTCGACCTCCGAATTCAGCTTCGCAGCGATCAGCGAATCACTGCGGGGTGCGTGCGCTTGCTAAGGCTTTTCATAGTAGCGCCGATGGGCCCGTGCGGCGAGGGCAAGGCGTTGCCGCCGCCTTACCAGCGCCTCGCGATAACGCCGTTTTTCTTCCCGGGTGTGAGGAATCAGGGGAGGGATTTCTTGGGGTTTGCCTGCGGCATCGAGGGCCACATAGGTAACGAAGGCCGAACTGGTCTGTTGCCTCTCGCCCGTCAGGTAATCCTCCCGGTACACTCTTACTTCCGCCTCCATGGACGTCCGAAATGCGCGGGTGATGAAAGCGCGAAGAACCACGAGCTCGCCCACGCGGATCGGGTATAGGAAATCGAGATTATCCACCGCCACCGTCACCACCTGCGAGCGCGCGTGGCGATGCGCCGATATCCCTCCGGCAATATCGATCAGGTGCATCACCCTGCCGCCCAGCAGGTTTCCAAGGGGATTGGCATCGTTGGGGAGCACCATTTCCACCATCTCGGCGGCAGATTCAGCAACGGTTTTCCCGGGAAGTTTTGCCATGTCGTTCAATCTTCAAAACATTTAGTCGCGGCGCGACACAAAGCCGCGTGATGGAGCACCTAGAGGAGGAGCGAGCTGATTCGGGTTTCCATTCGCTCGCGGACCGGCCCGCTCTCGTTCGAAGTCTCGGAACCAGAACAAGCCCGGAACTGCCGCGCACTTGATTCCCACGACACCGCACCGCCCGTCCCAAGGGTTTGCCTTGCCTGGTTCGTCCGCCTATACTATGCGAGCCGGTGGGGCGTTGCAACCGGAATCAAGAGCTTGGCGTCCACACGCCGGGAAAGCGCTCCGGCGAACGCTGAGGGAATGCCCGGGACGGGCAAAGGTCCACCCGCAACATAGGATAAGAGTATGTCTCTGGAAGCCGAAAAGGCCCGGCGCGAATTCCTGGAAGAGGCGCTCCGGCAGGATCCTGGTAATATCTTCGCACGTTACGGACTGGCGCTGGAGTTGGCGAAGAGCGATACCGCTGCCGCCTGGACCCACTTCGAATACCTGCTGCTGCACCATCCCGAGTACGCGGCCACCTATTTCCAGGCTGGCACGTTCCTCATGAAACAGGGGCGGCTTGATGAGGCACGCAAAGTGCTGGCCGCGGGGGTGGAAGTCACCGGCCGCCAAGGGAAGCAGCACGCCCAGGCAGAACTCCAAGCTGCCTTGGAGGACCTCGACGAAGGGAATTGAGTCAAGGAATTGACTCATTGAGTCATTGAGTCATCGGGTCATTTGGCCTTCTGGCCATTGGATTATGAGGCCCATGAGTGATTGGCTCTTAAATGACCCGATGACCCGATGACCCGATAAGTCAATGACCCGATTCCTTTAATGACCCGATGACTCAATTCACCAACGCGGGCGCAAACACGCTGAACGGTTACAGCCGGGAGAAGCAGGCTGTTGCCTTGACTTCCATCGGCGCGGCGGTGCTGCTGACCGCACTGAAATCGACGGTCGGAATATACACCGGCAGCCTGGGAATTCTTTCGGAGGCCATGCACTCCGGCCTGGACCTGGTGGCGGCGGCGATCACCTACCTTTCGGTGCGGGTTTCGGATAAGCCCGCAGACGCCGACCACCCCTTTGGGCACGGCAAAATCGAACACCTTTCCGCCTTCATCGAGACCGGCCTGCTCGTTGTCACCTGTGGGTGGATCGTCTGGGAAGCGGTGCGGCGGCTCTTTATCCGCGGTGTGCACGTGGAACCCTCCCTCTGGGCCTTCGGGGTAATGTTCATCTCCATTACCATTGACAGCTTCCGCTCGCGCGCGCTTTTCCGCGTGGCGCGCAAATACAATAGCCAGGCTCTGGAGGCTGACGCTCTGCACTTCTCCACCGACGTTTACAGTTCCACCGTGGTGATCCTGGGATTGATCCTGGTATACGCTTCCCAGCAGCGCCACCTGCACTGGCTTGAAGACGCCGACCCGGTGGCGGCGCTGCTGGTGGCAGGGATCGTTGTTTACATTACGTTCCGCCTGGGGAAGAGAACCGTTGACGCGCTGGTTGACGCCGCGCCGACGGGAACAAGCACCTTGATTGCGGAATCCGTATCGCGGGTCTCCGGTGTGCTCAGCCTCGACCGCATTCGGACGCGGGAGAGCGGCAGCCGGTTGTTCGTCGATTTACGGCTCACGCTTGCCGACAATATTTCACTCGAGCACGCGAAGTCCGTGGCCGACGTCGTGGAAGGAGAGGTTCACCGCTTGTTTCCCACGGCGGACGTGGTCATCCACACTACGCCCAAGGAACCTTCCTCCGGGGACGTGGTAGCGAAAATCCGCGCCGTAGCGCACCGCCAGAACTTCCTGGTGCACGAAGTGTCAGCCTACGAGGTGAACGGGCGGATCAACGTCCACCTTGACCTGGAAGTTGACCCCCAGTTGCGCTTGGCGGAAGCTCACGACCAGTCAACCCAGCTCGAGAGTGAGATCAAGGCGAACCTGCCGGAGGTGAACGAAGTCAACGTGCATCTTGAGCCTCTGCCCGTGGCGGTGGAAAGTGGAAACGAGGCTCGCATCGACCACTTGGCGGTGGAGCACAAGCTGGAGGAACTCGCCCGCGACACGGCCGGCGTATTGGATTGCCACTCGGTAGAAGTCCATCAGGTGGGCGGCAACGTCGTGGTTCGAATTCAGTGCACGTTCGAGCCCGATCTCCCCATCGCCAAAGTACACGTCATTACCGAAATCCTGGAATTCAAGTGCCGCCAAGCCTTCCCGCAAATCTCCAAGATCACAATTCACGCCGAGCCCCTGGGCAGGGCATGAGAGGGGGAAAGCAGCAGGTAGTAAGCGGGAGTTGCCTTCCAGCCTGACCTTCGCTACGCACGCAGGCCTGGGATGCGCACAAAGACACGCGACCCTGTGTTGCCACGGGGTCGCGGAAAGAGACCACCCGAGGGGATTACCAGACGGCGGAGATTACTGCTTGGGCTTAGGCGCAGGCGCAGCCGGATGGGTCGCGGGTTTGGCGGGCGCCGCGGCCTCTGCCACCGGGTTCGCAGCGTCATAGCGCTTTATAACCTCGCCCGTTATATCGAGATCCGCGGCGGCGTAGTAAATGGGAATCTGGGCGCCATCAATGACCATCGTGAAACCATTCTGCGTGGCATAATCCTGGATGAGTTTGACCATCTTTTGCCCGATGCGCTTAATGGCTTCGTCACGGTCATTGCTGAAATCACTTTGGGCATCGTCGGTATCCCGCTTCAACCGCTTTTGCTTGTCTTCCGCCTCACGGGTCAGGCGGCCCTGTTCTTCGTCACTCAGTGTGGCGGCCTGCTTCTGCAATTGGTCTTGGATGGCTTGAATTTCCGTCCCCAGACTTTGCAGTGCCCGCTGGCGGGGTTCATACTTCTTCTGTAAATCGGCGATGACCTTCTTGCCCTCGGCCGTATTGGCGATCGCCGCCTGGATATTTATGATCCCAATCTTACCTTGGGCAAGTGCAGCACTCTGGGCGCGCACATAGACGGGGCTTGCCAGGACCGCCAGTAGTGCGGTAAGGGTAATCAATCGGTTCTTCATTCCAACTCCTTCAAAATTCTAAATTTCGAATCGAGCTCGGTTCCTAAACTACCAACCTCGCCCCGGGAATGTGCCTGGCCATCGTTCCTCTCCACCCGGATGAGGAAGAAGGAAATATACATTTCCGGGGGAACAAATCATCCTATTGGGGTTTCGTCGCCGGGGGTTTGGCAGATGCGCCGGCATCCGAAACCGGGTTCGCAGCGTCGTAGCGCTTAATCATTTCCGCCGTGAGGTCAAGGTCTTTTGCAAAGTAATAAATGGGGATCTGGGCGCCATCGACAACCAGCGTGAAACCATTCTGTTTGGCATAATCGCCGATGATGCGAACCATCTTGAGGCCGAGCCGGCGGACCGCCTCATCCCGGTCGGCGGTAAAATCACTCTGCGCATCGTCGGTCCAACGCTTCAAGTTCTTTTGCTTTTCCTCCAAATCCCTTGTCAATTTAGCCTGGGCATCCTCGCTCAACGCCGGCGTCGGGCTGCTCAACTGACCTTGGATATTTTGGATTTCTTTTTGTAATCGCTCCAATTCCTGCCGTTTGGGTTCATATTTCTTTTGCAGGTCTGCCATCACTTTCTTGCCTTCTCCGGTATTCGCAATCGCAGCATTAATGTTGATGACTCCGACCTTGCCCTGGGCGTACGCGGCCACGGGAAGTACCATGAGGGCCAGGAATACGATGAGAGTGGTCAATCGGTTCTTCATTCGAGCTCCTTCAAGAAGTTGTTGTCCCAAGCCAATCCTCATTCTATCTCATTTTCCTCGCGCCTAAAACGTGCGTTGCACGGTGAATCCGATGCGGCCGGAGCGCTCCTTCAGGCGGAAAGGAACAAAATTCCGCAAGGCGTCGATATAGGTCGCCTCATTCGGAAACAGAGACTCGGGCGGCAGATTCTGCGGCGGCGTAATCACATTGTTTACACGCATAACATTGTACCCATAGAAGATATGGATGGGAGCGTTGACGATGGGAAGGAGAACCTGCAAATCGAGCCCCATTGAGCTGCGGGGATGGAAATTCGTCACCGCAACGGGCTTCAACTCCGTGGGGATGGGGAAATAGGTGTATTGGCTCTCAATGGTGCTTAAGGCCCCCGCGGCCAGCTTGAGCTGGTTTGGGTACAAAATAAAATCGCCGCCCGTATCAGAAAAGAAAGCGATGCTGGCGGTGGATCCGACAATGGGAATGCGGTATTCGAAGTTAAAGATTGCCTCCGTATCGCCGCCGGGGAAGATCGGGGAATTAATGGGGAAGCTGGTGGAAGAACCGCACGCTCCTGAACTATTTCCGGTTTGGGTGGTCCCGGTAATCGGCTGGCCATTGTTATTGCGATTGCAGACGGAAACCACCGTGGGATAAAACGCAATCGGGCTAACCGTGCGGATATCAAAACCCCGCACATCCATCTCACCGCCAATGTAGAAACGGGAGAACGGCGGAACCACTCGGCCGCCGTATCCGATGACGCTGGAAACGAGCAACCGCATCCCGATGGCGGTGGGGTGGTCCCCGCGAACATTTCGGACCGGGCGGAAATACTTGGCTTCGATCGTGGGGGTGACCGTGTTCACGTTCCCGCCGATGGCGCTTCCCATAAAGCCAAGGGACGCATAAAGATATTTGCCCTTCGTGGGGGTCCAGGCGCTATTGATGGTGCTGTAGAGGTAGGTCGGCATGATCTGGCTGGTAATAATCCCGGTCAGGGCGTTGGGGCCCGTCAAGCCGCTGAAATTGATTGCCTCAAAATAAGCCTGGGACGCCGTACTAAATGCCTGCAGGCTGCTGCGGGATAAGCTATAGGTCAGACCGACGCGCGCAAAACTGCGCCGCAACGGGTAGCTCGCAAACATCGTGAACCCGTCGGAATTCTGGGTGAAATTCTGCCCGTAATATTGGCCGTACTGCGACTGCGCCAGGAGATTGGGGTTGATGCCGCTGTAAATCGCCAGTTGGCGAATCTGGTTGTAGTTATAGTCGCTCTTGAACACCGTAAAGCCGGCGGTGATGGGTTTATCAAAGATATAGGGTTCGGTGAAACCGAACGAGTACATTTTTTGGAAAGTGCCCCATTGCAGCCCCACGCTCAGGGTCGCGCCAAGGCCCAGAAAATTGTTCGTGGCATAATTCAGGCCGATAAAGTTGCCTGCCAGTCCGCTGATGCCGCCGGAAAACCCGATGGAGTTCTTTCCCTTCTCCTTGACCTTCACCAGGATGTCGACCGATTTATCCTTGGCGTTTTGTTTGATGTCGTAATCCTCTTTTTTGATTTCATCAAAAAAGCCCAATTGGTTCATTTTCAAAACGCTATAATCCCACATCTGGGAGCTGAAAACCCCGCCTTCGGACAATAACAATTCCCGCCGGATGACTTTGTCGCGCGTCTTGGTATTTCCTGAAAACTCGATGCGGTGGACCATAAACATACTGCCTTCGTCAAAATCCAGCGTCAGGTTGATGAGTTTCTTCCGGTTATCCGGCTCGATATCCGGCGAGGGGGTAAAATTGATATATCCGAACTGCCCGTAGAGCTTGGTGTAATTCTCCATCGCCTTGCGAACCTTGGAGAGAGAGAAGATATCACCGGGCTTCATCCCCAAGACTTGGTCCAGTGGCCCTTCCTTGAAAAGCGTGTTGCCGCGGATGTGCAAGGTGCCCAATCGGTACTGAACACCCTCCTCGATACCAATCTTGATGTCCACGCTCTTGCCGTGCCCCCAGCTCCAAAAAAAGAAGGGCCAGCGCTTTCCCGTGTCCACCATCTTGGTTTCAGGTTCTTTCGGCAAAGCGTAGAAGTAGCCGTGGTCGCGGTAAAGGTCGCGAAGGTTTTCCAGGTCCGCCTCGATGCGGTCCTTATCGTAAGTTTTGTGAAACCAGTAGAACCAGGGGGGCGCACCCGCGGGGCGCGAATATTTCATCGCGCGCACCAGTTGGCGGTCCGTAAAAACCGTATTGCCGGTAAAGCGGATCTCCCCCAGCTTCACCTTGGGACCTTCCACCACAATAAAGGTCAAGGCCACGGAATTGGGGGGAATGTTGCGCGTGCGGTGACGCACCGTGGCGAACATCTTGCCGTGTGCCGCCAACAGTTCTTGCAGCACCACCTCGGCGCGTTTGATGACCACCGGGTCATACTGGGATTGGATGCTGAGCCCGACCTTCTCCTTCTTGAAAACATCCAGAACGTCGGACTGCTGCACGCTGCTCAACCCTTTGTAATCGATGCTGCGGACCAGCTTCTTTTCTCGCACATAGAAGGTGATGATTTTGTTGCCGTTCGGCGCGTCGGCGACTTCCAGGCGAACATCGTCCAGAAAGCCGGTATTCCACAGTGCCATGAAGTCACGTTCCAGGGCGTTTTCGTCATAAACGTCCCCCTCATGCGAAAAGATGCGCGCTCGCAACGTGCTTTTAGGGATGCGTCGATTGCCATGGAAGTCAATCGATTCAATGGTGGGCTTGTGCTCTTCCTGGGGAGGTTGCGCCGGCGCCGTGGGAGTCGTCAGTTTCGGAGGCTGTTGGGGCTGTTCCCCGGGTTTGGGCGCGGGTGCCTGGGGCGCCTCGGGAGTTTCCAGTTGGATCTGTCCCGGAGGCGCTTCTGGCGCTTTCTTTTCCGGAGGCTTCTGAGGAGTCGAGGAGGGCTTTTCCGTGGCCGGGGGTGGATTCTGTGTTTTTTGATCCGGCGGGGGATTCTGCGCCATGGCAATGAGAGGCAACCCTAGAATCAGTGCCAGGGCGGGAGCTCCCAGCCGATACCGCTTCCCTCGAAGTCCGGGCACACACCATCGCATCTTTTTCAAGAGAAAGCGATCCCCCCTCAAAAACGCAAAACTATGACAATCCGATGCCGGGATTCCGCCAGAAGTTGGCCGGAAACATTTTTACACCAGAAAGCCTCCCGCCCTCTCCCGAAGATTCCAACTTCCCAGGAGCGGGGGGTGTGGATTGTCCGCTGAGCGGCCGGGATAACCGTGGCGACTCGCCCTAGTGGGAAAGTGGTGTGGCCCCGACCAGTTTGTCGTTTACTGAACGATAGTAGAGCGCCTCGTTCTCGACGATAACTTCCAAGACCGCCGGAGGATGGATCTCACCTTGGATTAACGCCTCCGACAGCGGATCTTCAACGTACTTCTGCAAAGCGCGACGCAGAGGCCGAGCGCCGTACGAACGGTCCACACAGGTCTTGTCCAATATCCACCGGGCGGCCTCCGGCGACAGCGTCAGGGATATATTCTTCTGGGTAAGATTTTGATTCATCTGCCCGACCAGCAGGTCGAGTATCTGGATGAGGTCATTATCCGACAGGGCATTAAACACAATGATCTCATCCAGGCGGTTCAGGAATTCGGGGTTGAAAAGCCGCTTCACCTCGCTCATCACCAGTTCTTCCGCCTTTTTCTCCGTGGCGCCTTCCGCTCCCGACTGGAACCCCATGTGCGACCGGCGTTCCAGGTAGCGTGCGCCGATATTGGACGTCATGATGATGATGGCGTTCTTGAAGTCTACGGTGTTGCCGAGGCCATCGGTCAACTGGCCATCTTCAAAGACCTGCAAGAGGATGTTGAACACATCCGGGTGGGCCTTCTCAATCTCGTCCAGCAGGATCACGGAATAGGGCGCGCGCCGGACACGCTCGGTAAGCTGCCCGCCCTCTTCGTATCCCACATAACCCGGCGGGGAGCCGATCAACTTTGAGACCGAGTGCTTCTCCATGAATTCCGACATGTCAAAGCGCACCAGGGCGCGCTCCGAGGCGAATAAAAAGGCGGCAAGTGAGCGGGCCATTTCCGTCTTGCCCACGCCCGTGGGACCCAGGAACAAGAATGAGCCCACCGGGCGGCCGGGCAGTTTCAAGCCCGCACGGGAGCGGCGGATGGCGCGCGCCAGGGCGGAAATTGCCCGATCCTGGCTAATGATGCGCCTATGCAGTTCCTCCTCCATACGGAGCAGCTTGGCACTTTCCTCTTCTTTAATGGCGGTGACGGGAACGCCGGTCCAGCGGGCGACCACCTCTTCAATGTCTTCGTGCGTCACCACCCCCATGGCGGTCTCATCGATATTGTACTTTTCGCGCAGCAAGCGGAGGTTCTCGCGTTCCTTGCGTTCTTCGTCGGAGTAGAAGCGCGCCTTCTCGAATTCGTGGTTGGCAATGGCGTTCTCCATGCGGTGCACCACAAACTTGATGCGCTTCTGCACGTCGATCATTTCCTCGGGCAACGAACTCTGCCGCAACTTCACGCGCGCGCCCGCTTCGTCGATCAGGTCCACGGCCTTATCCGGCAGGAAGCGGTCGGGGATATAACGATTAGAATGGTACACGGCCCCGTTCAGCGCTTCGTCCGTGTAAGTCACGGCATGAAATTTTTCGTACCGGTCCTTGATGCCAAAGAGAATTTTGATGCCTTCGCCTTCCGTGGGCGGCGGAACCTTGACCGCCTGAAAGCGCCTCTCCAGCGAACGGTCTTTTTCGATGGACTTGCGATATTCCGCGGGAGTGGTGGCGCCGATGCACTGGATCTCGCCGCGGGACAGGGCGGGCTTCAAAATGTTGGCCGCGTCGAGCGACCCTTCCGCCGAGCCGGCGCCCACGAGCGTGTGCAATTCGTCGATAAAGATGATGGCGTTCTGCGCCTCCATCAATTCCTTCATGATGGTCTTCAGGCGCTCTTCAAACTGGCCGCGATACTTGGTGCCCGCCACAATCAGGGAGAGATCGAGCGCCAAGATCCGTTTGTCGGTGAGGAAGGACGGCACATCGCCGTCGGCGATCCGCTGTGCCAAGCCTTCCACAATGGCGGTTTTTCCCACGCCGGGTTCGCCGATCAGAACGGGATTGTTCTTGGTGCGGCGGCAAAGGATCTGGATGACGCGTTCCAATTCTGCTTCGCGGCCAATCAGCGGGTCCAATTGGTTTTCCATCGCCGCCTGCGTCAGGTCGCGGCTGAACTCGCCGAGCAGAGAAGTTTCCTTGGGGCGGGCGCTCCCCGCCTTATCGCTTTGCACGCGGCTCAGTTCTTCGCGCAGAGTGGAGAGGCGCAAGCCGCGCTCGTGGAGGATTTCCGCCGCAAATGACTTGTCCTCGCGCAGCAGGCCCAGCAGCAAATGCTCCGTGCCGATGTGCTTGTGGGTCAGGCGTTCCGCTTCCTCTGCGGCATACGCCAGCACGCGTTTGCATTCCTGGCTGAGCGGCAGGTCCACGGAGGTCGAGACCTTCTCGCGGATTGGGGTCCGGCCCTCGATCTGTTTGCGAATGGATTCAATCGAGGTGTGCGACCGCAGAAAACGGTTGGTGAGCGCCTTGTCTTCGCGCAGGAGCCCCAACAACAGGTGCTCCGTCTCAATAAAGGGGCTGCCGAATTGACTGGCTTCGTAGCGCGCGAAAAAGATCACTCGCCGGGCTTTTTCAGTGTACCTCTCGAACATAGCTCCTCAGTTCTTCGTGGAGCCCCACCTTCCCGGCTAACCCTCGTGCCCCAGGAAGTGCGGGGGTCATGGAACTATTGGAACTACCCATTCCGTCAGCTTTCCCTTCGCCAAACGCAAGGTCCGATGGGCTCGACGGGCTAGGTCCAGGTTGTGCGTCGCCAGCACCGAGGTCAGATGATGGGCCCGGTGCAGGTTTTCGAGCAGGTCGATCACGCGTTCCGCCGTCCGATGGTCCAAACTTCCGGTGGGCTCATCGGCCAACAAGAGCGCCGGCTGATTGGCCAGTGCGCGGGCCAACGCCACTCGCTGTTGCTCCCCACCCGACAGTTCCCCCACGCGGCGCGGTGCTGCGTTTTCAAGGCCTACTTCACGCAGTAATTCCCGGGCACGCGCCCGGGCGTCCATCATTCGGCACCCGCGAATCAACTGCGGGATGACAACGTTCTCAAGCGCGCTAAATTCCGGCAGAAGATAATGCATCTGCCAGACAAAGCCTATCTTCTCATTGCGATACAGAGCGCGTTCGTCTTCGCGATATTCGCTCACTCGTCTTCCCTTAAAGTATACCTCACCCTTCGTCGGAGTGTCCAGCGCAGCTAACAAATGCAACAGCGTCGTCTTGCCCGAACCGGACTCTCCCACCAGCGCCACGAACTCCCCCTTCTTTACATCCACGCTCAGATCGTCTAGGACGAGGACTTCCTCACTGCCGGAACGGAAAGATTTCGTCAAGCCGTCAGCGTGCAGGACCGGCTCTGATCCGCTGTCCTTAATCAGTTGAACATCCCCAATATCCGTCATTCGTACCTCAGAATTTCCACCGGATTCAACCGCGCCGCCGCGAGCGAAGGATAAAGGGTTGCCAGAAAGCTGATGGTAATGGCCGCGGCCGCGATCCACACCCCATCCAGCGGGTGGGCGTGGAAGGGCACCGACGACAGCGCGTACACCTCCGCGTCGAGTGGAAACAACTTGTAGGTGTTGCCCAGCCACGCGACCCCATAGCCCAAGATCAGCCCGAGGATAGTACCCAGGCCGCCAATCGCGACCCCGTGGAGGGTGAACACGGCCCAAACCTGCCGCTGCCGCGCGCCCATGGACATCAGCACCGCGATGTCGCGGTTCTTTTCCATCACCATCATCACCAGGGCGGTGAAGATATTCAGCGCCGCCACCACGACAATGAGGCCGATCGTCAGGATGGTGACCAGCCGCTCCAGGCGCATGGCGCTGAACAGCGAATGGTTCTGCTCAATCCAGGTGGTCGTGTCGAACCTGCTTCCCGCGGCGCGGCGAATCTCGTCTGCCACCTCGGGGGCGCGGTAAACATCATCGATCTTGAACTCGATCACCGATACCACGTCGGCAAGGTCAAACAGGCGCTGGGCGGCGGCGAGATTCGTGAACGCCCAAGTGGCGTTAAAATCATAGAAGCCCGAATCAAAAACTCCCACCACGCGAAAGTGGCGGGTTTTGGGCACGACCTCCAGAGGCGTCAGGTAGCCTTGCGGGCTGGTGACGGTCACTTTGTCACCCACGTAAACTCCCAAGGCGGCCGCCAGATCCTTGCCAAGGATAATGGCGTCGGCGTCGGGAAAGGTCTCTGACATCGCCGCCAGCGAACCCTCACGCAAATGCCGCAGGAGGGTTCCCACCTTCACTTCCTGCGCGGGTTCGACGCCCTTCAGAACCACTCCCTGCGCGCGCGAGCCATGGGAAACCAGGACTTCCTCATAGATTGAAGGGGCGGTGGCCACCACGCGCGGCAATTGTGCGAGGCGTTTCGATAGCTGATCAAAGTTTCGGATGCCATCGTTCTCCTTGCGCAGCAGATTGATATTGGCCGTGGCGCCCAGCAAACTGCTCTCCAGTTCCTCGCGGAAGCCGTTGTTGATGGCCAGCGAAATCACCAGCGCGCACACGCCCGCCATCACCCCCAACACGGAAATCACGGTGATGATCGAAATCGCCGCCTGCCGCCGCTTGGCGCGGAGGTAGCGAAGCGCCATAAAGGATTCGAAATTCATACCTGCCTTCATTATCAACGAGCGAGTTCACTGCGCCAAGCAGAATTAGACCAGCCACAGCCCCCGCGCCCGCCGGCCACCCGCGAAGTGGCGGAGAACCTTGTTGACAGTCGTCAGCGCAGCACCTAAGATGCCGTCTTCGGGGCAGTTTTCAATTGCCAAACGCACGCCCACCATAGATTGCGGCGCCGGCCCGCGTGCGAACGGTGCGATGAGGTATAAAACTCCCCGCGCGGCCGGCACGCCAAACCACCTGGGGAGCTCCGTGGTAATCGACTGAGGGGCGGAGCGGACAAGGGAGAATTGCAAACATGGCCGTCCATTACGAGGTCCAGCAAGTGGAGCCTGACGTCACCGTGGCCAGCCTGACGGGTCAGCTTAACTTGGGGAGCCGGCTGATGGATTTTGAGCACAAAATTAAGCAATGCATCGAGGAGGGTTCCCGGAAGATGGTATTCGACTTGCGCGGGCTGACCTTCATCGACAGCGCGGGAGTGGGCATGGTGGCCACGTGCGCAGGGACTATGTCGAAAGCGGGGGGAAAGTTGGTGGTGGTCAGCGCCGGCGGCAAAATTAATCAGATGTTTGAACTCACGCGCCTGAACAAGGTCATCGGCGTGTACCTGGATCTCCCCTCGGCCTTTGCAGCGATTTCCCCACCTTCCCCAGCGGCTCCAAAGGCGTAACAGGCCCGCCCTAAAGCACGCCATCCGACTCGACAACCCCGCATCCCACCTCGGCCACTCAATAGGTTCCCCGGGTCCGCCCGCTGGGCTTTTCCTACCCGCGCTGTTTCTCCGGGCGCAGCAGGGGGAAAAGGATCACGTCGCGGATGGAGCGTGAGTTGGTGAGCAACATGGTGAGCCGGTCAATGCCGATGCCCTCACCGCCGGTGGGCGGCATGCCGTAGCTCAACGCACGGATGTAATCCTCGTCAATGGCGTGCGCGGTCAAATCACCCTTCTCGCGCAGGTTCTGTTGATATTGGAAGCGGTTGCGCTGCTCCTCGGGATCATTCAGCTCGCTGAAGGCATTGGCGATTTCCATTCCGCCGATGTAAAGCTCGAAGCGCTCGACGAAGTTTGGATTGTCGGGCTTCTGCTTGGAGAGCGGCGAAACCTCCAGCGGGTAATCCACAATGAAGGTGGGCTGAATAAGGTGCTCCTCCGCCACCAGCTCAAAAAATAGAGCCAGGAGGTCGCCCGATCGCTTGTCCTGAACGGCTGGCGGAGCGATGGGCGCCACGCCGCGCTGTAGCAGCCACTGGTTAAGTCCCGGAACACGGTCTGCCATGGCCTGGTGGTCATCCAATTGGGGCGCGGTAAGTCCGTCCACTCCGCTGGGCCAATAGCGCAGCACGGCCTCTTTCATCGTGAGGCGCTCAAACTTTGCAAACGAGATGCGCTGGCCGCCATAGTCAAATTCCACGCTTCCCAGCACCGCTTCCGCCACTTGGCGCAGCAGGCGCTCGGTGAGGGCCATCAGATCGTGGTAATCCGCGTAGGCTTGGTAGAACTCCAGCATGGTGAATTCGGGGTTGTGTTGCGTGGAGATGCCCTCGTTGCGGAAGTTGCGGTTGATCTCGTAAACGCGGTCGAGCCCGCCCACGATGAGGCGCTTCAGGTAGAGCTCGGGGGCGATGCGCAAATAGAGGTCCATATCGAGGGCGTTGTGATGGGTGATGAAAGGCCGGGCCATGGCTCCGCCCGCCAGGGGCTGGAGCATGGGCGTTTCAACCTCCAGATAACCTTCCGCCTCCAGGAAATCACGGATGGCGCTGACCAGTTTGCCGCGGCGCTCGAAGACCGTGCGGACTTCTTCATTCACCATCAGGTCGAGGTAGCGTTGGCGGTAGCGGATTTCCACGTCGGTCAGGCCGTGCCATTTCTCCGGCAGGGGTAGCACCGCCTTGGCGAGAAATTGCAGGCGCTCCGCATGGAGGGTCAACTCGCCCGTCCGGGTGCGGAACAGGTAACCCTCAACTCCCATCAAGTCCCAGAGATCGAGGAGCTTATAGAGCTCGAAATCGCGCTCCCGGACGGCGTCCAGCCGGACGTAGATTTGCAGGCGCTTCCCCCCTCCGGCCAGGTGCGCAAATCCCGCCTTGCCGTGGGGGCGGATGGTCATCACGCGGCCCGCCACCCGCACCGATATCTTTCGCGCGGCAAGTTCTTCCGCCGAAAACGCTCCGTATTCCGCCACAATTTGCGGAATCGTATGCGTCGGGTCGTACTTGCGCGGGTATGCCTCATAACCCTGGTCGACAATCGCCTGGAGTTTTTTCTTCCGCTGCTGGATCAAGTCAGATAGCTCATTTTCGGACACGGGGATTACCTACATTCTGCGGAGAGTCTTGAAGCACGGATTAAACGGGCATTATAGGTGGCAGTCGAAAACAGTGTCAAGGAAAGGGGTTGTGGGGAGTCTAAGTTGATTCCTGTCAGATTAGAATGTCGGTTTCGTCGTCACGCGCTTCGGTAGTTCGCAGGATGAATTCACGCGGCGCACACTCAGATACAACTCATCGCGTTTCCATAATATGATAACCATTTCAATTAACGACTTGAAGTGAGGGCGGCAGTTCCCTATAGTAAGAGAATGCAGTGGCTCATGGGCGGTCTAATTCTTGCGGCCGTGGCCATGCTATTGCGCCGTATCCTTCATCTGGGCGCTAAGGCAGGGTCCCGGGCAGGCGGGCGGGGATCCTTGCGCGAAGACCTTCAGGCCATTTATCAGCCTCTCGCGCAAGAGATTGAAGCACAGACGACCATCCTCGGCATCACCCTGAATGAGGCCTTTGGCGAGCGGGAGGCTACCCGGCACGAGATGGCATGGCATGTGGTGCGCCTCGCGCGGGGAGAATGGGAGCGCCTGACGGAGCTCGTGGTAGGCTTGCAAAGTGTACTGACCAAGTTCTTGCCCGCCTCCAACGGAATCGTTCCCGCGCGCCGCGTCGCCACGCGCCACTTCAAATCACGCGTCGTGATCGACAACGTCGGGCTTTACGAATTTCTGGACCAAATCCTGTTCAGTTCCAAACGCCGCTTTGCGCTGCAATTGCGGTTCTTATTTCGTGCCAGCGCCCTTCTGAGCAAGGACTTCAAGCGCGCCTGCCGCGAAGG
>JBEKNU010000071.1:0-28152 GCA_049522495.1 Terriglobia bacterium
ACGTTCTGCGTCACGCGAAAGACGGTTTGGTGAAGGTAGCCAAGACGCGACTCGCTGACGATGGACGGTGTGAAGGTATGGGTTAAGGCGAGCTGTGTATTGATGATGTGTTCGCCGACCTTCGACATTCCACCAAAGGTGGAAACAGGACCCGGAGAGGGGTATGGACCCATCCAGTTGAACATCGCGGTGCCGTTAATCTGGGTCTTACTAGATACCACATGATCGCCACGCATGGTGTAGCGGGGCACTAACGAGGGCACGACCCATTGTTCGTAAAGGTTTACGCCGGTGCCTGACTTGGTGGGCAGGGGATAGTACGATTGGAACCAGGCGCTTACCGGGTTCTCAGCGGTGGGAATGATGTTGCCCGGATACGCCAAGCCCGTCAGCGGGTTGTAGATGGTTTGGCTGAACTCCGAGAAATTCCCCTGCCTCATCTTCACAGTGGGAACCTGGGCAGAGGCCGAGTTAGGCTGATACAGCCGCATGTCTTCGTAGTTGAAGAAGAAGAACGAGCGGTTCCTGCCGTCGTAAATGCCCGGGAAATAAACTGGCCCCGAAACGTTTCCACCGAACTCGTTACGATTGTATTCCGCTAACCGCTGGCTCGTGTTAAAAAAGGTCTGGGCGGCCGAAAAACGGTTGCGGTTGAATTCCAGCAGGGTGGCGTGAATCTGATTGGCCCCACCCTTGCTCAGCACAATAACTTGCCCTAGATTGGTGTATTCCGCACTGGCATTGGAGGTGATCACTTTGAATTCCTCAATGCCATCCAGCGGCGGGTACTCACCTAAACCCCGCTCGATGTTCCCCGCCTCGTTACGATTTCCATCAAGGGTGAACCCCACACCGTTGTAAGAATAGACGCCGCCGATGCTGGGGGCAACGCCATAAGCAGGAACCTGGTCTTGCATGCCTGCATTTTGAATTCCGGGAGCCAGCGCCATCAGGCCGGTGATGGTCAGGCGTCCGTTGAGCGGCATCATCTGGACTGTGGTCGAATCGTCAACCTTGCCGATCGTGGCATTATCTGTGGTCAGGACCGGCGCGGAGGCAACGACCTGCACCTGCTCGACCGCCTTCCCGAGTATCAAGTTGATATCGATTTCAGCATGCTGGTTGATTTGCAGCACTATTCCTGTCTGGCGGTAGGTCTTGAAACCTGTGTAGCTGACCGTCAAGGTGTAAGTTCCAGCAGGCAGGAGGGGGATCTGATAAGCCCCAGCGCTGTCGGTGGTGGTGCTGCGGGTTGTGTTGGTACTGACTTGGATAGCCTCAACGGTGGCGCCCGCCACCACAGCACCGCTCTGATCACGAACCGTTCCATAGATACTTGCTGTCACTTCCTGCCCGTAAGCCGTAGAGACGATTCCAATCAGAACGAGTAAAATCCAGACTGACAAAATCTTCGTACCCTTCATTTTCCACCAATCCTTTCTGACCCGGATTTCTCACCGGGCTAAATGATTTTCGGATGTGTTGCAACATTCATGGCTCGCGCCCATGCGTGTTTCCTAAGTTAGTTGGGACCCCTGTGCGGCATCACTTGGTACTGTGTATCTCATTTGCCGCCCGCGAGAGCGCAGCGATAAATTAAGAAATGCTGCGAAGGGCCTAAACCTTAGTCCGCTGCCTTTCTGTGCCGAAGGCCCAAGAGAAACCCGACGCTAAATACTGCAGAGACTACCTGAACTCATAGATCGCTACCACGCTCTGTTCCCGTGCAGGCAATGACTTCTACGCCCGACTTGAAACAACCTGGTGCGAAACAATGGGCGGATTTAAGCAGCCTCAGATGGTTTTGTCAAGAAGAAAATAATAACGTTCCTATTTTTGTTTAATGGGCTAAGTGTGCGTCACCTTAGGGCGTTTGGGCAGGGGTAAGAAACTTGTTGAAAACGAGCTTATCCTGACTTAATGTCGATGATTATAAATGACATTCTGTCATTCCAGTAGTCGTTCGCTCCCGAGATAAAAGAAATGTCAGGTATGCCCCTTGGTGGGAAAATCAAGGGACATTGTCGAGTACCTGGAAACGTTAATTTTCTCAACTGCCAGGACAATCGAGGGCAGTGAACTTCACCGTGAGGGCTGCAGCAGGGCCGCTCTGCTTGTTCCGATGCCTTTCATGGCGATGGGTACCTAAGAGGGACAATAGTAAAGGACGGTCGACCCAGATTACGAATGGCCAACCGAAGACGCGACCGCCACAGGGGGACATTGAGGAAAGGCAGGCTTGCGGGTCAGCGTTCTGGGTAACAGGAATGAGTAGGCTGTCTTGCCGGTGGCTGGCAGCCAAGGGGAGCCAAATGGTGAGCCAGCTATAAGACCCGTCCTTCCGGGAGGTCCTTCAAGTGTTTCACGGCCGGCTCAGGGGTAACATTTAGGGTGGCCTTTGCTGAAGGAACTCGGGGTGGTGGGGCGGTTGACTTGCGGATCCGCAATTGGCTTGGCAACACAATCAAGTGCGATCCTCCCAACCCCAACTCGTCTTTTTCACCTTCCATCTTCCGCACGAGCAACTGCATCGCTTGTTTTCCTATTTCGTATGTAGGCTGTGCGACGGTCGTCACCGGCGGGTTGGCGCTTGCCGCCCAATCAAAGTCGTCAAACCCCAAGAGGCTGACACATTCCGGGCACGTAATGCGAAGTTCTCCAAGTGCGCGCATTAGGCCGAGTGTCATTCGGTTATTGGCGCAGAAAATCGCCGTGGGTGGATCAGGAAGCCGCAGCAGCTCCAAACCGTATTGGTACGCACTCTGCGGCGAAATGTCGGGGATCTTGGCGCCTCGAATATAATCCTCGCGGACGGCAAGGTGCTCCTCCTTTAAGGCCTGTCGGAAGCCTTCTAGCCGTTCCACGATGGCAGCCAGGTGCGCCCCAGGGATAACGATGGCGATGCGCTCATGGCCCAATCCGATCAAATAACGCACGGCCTGTCGCGAAGCTTCAAAGTTGTCGGTCACCACCGCCGCGCCCGGAAAGTTCGCGGGAACACGGTCATAGAACACGAAGGGAATACGCTGACGCATCAGCCGGTCTCGGACGGTATAGGGATTTGCGGGTGCGATCACTACACCATCCACACGCCGTGAGAAGAGCGCACTCAAATGATTGCGCTCTAGCTCTTCGTCTTCATTGGAATCACAGAAAAATACGGAATATCCACTGCGGCGAGCCACGTCCTCCATGCCCCGCATGATCTCAGGGTAGAAAGGATTGGTGACGTCGGGAATTACGATACCAACGGTGTTGGTGCGGCGGACCTTAAGACTACGTGCCACGATGTCGGGGTGATAATCCAATGCCTCCATGGCATGAGTCACCCGCAGTCTTAATGCCTCTTTTACCGTACGCTTTCCATTGATTACCGCAGAGGCGGTGGTAACCGAGACATTCGCCAATCTCGCCACATCGCGGATTGTATACATACTCTCACCCCAACCACCTCTCCATATGATCAATATCGATTCTATAAAACGATCTTAAGGGGTTGTCCAGGCTCATGGTAAAACGCTCAAATCGCACAGAGCGCGCGCCTATTGAACTGCGAGCCGTGTAGAGTAACACAAATTGGGTCGTCTTGGGGGAAAATAGAATCGTTTGTAAATCTGCTAGTGCCGCCTGTGGCGAAATTCCCCAGCCCCGGCTGTTAGCCCGTTTGCCTGCGCAGAAACTCTGAACGATCCCCGCGGGAATAAAGCCGCGGTCCTTCCCGACGTAAGCAGGACGACACGTGTTCCCATGCATTAGATTGGAGCGCTGGTCTGAGACCAGGGTTGCCCAATTGACCGAACTTTCACAGTTGACGGGGCAGAGGACAGGACCGATTGATTGGGTTTGGGGCGCATGTAGGGCGGCGACGGGCAGACGCAACTGCGATTGGGCGCGGAATTTCTTTCTCGCGTCCCTGCACTGGCAAGTGTACATACGTTTGCCGTAGCGCTGCCATCCTGGCAGTCAGGCTCGCAACCGCTTGGATTTCTGGCAAAAGACAGGGTAAACTTCCTGCCGAACGGGATCCGATAACTGGGACCTCGATTCAGCAGATTGCTGAATGAAGCCGTTCAATCCGTAACCCAAGGAACCCCCCGCCCTCGCGCAGTGCCAAAGGAAAGGTGTGCGAATTCGTTCGATCAATGGATTTCTGCATCGGCGTCTGATGCGCTTTCCTCACCCCCAAATTCGTCTAAGCTGGGATCCTCTCCTTCGAGTCGTAAGATGGTATACGCGAATGGATTTATAGGAGACCTTTCATGTCTAATCGTGCCTCGAGAATACAACTGTTTCACAGCATGTTATCGCTGCTCATTTTCTCTTGCCCATTAATAGGCCAGGTCGCTTCCCAAAAAGTATGGCATGTGGGAACTTTTGATCAGTCATCGCAGGAATTTAAGAGCAGCGGGATTGATTACTCAGATCCCTCCCAGGATCCCGTGTTTTACGTGGGCAAGAGTGACCCTGCCAAGGACTGGTACGCTTTTCAGCCGGGTTCTGGCAACGGGAAGGCCGGATTTCGACCACATCCCTTCACCGTTAAATTCGACCTTCCAAGCGCGCCGAAGGGTGTCTTTTTGCTAAAGGTGGGATTACTTGCCTATATGGCGCGCCTGCCTAGAATGCAATTGGAGGTGAACGGGCATCGCGGCCTATTCTATTTGCATCCGAAGCTCAACTACGCTGGCGGGGACAAGAATTCGGTTTTCATACCCGTATACTCTTACGGAACGATTGAGGCTAAGTTTCCCTCGCAGTTTCTCGTGAAGGGAACGAACAGCCTGGTGTTGACGGCCATCGATGAGCCCGCACAACGGGATGATTCTCAGTCCGCTGGATTGGGAAACTCCGGACTGGCATATGATGCCCTGGAACTCGACAACGATCCCGCGGCAAAGTATGCAGCGAACCGCCTGACAGCAGACGTAGTTCCAACCATATTTTACAAGTCCCAAAATGGCCGACTGTTGGAACTCATCGATGTGTTCCTCCGTGCCGGGGCTCGGCTTGCTAAAGGCGAGGTGACTCTGGCACTGGGAAAGGAAAAGTATTCGCAAAAGTTCGAATTCGATCGCGAATTTGGTGAATACCGGGCGGAGCTTGGGGTTCCGGAGTTCGACAAGCCCGCGAAAAGCGAGCTTACCGTCACGTCCCTGGGCCATGCTTCGCGGTTTCCGGTGGAGTTGGTTCCCGGCAAGAAGTGGAACCTTTTCGTTGTGCCCAATGAGCACCTCGATATCGGCTACTCCGATTATCCTACGAAGGTCGCGGAAATCCAGAGCCGCGCCATCGACGAAGCCATCGAGATGATCGGGAAGAACCCGGAATTCAGCTACAGCCCGGACGCTTACTGGTCGGTAGAACAATTCCTGCACGGCCGCAGCCAGGAGCAGGCCCAGAAGCTGTTCGACCTGGTCGCACAGAAAAAAGTTTTCGTCCCCGCTCAGTATGCCTCGAACGCGACGGGTTTCCCCAGCCTGGAAGACACCATCCGGTCGCTCTACCCCAGTTACGAATTCTACCTTAAACATGGTGGCGATTTTGACTACGCCAACATCACCGACGTGCCTTCTTGTAGCTGGTCGTATGCTTCGGTGTTGGCCGCAGCAGGTCTGAAGTATTTCGTGGATGCCAGCGACAACTGGCGCGCCCCGATCATTTTGTTTGGCCGACTCAATGAGCGCTCACCCTTCTGGTGGGAAGGTCCTGACGGCGGCCGCATCCTGACTTGGGTTTCCCGGCATTATATCCAGATGGCGAGCTTTTTCGGGTTGCCGCCACAGATCAGCGCCGGGCGCGATTCGCTTCCCATCTTTCTCCAAGCCTACGACCGCCCGGATTACAAGTCGGATGGGGTGATCGTGTACGGAACCCAGGTGGAAAACACTGATCTCTTTCCGCAGCAGGCTACCCTGGCCAGCGATTGGGGCAAGGTATACGCCTTCCCCAAGCTGCACTTCTCGGGGTTCTCGGAAGCCATGCAATATATCGGGGGACAGCTCGGCGACTCGATTCCCGTCATCCGGGCGGATGGGGGCCCTTACTGGGAAGACGGATTGATCACTGACGCCTCCATCACGTCCCTGGCACGCTCCAACGAACAGCGGGCGCTGGCCGCGGAGAAGTTTTCGACCATCAGTTCTCTTGTCAATCCGGTTATCCGTCCGGACTCTGAAGCCATGAAACTGCTATGGGACAACCTGCGCATGTTTGATGAACACACGTGGACCTCGTATCGGAGCTGGCGGGACCCCGAACACGCGGAGGCGATCCGGCAGAACGCCGTTAAGGATTCCCGCGCCACAAATGGGAAACTGCTGCTCGAGCAGTTATTGGACCGCGCCATGGCCTCCATCGCCGATTACATCAATCGCCCCAGCCAAACACTGGTGCTATTCAATCCCCTGAGTTGGCAGAGGACCCACTTGGTAGAGGTGGACATCAACAAGGGAATCAAGCTGGTCGACCTGGCCACAAAGGAAACTGTTCCATACCAGGAAATCTACACCGGCAATGGCTTCCGGCATGTCCGGTTCCTAGCGCAGAGCGTTCCGGCCGTCGGCTATAAGTGCTACGCTTTGGAACCCACCCAAACTGAGCCCGCGGCCCCGGCGCAGAGCGTTTCGACGACCTTGGAAAGCCCCTATTATCGCGTGACGCTGGACCCGGAGACGGGCGCGGTGCGAAGCATCCTGGACAAGGAGCTGAATCGAGAACTGGTGGACTCATCCAACCCCTACCGGTTCAACCAGTATGTCTACGTGACGGGCGCCGACAAGCCTCGTAACTCTGCGCTCGAATACAATCCGACTCTGCCCAAACCGCAACTCGAGCCACACGGCGCGGGCGGCGGCCGTCTTATTTCCGTGACCAAGACCGCGTTTGGCACGCTGGCGAAAATGGAAAGCTCGGCGGTCAATACGCCTCGCATCGAGACCGAAGTCGTTCTGTTTGACGGCGAGAAGAAAATCGAGTTCAACAACCGGCTCAACAAAACCAAGGTTTACACCAAGGAGGCGGTGTATTTTGCCTTCCCCTTCGCAATGGATCATCCGGAGTTTCGCTACGAGATTCAGAACGGCTATGTAAACCCTTCCCGGGACATTATGAAAGGTGGAAACCTGGATTGGTTCAGCGTTCAGCATTGGGTCGCTGTTGACCAGGACAACATCAGCGCGGCTCTGGTTCCCGTGGATGCCCACTTGGTCACGCTTGGCGACATCGTGCGCGGTTCGTGGCCCAAGGAGTTCGGCAACCGCAAGGGGACCGTCTTTTCCTACCTGATGAGTAACTACTGGGAGACGAACTGGCCGGCGGGACAGGGGGGTGACTACACTTTCCGGTACGCTGTCACGAGCGGGCGGAACTTGAGCGCGGGAACACTGAGCCGCGTGGGTTGGGAAGAGATGTCCCCGCTTGAGGTTAATGAAATCAAGTCGCAGGACAAAGCCATTAACCCTCCGCGCCCGCTGGACTCTGTGGAAAGCAGCTTTCTGCAGATCGACCAGCCGAATGTCGTGCTGGTCACCTGGAAGCGCGCTGAGGACGATCAAGGCACGATTCTGCGGTTTGTGGAAGTGGACGGGCAACGCGGCGCGGTTGGCGTTAACGTGCCGATCCTCAATCTTCAAAGCGGTTGGATCTGTAATGCCATGGAGAAGAATCAAAGGCTGCTAACGGTCTCCGGACACCGTCTCGAGTTCGAGATCAAGCCGTTCGAGATCGTGACCATCCGCGTACAAGGAACGACAGCCTTGAAGTTGCCCGAGTAGCCCCGGAATTAATGGCACGCCACAACAACAGACATGAGGGGTCACCCCACGCCTGCTTCGTTTGCTCTTGTTCTTTCTGAATACCGGAAGTCTGAAGGGTTCTGGCTTGACCGAGCACCTCATCGATCGGGCGTGGCGGGATCTCCACGAGAAGCGCCGTTTCAACGGTTACGCGGGCGCGCGGCAGAACCGCGATGGGGCCGATCATAAGCTGGCCCCTCGCCTCGTCAGCCCTGGCCGGTTCCTTCTCCATCGAAACCAGGCAGGATTGATACTCCTCTCCATTCTGAAGCAAGATCGAACCTTCGCCTCGCAGCGTTCCCCACGGAACCGACAACCGGAGTTCCACATTCACTTCGCCGGCGAGGTCCGCACCTTCGAGTTGAATGTACCTTTGAAAGACGCCCTTGTCCCCCAGCCCCTTGACACGCTCTGTGACACGGACCCCTCCTGCCCACCACACGGCCTCCACAGCCGGGATGCCATCCCGATCGACCCATCGCGCCTCAGTCCGGTTCCCAAGGGCCGTGAACGGATACCCTCCCAGTACGACTTGCAGTGCGCTGGAGGCAAAGCCCCCAGGTGGCGCAAAATTGAACGCCATTTCTTTCCGGTGGGTTTGGGACCGGTTCGTGGCGTCGACCAGTATAAAGGTGAAGGCGGGACCGAGGTCGACGCGGTCTGCCTCCACAATCATCTTGGCGCGCCCGCTCCTTAAGGCGAAATATTCGCGGCCATAAACGAAAGATAGTTTCTGCCACGCCAATACGCCAGGACTCTCCGGAGCTGGCCAACATTCGGGACTTATCGCAAAAAGAAGAAAAAAAGCCAAAAGGCAAACTCGGGCACGCATGGGAATTTTCTCCAGGAAGACGTTGGTTGAGTTCCATTCGACGGAGGATATTACGCTCACCCATGAATTCTGTCGACTCGTCCTCCACCCATCACGCGGATTCAGCCTCACCCGGCCGGATCATTCGCACGCAGAAAAATGCAACGACAATACACTCGCCGTACCTCTATCGAATGTTCGCCCAGCCTGTGAACCCCAAGCTGGCCAACCGTTTTGCCGGCAGATTCATGCGTTTCCATTCCACTTCGATGTTTTTGCTGGAGGCCTTCCTTAAGATTAAGGAAATTCGATGTATCGAAGTCATATTCTAGTGGAGCTTGCATACAGATGCGGCTGGCTGTATGGTACGGGTCCGCCGGAAAATGAAAACGAACGTTCCGGAAGAAATCCTGGCTGTAGGGTGGTCAGTGAATTTATCGTGTTACGGATTTAGGAACCTCTGAACAAATTCCGTGTTCACAGCTACTACACATCAGGTCAAGGGCCCGACGTTATTGATCATGGAGGTTCAGGGCAGAAAGCCCGCGGAACGACTCGCTGATGAACGGCGGGGAGATTATCGCTCCTTAAATACCGTGCGAAAGAGCAGGATGACGGAGGGATCGTGCCTATTGATTTTCGAAGGGTCGTACACGGCGTTGTTGGTCATCGATTCGGGCTGAATCGCTACCGTCTTCTTCGTAGCGTATGCCTCATCATAGCGACTTTAGTGTCGGCGAGTAGGTTTGTGTGTATCGCCCAGCAGCCGGCGGAGTCGGTGGCAGTCAGCATTCGCTTCGTGGACGCGATGCCCAATGCCAACTATCCTGAGCTGCTGTATTGGTTTCTGACACCTCAAACTTTGCAGAATGAGCAGTATTTGAAAGATGTGGAACACCTCGAGCGCGACTCGCCGTTCACCCTGGCATTTCTGACTGCCCGGATAGGAACAAATGTCTTCGACCCGCGTACACATGATGGCATCGCCAAGTTGGTGGCAGTGGCGAATCAACATGGCTTGAAAATCGGCCTCGAGATCCCCTTGGCCAAGAGTGGCTCACAAAGTGACCGATTGGACGATCAAACCACGCTCGACGATCAAACCACGATCTCGGAAGCAGAGGTGACCCTCGACGCCAAGGGGGAAGGCTCTGCCGTGCTCAGGGATGAGATGCGCCACGGAAAACCAGTGGAAAGCCACCTCCTCCGCGCTTACGTCTTCTGGAAAACCTCCGAGGATCAGTACGCGCCCGGATCGTTGCATGACGCGACGGAGAAGGCACTTGCAGACGTCTCCGCGCCGGGTGTCGTTCAGGTTCGGCTGCTGGGCAACTCCGCCATGGCGGAAATGACCGCCTATATCATGGTTGAGAACACCTATGACACCTTGGATTTGTTCAGTGAGGCGTTCATCTCCCTCATCCATCACCGGCTCGACCAGTATCGTGACATCCCCTTGGACGGGACGGCCCTCAACGAATTTGGATACATGAGCGTCCCGCATCCGTTGCACGGAAACTTCAGGGATCGTTTTGGCGGCAAGGCTTTTGCTGCGGCGTTCGAGAGAGAACGGAAACTGAACTTTGCCGAGACGCTCTTAAACATGCGTTATAGCCCGACAGGTCATCCTGAGGTGCGCATACGCGCCATCGACGAGTACTGGGATCACCTTCGCGAGGGACCGCTGCGGATCGAGCAGGAAGTCTATCGGTATTCGAGGCGCCTGTTTGGCGAACAGGTGTTTGCCGGCATCCATGATACGTTCCACAATCACCTCCCGAATGACGAGGCGTGGGCGACGGGAATCAATTGGTGGCGTATTCCCAGGCAATACGGGCAAAGCGACGAAGACCTGTCGCTTCCGCTCCGCATGGGACTGCTGGTGTCGCATCCTGGCAAGATTATGTACGACCAGTTTTATGGTTGGGATATCCCCCCATTTGCTGCGAAGGCAATGCATGATGCCCTTTATAATGCCCGCCTGGATTACCACGGCTACAATGATACGGGTCGATGGGGAAGGGACCTTTCCAGCGAGCAGTTCCTCTCGGTGATCAATCCGGTGGAACGAAAAATCAGGCTGTTGAATCAATTCGATCCGGCGGCCCCCAATCTTCCCTTGCTGATCGTTTTTGGCATGCCGGCACAGTTGAATTGGTTCCCCGACAATGCCGCGCGGAACCCGTACGACGTGAATGGGAGCCTCGATATAGAAGGCAAGGTGCAGCAGGTCTGGGATGCCGGATACCGCTGTGCGGTCGTTCCTAGCGATGTTATCGACAGCGGTGCGCTGACCCTGGGCGTAGACAACCATCCCGTACTCAATGGGCACAAATTCAGCGCGTTGGTCTACCTCTATCCGCAATATTCCAAGGCTTCCACACTCGCCTTCCTGGATCGTTATGCCCGCGCGGGAGGGCCTCTCATGACGGAGGGTTCGGCCACATATGACTTCCAGGGGCACGATGTGACTCAACAGTGGGCCACAATCGTCGCTCATGCCCAGGTGGACCACCTTGATCCTGCGCGGCTGGGAAGGCTTGGAATTTCGAGGGATGACCTTGCACCGGACGGGTCAATGCTGGAAGATGGTTCGTCGCTTAGGACCGATCTCGCTTCGATACAAAAGAACGAACCGAAAGACTTTCAGTTCAATCTGGCTGGCCACATCTACACCGGCAGCTTCGTCGGAGTGGCCGCACTCAAGGTCGATCAGGGGGGACGCGTGGAGAAGTTCGCGTGCGGCCAATGCAGCGGCTTGCAGCGGGACGGGAAGACAGTCCTGCGGATGAAAGAACCACGCGATCTAGTACTCCGACGAGATGCAAGCGGCTACCACGTGCTGATCCAGGGTCACCAAGATGCCGCGACTGGAGTTCTGACGCCTTAAGGCGTCCGTAACGAATCCGCATAAGGCAGAGGTTTTTTGGTACCTCTGAGAAGGGGTCACAGTGAAGAAGCGGCTCAATGATTCCATAAGCCCGTCGCGAAGGAATTTTCTTAAAACCGGGTCAGGCGCCACAGCAGGCTTGATCGCATCCCTAAACGATCGCGCCTCAGCGAAGCAGGAAACTACGCTCGGCGAAGTCTCAACGGGGTCTCTCCAGCCCCCCTCCCCCGAATGGACAAAAGACTTGATCATTTACGAGATCGCGACGAAGGGGTTCACTTCACCGAACGGCCCGGAGAGCGGCACCTTCAATAGTCTCAACGCCCGGTTGCCCTATCTCCAAGAACTGGGTATCACGGCCATCTGGCTGGGTGGTCAGTCCTTGGCTGACGCTCACCATTTCTACAACATCTGGACGCAGTACGCGAATATAGAACCCGATAAAATCGATCCTACCTTGGGCACGCCCGAAGAATTTAAATCACTCATCGCCGAAGCTCACAGGCGCGGCATCCGCATCTTCCTGGACGTTCACGTACACGGCATCCTGAGCGTCAGTCCTTTGATCAAGCAGCACCCGCACTGGTTCCGCGGGGGAAGTTGGAGAATGACCGACTACGACTATTTCGGGGGGCACACAGACTTCGATGACTGGTGGGTCAAGGTTTGGACAGATTATGTCACCAAGTTCGGCGTGGATGGTTTCCGCCTGGATGTATCTATATTCCGGCCGGATCTTTGGGTAAGAATTCGACAGAATGCGGCTGCCGCCGGCCATCCCATTGTCATCTGGGAAGAGGAGGACTCGGTCATTCCGGGCGTCACCGACTTTACTCAGCACGACCACCTCCTGCGGCCCATCCAGCCGGACACTTGGAACGAAGCCCTGGTGGCGGACGTGCCTGGCTTCTATGATCGGAAATTCGGCAGGGTTGGACACTACCGGGTCGAAATTCAATATGCCGATGACGGGAGCAGGGCCGAGGGCAGCGTAAGCGCTAAGGGACCTCTGCGCGTCAGCCTGGACGGCATGACCGCCGACAAAATCTGCCGCCGCCTTAACGACCTGCATGCCGACGGAATTCCCGATGTCCAGCTTACAGTTGATAATGTGGCCTCGAAACCCATTGAAGACATTATCGTCAGCGACGATATGGGCGGGATATGGCAATATCGCTGGGGAACCAACCCGAACTCACCCGAGTATAAGAAGCGGCAACTGGCACTTGAGGGCGACCCGCCAATCCTCCACATCTACTTGGCCACGCTCTCCCACGGCTGGCCTTCCCTCCAATTCAGTTGTCACGACGAAGGGTGGGAAGGATGGCCAGCTGACAAGAGCCCTTACGTGGCCCAGGGTAGCCGTGCTTTGTTCGGTTACTCTTGCCTCTTCACACCGATGATTCCCATCTTCTTTGCGGGAGAGGAATTTGACGCCACTTTCAGACCCATTCCCTGGTTATCACCGCACCTTTTTGGCGGCCAGGATCCTGGCAAGGGTCGATGGCTTTACGGAAATATGCTGGACTGGGATGAACTCAAGAGCCCCCAGCACGCCGCCATGCTCGAAGACGTGAAGAACATGATTGCTGTCCGCAAACGGGAAGCGGATATCCTGGCTGTCCCACCTGGCGAAAAAGAACCCAACCTCACGGCGGTGCCTCACGAGGCCAAAATCCCTGTTCCAGTTCCGTATATCCGGTGGAATGACCGCGGTGCAATCCTCGTCGCTGCCAACCGGAACACGAGCCGTGATGCTACCCTCAAATTTCGAATCCCCCTCAAGAGGGTCGGCTTGCCGGGACACTCCGGTTACAAAGTCACCGAGCTTTGGCCTGGAGGCGAAATCAAGATATATACGGAAGGAGACTTGGCAGCCTTCGCTTGCACGATCAGGCGCGACAAGACGCAAGGTGGAGGCCTTCGCGTGTTCAAGATCGAGGCCAACATTTGATTTTCAGCAGCGCGAGGGAGCGGTCGCCCTTTTGTGCACGAATTAGAAGGTGGCCTCCTGGGCTTGGTGACCCGCAGTGGAAACGGGCCAGCAGGAATTGGAGAATCCGTGCAGATGCACTACCTTTTAGTAATACTAGGTTAAGTAGCCAGGTGTCACTGGGCTTCTTGCTCGGATGCCCGGCCCCCAAGGCCACTAGCGAGCGGCTGCCGGAACTGAAAACCCAGGCCCGCCACCCAACGCTGGGTGGCTTACAATCATGGCCGGAGGGAAGATTCCCACGGGATCGAGGTGCACTTCGTGAAAACGGTTGAGACTCCATCCAAACACCCAAGAGGGAAGGCAAGAAAGCCGATTCCCAAGAAGGCCATTTGCGCGCCGGAAGCGCTGAACGAAGCCTACCTATACGCCAAGCCCTCCTCGTTTTCTCGCGCTTTGCGGATCGACCTCAAGGGCATCACGATTCTGTTTATTTCCGGGACTGCCAGCGTCGACGAGAACGGCCGGAGCGTCCATGTCGGGGATTTCCGTGCCCAAACTTGGCGCACCTATCGAAACGTTACCTCGCTGCTGGCTGCGGGAGGCTCCACTTGGAAGGATGTGGTGCGCACCACGTGTTACCTTCGCGACATTGAACGCGACTACAAAGCTTTCAACGAGATTCGTACCGAGTTTTTTCATAAGCAAGGTCTGCACCCGCTACCCGCTTCGACAGGAATACAGGCGATTCTCTGCCGCCCCGAACTACTTGTTGAGATCGAGGCCATCGCGATTTTTGATTCTGATCGAAAGGCATAAAGGGATCTCGATCAAGGTACGGCTTCGGTCCGAGGCTTTCCGCCGCGCATCTCTGCGAGGGCTTTCTGGTAATCCGGTTGGGTGCGAAGGCCTTCGAAGGCGCGATCTCCTTCCACCTGATCTGCGTCGTTGAAGCCTTTCTCCGCTGCCGCTTGCAGGGTTTTTAGAGCCCTTTTGGGCTGACGGGTGAGCGCCTGCGCTCGGGCCAAGTCATAAGAGATGAGAGGATTTCTCGGTGCGGCCTGGGCCGCGATTTCGAGGCACATCAGGGCCTGCGCGTTCCTCTTCTTTCCGAGCAAGATGTTGGAAGCCTCGAAGGTTTGAAGAAAGATGAGCAGAATCTGCCGCTGGGCGGCAAAGCTCTCGTCAGCGTTCTTGTCTTGTTCGGCGAGTCGGCGCAGCCACGGAATGTCCAAATCCGCAATCAGTTTCTCGATTTCCGGGCTGCTGCCGCCGGGCTGAGTAGAATCGGGGAAGGCGCTGGGGGCGCCGAGGACGTCCAGCGGTTCCCGCAGGTTCGGCTGATTGGGCACGTCTTCTTTCCTCACTGCAGGGCGGGCGGGATCATCAGACGCCATGATGTAGGCGAGCACGGCATTAAGGCGCCGTCGGTACTGGGCATCAAGGTTTCCACGCTTCCGCGGGCTGGCGTTGCCGAGGCTCCCCTCCTTTGCCTGGGGACTAACATCCTCCAGTTCAAGGCCCGCTTGCGGAGTGGTCGCCAGAGGGTCCAAGCTGGAAATGAATTTCTCATAGAATATGGCGTTCTCGGCATTGATCTCCACTGCCCTCTGGAGATGCGGCATAGCTTCGTCGAGCTTTCCCTCCCAGAATAATCCAATTCCCCAATTGCCCTGGGCCTGGCTTAAGTCAGGATCGACCTCCAATGCCTTTTGGAAGTGGGTCATCGCCTCGGCGAGATTTCCTTGCCGCAACAGCGCGGCCCCGAGGTTGTTATGGGCCTTGGCATCGCGCGGATCCAGTTCCAAGACCTCCTTCCACTCCGCGATACCCGCTTCCACCTGGCCCTTGGCCGTCAGGTCCGTGGCAATATCGAAAAGCCGGTACGAATCGGCCGCGGGCACATCGATCTTCGTCATCCCGTCCGGGGGGATATTCACAAACTCCGGAATATTCGCCGCACGGTTGGCCGCCGTGGTGTTCTCGATCAAGATTGGGGGGCTGTCATTGCCGTCCTCGTCCAGGTGCGTCAGAAAGAGTTGCGTGTAGGGCGACCGGTTTTTCGAGGAGAAAACCAGCCAACGGCCGTTGGGCGAGAAGCTGTGCCAGGAGTTCATCAACGGAGTATTGCACCGCATACGTCGCGCCGCGCCGCCTTCCGCAGGCACAATGTAAAGCTGGCTGTCGGGGCGCATCAACTGCCCATTGCGGCACTTCACAAAGACGATCCAGCGGCCGTCGGGCGAAACCTTAGGAAAGGTATTGCTCATGCCGTTGCGGGATGCGCCAGCGATCGGCACCGGCTGGCCACCTTGGCCGGCGTTGAAGGGGATCCGGTAGAGGTCGTATTGGATTTGGGCCTCCTCCGGGTCGTTGGCATGGTCGGGCAACTTCTGACCTTCGATGTAAGGTTCCTTCGCCTCCCCTCGGGCAAAGACCACGTATCTGCCGTCTGGGCTCCAGACCGCATCGGTTTGCACGTAGCGCCGATCATCCGCGCCCGGCAAGGCCCGCCTTCGGCTCGTCGCGCGGTCGTACCACGCCAGGGTGCCGCGCGTCGGATAGAACACCTGGAGGAAACGGTAGTCCTTGAAATTCACAACGTAGTAGCTGTAGCTGTCTTTATCCAACCCCCGGAGCATGGTCAAGACGTACCTGCCGTCCGGCGAGACCTGCGACATGAAACCGACTCGCGAGGGCGAAACCGTCTCATCCCGGAGGGAACTCCACGAGATCACGTCTTGATTGCGAATGGCCATTTCCGGCTGGATGGAGGTGAGCGCATACAACCCCTTGTCGTTGGCAGGGCCGTCGATATCCATCCCTAGGGTTTTGCCGTCGAGGGAAAACGAATGGCAGTTGGCGCAGGTGTGCATGCCCGTCAGGAGCAGACGGCTGCGGGGTTCGGCAATGTCGCGCAACCGCCAGGCCACCAGGGGCAGAAAGCGCTGGGCCAGCGGCTTGATCACTCCTTTTTCTGTTTCCGCGGGCATCAAGGGGACGTCGCGAAAAAAAATTGGCGCTCCGACGGGATCCTTCGAGGTCACAATCCTCACTGCGCCGCGGGAAACGGGACGGGCCAGAATCTCGTCCTCGAATCCGGTGATGGTGATGGTGGCTGGGTGTTCCACGGAATGCCGCTGGATCACTTGCCATGTGGCCGAATCGGGTATCCAAGTGTGCGCCGCGGCTTGCTGAGGTGTGAGCTTGGGGAACTCGTTGGTGGCGGAAACACAACGCAGGTCGATTTCGCCGATGCCCAAGCGCTCGCCCGCGGATTGCGCCCGAATCCCGGCCCCGCCGTCGGTGAACGCCACATCGATCGTCCACACGGAGGCGCGGTTCGAAGAGTCACGCCAGAGGAATGTTGGCGGTGTGATCCCCGGCGGGAGGATCGATCCTTCCTCTGGGTAGTCGACCGAAATCGCACCCAGCTTCGAATTGTCAGGGTTGGACGATGGAGAAGAACCCGTGGCGTGCACACTTGCCAACTGCTGCGCAAACGCCAAACCTGGCACGATGGAGCCGTGCTGTGCGGCGCCCCGCCCCAACACTAATGCGGTGACAGTAGCCACAACGTAGACAGCCAGCCTTGGGGCTCCCAAATGTTTCACGGCACCCCCTCACTCAGCCGGACGACACAGGGGCCGCCGACTCAGCTCTTCAGTTCGGACTATCATACCCCCAATGTCCATTCTCGGCGTTTACTTGATCTCCTTTTGCTTTTTAGTGAAGGCGGAATACCTTGCGTGCTGATCGAAGAGCCTCCTCCCATTTGCACGCGGCAGTCAAAATGTAATGCGAGTCCGCAGCGGCCACCGAGGTACCAGTTCCACCCAATTAAAGGCGGTCACCATCTTCCCATGCGAGACCGCTAAACAAATTCAGAGTGGAGTTGCCGTTGCCGCGAACAATTCTGTCCGGCAATCCGGCCGACTCGTCCCGGAGAGTTGCCTCAATGTTTTCCAAATCGCTCTTCAAGACTTCTTTTCGGGGTGCGCTCAAGAGATTCCAAAATTTGAAAGCTCACCAGGGCAGCACCTGTTCCTACCATGAGTGCGGGCAGCACGAGAGCAGTTGCAGATATTGAAAGGTGCATTTGACGCTTGCTCTCCTCCAGTTTTATGCTTTTAGAAGGCTACGGGGCGCGAGAGTTTGCTAACACCGATTCGGGGCGATAATAACTCCATCGCTTCGCTTTCGCTAAAGGTGCTCGCTGACAACGAAATGAGGGCAATTGCCGTGAACATCGCCGACAGAGGTTTCCCCACAATCACCTCCGACACTCTGATCCGGGAGAACCCCAAAGGCTGGGGGGACGGTATCACCATGTTTGGGAGCGCGGCTTAACTGAGGTAGCGATGACGGCTCACCTCGCAACTGCAATGAAAAAGGGCGCTTCGGGGTTTAGCCCCTCGGCGCCCATGGTTGCGGGGGCTGGATTTGAACCAGCGACCTTTGGGTTATGAGCCCAACGAGCTACCAGACTGCTCCACCCCGCAACAACATCATAGCGGATTGTTGCCGTCATGACAATGAGTGATTTCCGGCGAGTGATTTCCGGCGAACGGTCGTTCACGGTCGAGCCCCCTGTGCTAAAATTATTTATATCCGAATAAAGGCTTACGTACCACGGAACCATGTCCAAGCCGTCCAAGCCCGCTCCGAAGCACTTTGCCGTCAATCGGCAGGCGCAGCATCTGTACCATTTGCTCGAAAGGTTTGAGGCGGGAGTGGAGTTGACGGGCACGGAAGTGAAGTCGGTTCGCGACGGGAAAATCAATCTCAAAGACAGTTATGTGGACGTCAAGAAGGGCCAGGCATGGCTGATCGATTGTCACATCAGCCCGTATGCGGCGGGAAGCTACTCCAATCACGAGCCGCTTCGCGACCGGCGCCTTCTGCTCCACCGGCAGGAGCTTGACAAGTTGGAGGGCCGAGTTCAAGAAAAAGGGTTCACGCTGATTCCGACCCGGGTTTATCTGAAGAAAAATCTGATCAAGTGCGAGATTGCCCTGGCGAAAGGGAAAAAGGTTTACGACCATCGCGAGACCTCAAGGCAGCGCACCATCGACCGTGAAGCTCAGCAGGATATACACGAACATCGCCGGCGCCACCTTTAGCTGATCGCGGCAATGGACCCATTAATCCCCCAAGGAGCTTTGAATCGTGAAAACTGAATTCCGGCCCGATCCCCTGGCGCAACTTTCCACTTTCGCCCTTGTCGCTTATAGCTTTGAAGATGCGCCTGCCTCCAGTGGCACCGCGGAGCGATTGCCGGCGGAAACGCGCAATCTGTTGCAGCAATTACAAGCCGCGGGCGAACTCACCGGCAAGGCGTTTGAATGCACGTCCCTCCGGCGGCCTGCGGGGATGGCCGCAGCCAAGCTGCTGGTGGTGGGGGCCGGTAAGCGCGATAAATTCAGCGAGAGGCACCTCCGCCATCTGGTGGGGGCCGCGGTCAGGAATCTGCGCTCGCGTGGGGTGCGCGAACTGGCCTGGATTCTTGGTTCCACCGAACCCGGCGCGGTGGCGTCCGTGGTGGATGGTGCTCTGGTGGCCGATTATGATGCCGATAGCTACCGGACCGAGCGCAACGGCGCAAAGGGAATTGATTACCTCCTGCTGGCGACGGACGGTGAGACGGTGTCGCCCGAGGCGGAAGCTGCCCTCCATCGCGGCCGCATTGTTGGCGAGGCCCAAAACTTCACGCGGGAGCTGGTCAATGAGCCTTCGAATCGTCTGACCCCTACGCGATTGGCGGAGCGCGCCGGCGAAATGGCCGCGCACTTCGGATTGGAGTGTGAAGTGCTGGGGCCGCAGGAAATCCAGGATCTCAAAATGGGCGCACTATGGGCGGTGGCGCAGGGTAGCCAGCAGGAACCCGCTAGGCTGATCGTCATCCGCTACTCGCCAGAGGATGCGCCGGAACGGCCGGTGATCGGATTAATCGGGAAGGGAATCACCTTTGATAGCGGCGGCATCTCCATCAAGCCCAGCGAAAACATGCACGAGATGAAAACGGACATGGCGGGTGGCGCAACCGTGCTCGGCGTCATGCAGGCCATTGCCCAGCTCAAGCCGCGCGTTCGGGTCACGGCGCTGATTCCGGCAACGGAGAACATGCCCAGTGGCAATGCTTTCAAGCCTGGTGATGTGATCACCTCGATGTCAGGAAAGACCATCGAAATCCTCAATACAGACGCGGAGGGCCGCCTGGTGCTCGCCGATGCCCTGACTTACGCGAAGAAGCTTGGCTGCACGGTTTTGATTGACGCGGCCACCCTGACCGGCGCCGTCCTGGTGGCCCTCGGCGCCATCACCACCGGAGTCTTCGGCTGGAACAAGGATTGGGTGAATCGCGTGCTGGCCGCGGCCAACGTGGCGGGAGAGAAGATGTGGCAACTGCCCGTCGACGAGGACTATCGGGATCTTTACAAGAGCTCAATCGCCGATTTGGCGAATACCGGTGGGCGGTATGGGGGAGCGATTACCGGCGCCATGTTCATCGGAGAATTCGCCGGCGATACTCCCTGGGTGCACCTCGATATTGCCGGTACCCGCTGGGCGAACGACGAGAAGCCTTACCGCGCCAAAGGGCCCACGGGACACGGCGTACGTACGCTGGTGCACCTGTTGACGGATTTCGTGCCGTAACGGTAATGCTGGTCAATGGGGTCCTGCATAAAGGATTGTTCGCCTCTACACATCTTAATGTACTTGACTTCACACAATCCGATGTGTAGAATGATCAAGGGAGTGAATGATGCCGACGAATCTTGACATCGATAATCGCCTGATTGAGGAGGCCCAGAAATTGGGCCAGCACAGCACCAAGAAGGAAACCGTGAATGCGGCACTCGGTGAATACATCCAGCGCCGGAAGCAGCAGGGTATTTTGTCCCTTTTTGGAACGATTGATTATGATCCGGCCTTCGATTACAAACGCGAGCGCCGCGGGAAGCGAGCGTGAATACTCTCATTGATACCTCAGTGTGGTCGCTTGCGCTACGCCGTAAGCCGCAGGACTTGAGCCCGGTCGAACGGTCGGTGGTGACTGAGTTGACAGAGGTAATCCAGGGAGGCCGCGGCCGCATCATCGGCCCAGTGCGACAGGAATTGTTGTCCGGAATCAAAAACGCGGCTCAATATGAAAAACTTCGCCTGACGCTGCGAGCCTTCCCAGATGAACCGATTAACACCTCCGACTACGAATCTGCCGCAAAAGCAGGCAATGACTGCCGGTCAAAGGGAATTGTGGTTTCTACTGTTGACATCCTGATCTGCGCAGTAACCCTTGCCCGCCGGTGGTCAATTTTCACGATGGATCCGGATTTTGAGAATTATGCACAGGTCCTTCCCATCAACTTCTACTCGTTCCGCAGATGATGATACCTAACCACCCATGTGGGGCAGCTTTACATGCGCTCGGGAATTTCGATGCCCATCTGTTCGGTGGCGAGCGTCAGGGTGCGCTCCGCGAGGTAGACGAGGTACAGCAGGAACTGTTGGCGTGACGGGTCCGGCTCACTCAGGATGTGGAAGTGATGGTAGAAATTGTTGAAGGCTTGCCCGAGGCGAAACGCATACTTGGCCACCACGGCGGGCTCTTCGCTCGTGATCGCTTGCGCCACCATGGTCTCCAGTTGGCTGGCCAGCAGGGTTAGCTCCCAATATGCCGCGCCGTCTTCTCCCTTGAAAAACTGCTGCAATTGTTCCGGTGTGAGGACGCCGGACAATTGCGCGGGCTCGAATCCCGGGCTCAACTCCTGGTATTTGCGAAAGATGTTCCGGGCGCGCACGGCGCTATATTGCAGGTAGGGTCCCGTCTCGCCCTCGAAGGCCAGGGCTTCCTTGAAGTCAAAAGCGATGATAACCCGGCGCGAAAACTTCAGCAGGAAGTAGCGCAGCGCCGCCACGGCGATCCTACGCGCATAGTCTTGCACTTCGGCGGGATCCTGCGCCATGTGGCGCGAACTCACTTCCTCGGCGGCGCGGGCGATCAGCGTATCAATCAGGTCATCGGCCTTGACCCCCTGGCCTTTGCGCCCGGAAACCTCCACGTAGGGACGCTGGCGATCTTCGTCACTGAGCGTGATCCCCATTTCTTCGGCGCAGCGCGAGGTGAGTCCTACCACTTCATAGGCGAAATGGTGGAGGTTCGCGGCGCGCTCGTGGTAACCCAGCGTGTGGAACGCGGCCTTGACGATGTTCTGAAGGTAGGATTGGCGCGTGTCAATCACCGCGTACGCAGCGCTCGCCCGGCCGAAGGGCGGCGCGTCAGCTTGGCCGTTCACGGCGGTGCGCCACACCCAACGGCCGTCGGGATAGCGATAAAAGGGGGAATAACCAAAGTCTTTTCCCAGCAAGGCAAACTTCCAGAGATGGTAGGCAATGTCTTTGCCAACGTAAGTCACGGTGCCATTGGAGCGCACGATGATCTTGATGTCGTCAGCGTCTGCTGTCTCGCCTTCTCCCTCTGCCGACGGGTCCGCAAGATCCATAACCCAACAGCCCGCATTCTTGCCGGCATCTTCGAACCGAATGGCTTTTTCTTTCTTGAGCAGCTCGAAGGCGGCTTTCCAGAAGTCGAGTTTCAGGATCTCGCTTTCCTGGGCCAGCAAGTCATACTCGATGTTCAGACGCAACATCGTTGCCAAATGGGTGCGGACAATGGCGGTGGATATCAGCTCCGCCATGGCCGCGGTATCGCCGTGGCCTTCTTCGATGTCCTTCAGGGCTTGGGTGCGCCATTGCAGAGCTTCCTTGTTTTCCTCATAGAGCTGGAAGACGCGCGCGTAAAGATCCCAGCAGTAGTAGTCGAAGCGTGCCGAGGCATCGTGAATCAACGCTTCAACATCTTTCAGCGTTTTCCGCTCCAGGTGAAGAAAGCCGACAACGACGTCCGCAACCTGGACGCCTGTGTTGTCAATGTAGTTCTGCACTTCGACGTTCTCGCCACAGAAGCGCAGCAGGCGCACAAATGTGTCGCCCAGAACCGCATTGCGAAGATGGCCGATGTGCGCAGCCTTGTTGGGATTGATGCTGGTATGTTCCACCAGGATTTTACCGCGCGCGCTGGCGCCGGCGGCCGCGGGGGAACTCCGCCGGGCAAAGAGCCGGGCGGCCGTTTGTGCGCGATGCAGGTGAAAATTCAGATAGCCGGCGCCGGCCACGGTGACGCGCTCCACTCCTTCCAGAGTGGAGACCAGCGGAACGAGTTGTTCGGCGATTTTGCGAGGCGCCTGGCGCAATTGCTTGGCCAGCTCAAAGCAGCCTGCCAGGGAGATGTCGCCCATCTCCAAATTGGGAGGCGCGTCAAGCGCGGGGGGAGCAACTTCCAAATTGAATGCCGTGCGCACCGCCTCCACAAACTTGGACTGAATCCTTTGTTGGATCTCTGGTAACAATCAGCGCTCCCTGTTCTACTTTCCGGTTATTTATTGATTCCAGTCCTCGACCCAGGCGCCGATGTCTTGGAAGTGCTCGACGTTTCCTGTGACGATCGTGGTGGCGTACTCGACAGCATGTGCTGCGATGAGGACGTCAGCATCGTGGTGGGAACGGCCCCGTGAGCGTAGGGTCGCCCATAGGCTCGAGGCGCGTTCCCAGATTGCCGAGTTGAACTCCTTCCAAACCATCGCTTCGGCCATCTTTTCGAATGCGCTGAGTTGCTCTCCCGCGTTCTTAATCACCAACTCGCGCCGAATTTCATAAAACACCACTGGGCACATAATGAAGAGCGAGTTATTCCTAACCTCCTTGCGGAACCGGTCGAGGACGCGCTGATTCCCGGGATGCTTCTTGAGGAGTTTAGTAATCGTATCGGTGTCGAGTGAGTAACTCGTCATTCCGTTTGGGCAGGCCTGAATATGGTGCGACGGCTCTGGAGATCGTCTTCAAATCCATTCCACCACTCCTCACCACGATTATCGGGCGTGGCAAGCCAGGAATCGAGCCACTTGAGCAGTTTCCGATTCTGGGAGCGCAGGCGCGCAGTGGGCCGGCCGGCGCCCGATCCCGTCGATTTGGACTGCTGCTTTCGCAAGGTTGGGGTATTCGCCATGAAGCTCCCTCAGATCAGATGATAGCATAACCCACCCTGACATCGCGAAACATCATGGGGCTGCGCCGAGCGCAGTTCTGCGGCCCACTGAAATAACTGAAATCAGGCCAGCCGATTACTCTTAAGAAGCTTGCCGCGCCGGCAGGTTACGCTGATTAGGAGGTGCAGCCCTCCGCGCGCAAAATGGTGTTCGTGGGTGGGCATGGCCGCCCCTTGTCGACTGCGCTGGGGATTGTCGCAGTCGAAAATCCAAAAGCTAAAATCCAAAATGGCTCGATAGCCAAATGACCCGATGGCCCGATCTCCCCGATCTCCTCAACTTGACTTTCGTGACTGCCTCGTTTAGCATCGAGATGAATTAATGAACGGTCATCGACCTCCCACGATTGCCAACCCGCGGCATATTCATGAATCCCGTGCCATACGCATCTTCTGAAATGGAGGCCTGTCTAAGTATTCGAACCCTATGATGGCGAGTGTCAAAATCCGGAAGGGAGTGCCGGCGCTTGTGGGCACTTATGATGGAAACCTGAAGCTCTTCGAGCGATGTTTCCAGGTTTCCGCGCATTTGGGCGAGGAGTCGCTGGAGATCGAGGGCGAGGAAGGGAACGTGCGCCGGGCGCAGCGCCTGGTGGAGGAGTACGCCGCGCTGGTGGAGAGCGGAGCGCGCTTTGAGAACGCGGAAATCGAAGGCTTTCTGCGCATCATCAGCCAGGATCCGGAAGCCAGCTTGAAGGGTTTGGCGGAAGCGGGCCGGCCGCGGAGCTTCGGAAAAAAATCGATCGCCCCCAAAGGTTTGAACCAGCGTCTTTACGTTGATGCCATGGAGCGCCACGACATGGTTTTTGGCATTGGGCCGTCGGGCACCGGCAAGACCTACCTTGCGGTGGCGATGGCGGTGGACGCGCTGCTCACCAAAGAGGTCAGCCGGATTATCCTGGCGCGGCCCGCCGTGGAGGCCGGCGAGCGTTTGGGATACTTGCCCGGCACGCTTCAGGAGAAGGTGAACCCCTACCTGCGCCCGCTCTACGACGCCCTCTATGACGTGTTGGATCCGGACCGCGTGGAGCGCTATCTGGAAAAAAGCATCATTGAGATTGCTCCCATCGCCTTTATGCGCGGGCGGACGCTGAACGACGCGTTCGTGATTCTGGACGAAGCCCAGAACACCACGAGCGAGCAGATGAAAATGTTCCTGACCCGCCTGGGCTTTAATTCCAAGGCCGTGGTGACGGGCGACGTCACGCAGATTGATCTTCCCAGTGGGCGGCGCTCGGGACTGATCGAAGCGGTGGAAGTTGTCGGCAAGGTGACCGGGATCAGCATCATTTATTTTACGGAGCGCGACGTGGTCCGGCACAGCCTCGTGCAACGCATCATCCGCGCGTACGAAGAGTTCGACCAGGTGCGGGCCGCCAAAGCCAATGGCGAGAAGAGCAGTGGTTAGTGCGCAGTGGTTAGTGGCTAGTGGTTTGTGGCCGGCCCCTATGCGCCTCTGACGAACGACTAACCTCTGATCACCACTAACCACTAACCACTAGGCACTAACCACTTTTTTTTGAGGCCCAGTGCTGGTCAATCTCCAGAAACGCTATATGGTCCGCCGCGCTTCCTTGTCGGCATTTGTGCGGAGCCTGAAGCGGCGGTTGCGGCTGGGGAATAGGGAGTTTAACATCTGCTTCGTGGATGATAACGCGATTCGCCGCTTGAATTCTGCGTTTCGCGCCAGGGATAAAGCCACCGATGTCCTTTCTTTTCCCTGGAACGAAGCGGCGGGACCTGTGCACCAGCGTCAGCGGCCGTCTTCGCACCGCCAAGAGCGGATCGGAATCACGAATTTCCTCGGCGACGTGGTGATATCCGTCGAGACGGCCCGGCGGAATGCCGGCGAAGAAGGACATACGACACTCAATGAAATTCACTGGCTGATTCTGCACGGGCTACTTCACTTGCTAGGTTATGACCACGAACGTGATACCGGGGAAATGAAGGCGCTCGAACTGGCATTACGAGAGCAACTGGGCGTGGCGGGCGACAGGGGAAAGAGCAAGTCAAAAGTCAAAAGTCAAAAGTCAAAAGGCAAAGCCGGGACCGCCTGAACTTCTGACTTTTGCCTTTTGCGTTTTGCCTTTTGACTTGTATTGCGCTTTGTTTATGGACCAACGACTCTTTCTAACGATCGCGTGGATGGGCGTTCTGGCGGTATTGCTGACGCTGGGCTCTGTTGCCGCCTACCTGAGGCTCCTGATGCGCCGGCTGACGCCGGTGGGGGTGCGCCAAGTTTTTGGGCCCAGCCAGCACGGGCGCATCCGCCCCAATCGCGAGCGCGTGGGCGTTTCGATTTCCGCCCTGCACGGTGCCGCCATGCACTTGTTCGCGGTGGGATTGACCGGCCTGCTAATCTGGCGTCGGCCAGAGCACCTTTGGAGTGATCTGGGCACAGCGCTCCTCATTGTCCTCGCCGCCGTGGCCATTGCCGATCAATTGATTCCTTTCCTGCTGGTGGTACGGCACGACGAGCCGGAAGTGATTCTGGAGCGCTGGGAATCTGTGGTACGCAGCCTGGTTCTTTGGGCGCTGCCGCTCACCTTTCCAATCCTGATTTCTACCACCATCGCCCGGCTGCTGGAACCCACCGAGCCGGATCCCGAGCCGCCGTCGCCGGAGGAAAATCTCGCGGAGCTGATTGCGACGGGCGAGCAGGAGGGCCTGATCGAAAAGGGGGAGCGCGAGCTCTTGCAATCGGTGGTCAAGTTCGGCGATAAAGTGGCCCGCGAGATCATGACGCCGCGGCCGGAAATCGCCGCCATCGAAATCAATTCTTCCCTGGAAGACCTGCGCAGTTTATTTCGCGCCAAGCGCATGACTCGCTACCCGGTGTATACCGGCGATGTGGATCACATCGAGGGAATCGTAAGCGTGCGCGACCTGATGGAATTGACCCCGGACGAGCAGACCCGCGCGAAGCTCCGCGACCTGGTGCGCCCCGTGCCCTTCGTGCCGGAAACCAAGCCCATCCGCGACATTTTGAAAGAATTACAGCAGTCCACTACGCAGATGGCGATCGTGATCGACGAATACGGCAGCGTTTCCGGGCTGATTACGATCGAGGACCTGGTGGAACAGATCGTGGGAGAAATCCGCGATGAAGTGGAGCCGCACGCGCGCGACATCATAAAAGAAACAGCGTCGAGTTACATCCTCTCCGGGCATGCCGAGCTGGCGCAGGTTGCCGGTGAGGTGCACGTCCCGCTGGAGGGGGATGATTACTCGACCGTGGCGGGTCTGGTCATGAATCAACTGGGCCACGTGCCCGCCGCCGGTGAGAAAGTACAAAGTCACGGCTTGACGTTCGAAGTGCTGGAAGCCAACCAGCGCACGGTTCTCAAGGTGCGGATGAAGGTTCCGCCCAGCCCGCCTGCCGCGAGTCCTCCTCATGTCTGAAACGGCCTCGTTCAAATCGGGATTTGTCGCGGTTGTGGGGCGCCCCAACGCCGGCAAAAGCACGCTGGTGAACGCCCTGGTGGAGTCCAAGGTTTCGATCGTGACCCCGGTTCCCCAGACCACGCGCAACCGCATCCTGGGGATTTTGCATCGCCCCGACGCCCAGGTGATTTTCATGGATACCCCGGGCGTCCACAAGCCGCTCTCGCGCTTGAACGAACAGATGATGAACTATGTGCGACAGGCGCTGGCGGACCGGGACTTGGCCGTGCTGATCGTGGATGCGAGCGAGAAATTCGGGAGGGGCGACGAGTTCGTCATCAACCTTCTGAATGAATATTCTCCCCGTGCGATTTTGGCGTTGAACAAGGTTGATCGGGTGCACAAGCCCGACCTGTTGCCCTTGATGGATCGCTACTCGAAGCTTTACGGGTTTGAGGAGATTTTCCCGATCTCGGCCCTGCGCGGCGAGGGATTGGAGGGACTGCTCGCGGCAATCGTCCAGCGGCTGCCCGAGGGCCCGGAGTATTTTCCTACCGACGAATACACTGACCAGCCGGAGCGCTTCCTGGCGAGCGAAATTATTCGCGAAAAGGTCATCCGCCACACCAAGCACGAAATGCCCTACGTCACCGCCGTGCTCATCGACGGATTCGAAGAGGGAACGCTGATTACGCGCCTCCACGCCACGATTGTGGTGGAGAAGGACTCGCAAAAACCGATCGTGATTGGGGCCGGTGGGGCGCGCCTGAAGGCAATCGGCAGCGAGGCGAGGGAGGAATTGGAAAAGCTATTTCCCCCCAAGGTTTACCTTGAACTCTTCGTAAAGGTTCAACCACAATGGCGGAACAACAGCGCCCTCATTGCTGAATTGGACTACCGCAATGAAGGCGGCTCGGGAAGTTGATCAAACGCTGAACCGCCCCCTTGAAAACGCATCAATGAACGGTATTGGGGCGAGCTAATTCGTAGGAGCTTTCCCCACGTCATACACCCGCCGGATGCTGACCGGCCCGGCAAGCGCGGAAGCCTCGAAGCGAGTCGTTACAAAGAGCTGCTTGCCGTCTTCACTCACGCGGAACGTTTGTGTAAGTTTTTCCGAGTGGGGCAGCTTGGTCTCAGCGATGAAGGCGCCGCCCTCCCACGAGGACTTGGTCGAGTACTTTCTCCCATCCTCATCTTTCTCATCGTGCTTTTTCCCGTCAGGGTAAAAGG
>JBEKNU010000072.1:0-40890 GCA_049522495.1 Terriglobia bacterium
TTGAGGCGTCCATCAATACGGGAGGATTGGCGAGCACGCTGAGTGTAGGAAGCACAACGATTACGGCAGCTTCCGGCGCAGTGCAGGGCTCGACCACGCTGACGGTGATAACGTTTGTATTGACCGGCAACCTCAACACCCCGCGCTCCGGACACACGGCGACGCTCCTGCCGAGCGGCCTGGCGCTGCTGGCCGGAGGCTGTACGCAGTACGATGGCACTAGCTGCACCTCTTTCACAGGCAGTGCCGAGCTGTACGATCCCACGAACGGGAGCTTTACCCTCACCGGCACCCTGAACACGCCGCGTTACAATCACACGGCCACGCTGCTGAACAACGGCCTGGTGTTGATCGCGGGGGGGCAGGGCTCAAGCGGTTACGTGGCCAGCGCCGAGTTGTACAATCCCGCCACCGGGACCTTCACGCTGACCGGCAGCCTGAACGCGGCCCGCGATGGGCATACGGCGACCCTCCTGAACAATGGCCAGGTGCTGATCGCTGGCGGCTACGGCTCGAATGGCCACGGCGGCTTTACCATACTCTCCAACGCCGAGTTGTACGACCCCGCCACCGGGGCCTTCACCCTAACCGGCAGCCTCCACACCGCGCGGGAGTTTCACACCGCCACGCTGCTTGATGACGGCACGGTGCTGATGGCAGGTGGCTACGACGGCGACGTTGCCTTAGAAAGCGCGGAGCTCTACAACCCCGCCGCCGGGACTTTCGCCCTCCTCGCCAACACTCTGAAGACCGCGCGTTACTATCACAGCGCGACCTTGCTGAACAACGGCCAGGTGCTGCTGGCAGGCGGCGAGCTCTCCAGCAACCCCTACCAGACCGCCACCGCCGAGCTGTACGACCCCGGCGACCAGACCTTCTCGTCCACCCCCGGCAGCCTGGACACCGCGCGCTATTCGCACACGGCGACGCTGCTGACCAACGGCATGGTGCTGGTTGCCGGAGGCTATGGCTGCAACGGATCCTTCTGCGCTGCCTCACCCTTAGCCAGCGCTGATCTCTACAATCCTGCCACCGGGGCCTTCACCCTTGCCGGCTCCCTGACCACGCCGCGCGAGTTTGATACGGCCACGCTGCTGAACACCGGCCTGGTGCTGATGGCGGGAGGCGTCTATAACTCGAACAACAACGTCTCAAACAGCGCCGAGGTGTACGATCCGGTCACGCTGACGCCCCCCAGCCTGGTCTCCGTCTCACTTGCCCCCACTACCCCTACGATTTCCCTGGGCACAGCGACGCGCTTCACCGCCTTTGGCAGGTTCAGCGGCGGCAATACCGAGCAGCTTGCCGAAGCTACCTGGACTTCCTCCAACCCCGGGGTCATCAGCGTCAGCGATGATGCCAGCGATCAAGGGGCGGCGTACGCAGCCACCTCAGGCTCGGCGACGATAACTGCCTGCGCGGGCGCAGTGTGCGGCACGACGACGGCGACAGTCGGCCCGCCGGGGCCGGACTCGATTACCGGCAGCGGGGCCTCTACTTTGACCGGCAGCTTGAACACCGCGCGCGAAGCTCACACCGCAGCGCTGCTGAACAACGGCTGGGTGTTGATTGCCGGCGGGGCCGACTCGAGCGGTAACGCCTTGGCCAGTGCGGAACTGTATGATCCCACGGCCGGGACCTTTACGCCCACGGGCAGCATGAACACCCCGCGCTACTCGCCCACGGCGACCCTCCTGAACAACGGCATGGTGCTGTTGGCGGGGGGCGCTACCCTCGCTAACGCCGGCGCACCTATAGCTAGTGCGGAGTTGTACGACCCCGCCACCGGAACCTTCAATCCTACCGGTAACCTGAACACCGCGCGCGCCTATAGCCAGGCGACTCTCCTGAACAACGGCATGGTGCTGATCGCGGGCGGCGTAGACGCCTCCAACAACCCCTTGGCGAGCGCCGAGATGTACAATCCCGCTACCGGGAGCTTCTCCCCGACCGGCAGCCTGAACAGCGCACGCGAGCATCCCACGGCGACGCTGCTGAACAATGGATTGGTGCTGATGGCGGGCGGCCAGGACCTCAGCGGTGCGATGGCCAGCGCCGAGCTCTACAATCCTGCCACCGGGACCTTCACCCTTACCGGCAGCCTGAACACCGCGCGCTACCTGCCCACGGCGACATTGCTGAACAACGGCCAGGTGCTGGTCGCGGGCGGCCGCGCTGCCGGCGCCTTGGCCAGTGCCGAGATCTACAACCCTGCGACCGGAACCTTCACCATCACCCGCAGCCTGAACACGGCGCGGGAGTATGCCACGGCGACACTGCTGAACAACGGCCTTGTCCTCATCGCGGGCGGCACCAATGTCAACAGTATTAGTGGCGCCTTGGCTAGCGCGGAAATTTTCAATCCCGCCACATCGGCCTTCGCCACGACCACCAACCTGAACAGTCCGCGCGCCGGAGATACCGCGACGCTGCTGAACAATGGCACGGTGCTGATGGTGGGTGGCGATGGCGGCAGCGGTCCCTTGAGCAGTGCGGAGCTATACGCTCCGGCCACGCTCAGGCCGCCCAATCTCCTCTCCATCTCGCTCGCTCCCACCGGGCCCACCATTCCCCTGGACAGCGGCCTGCGCTTCACTGCCTTCGGCACGTTCAGCGGCGGCGATACGGAGCAGCTCGCCGAGGTCACGTGGAGTTCTTCGAACCCCGGCGTCATCAGCGTCAGCGATGATGCGACCAATCCGGGGGCGGCGTACGCAGCCACCTCAGGCTCGGCGACGATAACCGCCTGTGCGGGCGCGGTGTGCGGCTCAACCACGGCCACCGTGGGCGCACCAGGTCCGGGCTCCATCACTGGCGCCGCGGCCTTTGCTTCGACCGGCAGCCTGAGCACCCCGCGCGACAATCACACGGCCACGCTGCTGAACAACGGCATGGTGCTGATTGCCGGGGGCGTTGGCCCCAGCGCCAACATCTTAAACAGTGCGGAGTTGTATGATCCCACGGCCGGGACCTTCACCCCCACCGGCAACCTCCACACCGCGCGCTGGGGTCACACGGCGACGCTGCTGAACAACGGCATGGTGCTGATTGCCGGCGGCCTTGACGTCAACGACCTCGCCCTCGCCAGCGCGGAGCTATACGATCCCACGGCCGGGACCTTCACCCCCACCGGCAGCCTGAACACCGCGCGCTACAATGACACTGCCACGCTGCTGAACAATGGCAAGGTGCTGATGGCGGGCGGCCAGAGCTCCAACAGTGCATTCCTGGCCAGTGCCGAGCTGTACGATCCCGCCACCGGGGCCTTCACCACCCTTACCCACACTCTCAACACCGCCCGCGGCCTTCACACGGCGACGCTGCTGAATAACGGCACGGTGCTGATGGCGGGAGGAAGAACGGACGCCTTTGGCGACGCCACCGCCAGTGCGGAGCTGTACAATCCCGCCACCGGGATGTTCACCCTCACTGGCAACCTGGGCATTGAGCGCTACTGGCACACGGCGACGCTGCTGAACAACGGCCTGGTGCTGATCGCGGGAGGCTTTGACTTCCAGCAAGGCAATATCTTAGGCGATGCCGAGTTGTATAATCCCGCCACGGGATCCTTCACCTCCACCGGCGCCCTGACCACCGCGCGCTACGCCCACACAGCCACGCTGCTGAACAACGGCATGGTGCTCGTTGCGGCGGGCATTAACTCGAACGATAGCCTCGCAAACGGTGCGGAACTGTACGATCCGATCGCGGGGAGCTTCACTCCCGCCGCCAACCTGAACAACGCGCGCCAGGAGGACACGGCGACGCTGCTGAATAACGGTATGGTGCTGATCGCGGGAGGCTTTGGCAACAACAGTCTCGTGGGCAGTGCAGAGCTGTACCAACCGGCCACGCTGACGCCAACAAACCTCGTCTCCATCTCGCTGAGTCCGAGCAGCCCCACGGTCCCCCTCGACACCGCGCTGCGCTTCACCGCCACTGGCACGTTTAGCGGCGGCAATACGGAACAGCTCGCCGGGGTGACCTGGAGTTCTTCCAACCCTGGCGTCTTCAGCGTTAGCGATGACGCCAGCAATGCGGGGGCGGCTTATGCCGCGGCAGCAGGCACAGCAACGCTAACCGCCTGCGCCGGCGCCGTGTGCGGCTCGACGACGGCCACCGTCGGTCCGCCGGGGCCTGGGTCTATAACCGGCACCGCCGCCTTTGCTGCGGGCGCCAGCCTGAACACCACGCGCTACGGTCACACGGCGACTCTGCTCAACAACGGCCTGGTGCTGATCGCGGGCGGCGACGATGAGTCGAACAGCGACGCCACCAACACTGCCGAGCTGTTCGACCCTACTACCGGCGCCTTCACCGCTGCCGGTAGCCTGAACACCCCGCGCGCCTTTCACTCGGCGACGCTGCTCAACAACGGCCTGGTGCTGATCGCCGGCGGCGTCGGCAACGGCAGCGATCTCAACAGTGCGGAACTGTACAATCCCGCCACCGGCACCTTCACCCCCACCGGCAGCCTCAGCACGGCGCGCGATACCCACACGGCGACGCTGCTCAACAACGGCTTGGTGCTGATTGCGGGGGGCGAGAACTCCAGCGGCACGTTAGCCAGTGCGGAGCTGTACAATCCCGGCACCGGGACTTTCAGCTCTACCGGCAACATGACCAACGCCCGCGTCAATCACACGGCGACGCTGCTGAACGACGGCATGGTGCTGATCGCGGGCGACGTCGGCACCTCCGCGGAGCTGTACAATCCCGCCGCGGGGACCTTCGCCCCTACCGGCAACCTGAAAACGTACCGTTACGCCCACACCGCGACGCTGTTAAACAACGGCATGGTGCTGATGGCGGGCGGCTATGGCTCCAGCGGTTTCTTAAACAGTGCCGAGCTGTATAATCCCGCCACCGGGACCTTCGCCAGCACCGGCAGCCTGGCCACCGCGCGCGACCTGCACACGGCGACCCTGCTGAACAACGGCATGGTGCTGATGGCGGGCGGGCAGGGTTCCAGCTCTGTCTTAAACAGTGGCGAGCTGTACAATCCTGCCACCGGGACCTTCGCCAGCACCGACAGCCTGAACAACGCGCGCTTCTCTCACACCGCGACGCTCCTGAACAACGGCATGGTGTTGATGGCGGGCGGCGCCATTTTAGTGACTGACCAGCGTGGGACCGAAAATGTGCCTCTCGGTAGTGCGGAGCTGTACGATCCGGGCACCCTCACGCCGCCCAACCTCCTCTCCATTTCGGTGAGCCCAAGCAGCCTCACGGTTCCTCTGGACAGTGCGCAGCACTTCACAGCTACAGGCGCCTTCAGCGGCGGCGATGAGGAAGAGCTTGCGTCGGTCGTCTGGAGTTCCTCCAACCCGGGCGTGGTGAGCGTCAGCGATGATGAGAGCAACGCGGGGGCGGCCTATGCGGCGGCGCCAGGCTCGGCAACCATAAGCGCCTGCGCGGGCGCAGTGTGCGGGTCGGCGACGGTGACGGTAGGCCCCGCACTCCTCTCGATTGCGGTCACGCCCGCCAACGGGGCTGTACCGCCCGGCTCGTCGCTCAAGTTCCTTGCCGCTGGCACCTTCAGCGACGGCACCACTCACGATTTGACTTCCTCCGTTACTTGGAGTTCATCGGCTCCCGGTGTGGCGGCCATCGATACGGGAGGATTGGCCAGCGGGCTGAGCGCAGGAAGTACGACGATCACTGCGGCTTCGGGTGACGTGCTCGGCACCGCGACGCTGACGGTGATGACGGGGCCAGTATTAACGGGCAGCCTGATCACCCCCCGCGTTCTGCACACCGCGACCCTGCTGGACAACTATTCTGCGGGGCTGAACACAGGCTTGGTGCTAGTGGCGGGAGGCTATAACTCCAGCGGTTCCTTAGCCCGTGCGGAGCTATACAATCCCAGCACCGGGACCTTCATCGCTACCTCCAGCCTTCGCACCGCCCGCTTCGCCCATACGGCGACGCTGCTGAACAACTCCAAGGTGCTGATTGCGGGAGGCATTGACTCCGGCGGCGCCTTAGCCAGCGCGGAGCTGTACGATCCCTACGGCGCGACTTTCACATCCACCCCAGGCAGCCTGAACACGCCGCGGTACGCCCACACGGCGACGCTGCTGAACAACGGCTTGGTGCTGATGGCGGGCGGCTTTGACTCCACCGGCAGCCCCTCCACGAGTGCCGAGCTGTGCGATCCCACCACCGGGACCTTTATGCCGACCGGCAGCCTGAACACCCCGCGCTCCTGGCATACAGCGACGCTGCTGGCGAACGGCATGGTGCTAATCGCCGGCGGCTCAAACTCCAGCGGCCCCCTGGCCAGCGCCGAGCTCTTCGATCCTACCACCGGGAGCTTCACCCCGACCGGTAGCCTGAGCAGCGCGCGCGTCTATCATACCGCGACCCTGCTGAGCAACGGTCAGGTGCTCTTGGCGGGCGGAGAGGGGTCCAACGGCGCGTCCCTGGCCAGCGCCGAGCTGTACGATCCTGCCTACGGGAGCTTCTCGTACACCGCCGGCAACTTGAACTCCGCGCGCGACCATCACGCGGCGACCCTGCTGAGCAACGGCACGGTGCTGTTGGCAGGGGGGTTCAATGGCGAATACTTGTCCAGCGTCGAGGTGTATGATCCAGCCACCGGCGCCTTCACCGTTGCCGACAGCCTGCGAAGCGCCGTCGGCGCCCCCACGGCCACCCGTCTCGACAACGGCCAACTGCTCCTTGCGGGAGGCTATAACTCGAGTGGGTACTTCTCCAGGGCGGAGTTGTACCAGCCGGCTACGCTGGCGCCGCCGAACCTCCTTTCGATTGCCATCACCCCCCCAACGTCCGTGATATCCCCCGGGAGCACGCAGCAGTTTACCGCCGTGGGGACGTTCAGCGACGGCAGCACGGAGCAGCTCGGGGCGGCGTCCTGGAGTGTGTCGGAGGTAGGAAATCTGGTTTTGGCGGAGATCAGCAACGATGCGACCAATCCCGGCGTGAGCCTGGGCGTCCTGGGTGGGGGAACCGTCACCGTTACGGCCACCGCCGGGAGCGTCACCGCCTCAGTCGCGCTCCAGGTGCGCACCAGCGGCTTTGTTTACACCGGCCCCCTGGAAACCGTGCGCCAGGGTCCCACCACGACGCGGTTGTACAACGGCATGGTGCTGGTGACGGGGGGCGAGGACTCCAGCAGTACTCCCCTGGCCAGCGCGGAGCTGTACGATCCTGCCACCGGGACCTTCACCCCTACCGGCAGCATGAACATCCCGCGCACGGGCCACACCGCGACGCTGCTTCCGAACGGCATGGTGCTGATTGCGGGGGGGTTCGCCAGCAATATCTTGAATAGTGCGGAACTCTACAATCCCGTCACTGGGACCTTCTCGTTTACCAACGGCACCATGAGCGCTGCGCGATACGGCCACACCGCGACGCTGCTTCCCAACAGCAAGGTGCTGATTGCGGGAGGCCAGGGGTCAAGCGGCTACCTGGGGCTTCTGGAGCTGTACGATCCCGCCGCCGGGACCTTCACCAATTTCGGCAGCCTGTTTACCGGACGCGCGAATCACACCGCAACGCTGCTGAGCAACGGTACGGTGCTGGTGGCGGGCGGAATTGGCACCAGCGGTGTCCTGGCCAGTGCGGAGCTGATCAAACTCGTGCCACCTGCCAACGAGAGCACCACCCCCACCGGCAGTCTGAGCACCGCGCGCGAGTTTCACACGGCGACGCTGCTGAGCGACGGCACGGTGCTGATGGCGGGCGGCGATAACCCTAGCGCCGGTTACTTATCGAGCGCGGAGTTGTACAATCCCTCCACCGGGACCTTCACCGCTGAGGGCAGCTTGATCGCCCCCCGAAACCACCATACAGCCACACTGCTGAACAGCGGCCTCGTGCTGATGGCGGGAGGGTTTAACAACACGACCGGTAACTTAGCCAGCGCGGAACTGTATGATCCCCTTTCCGGGACTTTCAGTTCCACGGGCAACCTGAACACCACCCGCTTGACGCACGCGGCAACGCTGCTCCCCAATGGCATGGTGCTGATCGTAGGAGGCAGCTCGGATACCCGCGGGGAATTGTACTAGAAGCCATGGAGCTGGGACCTGCAAGACAGGTCCGCGTAAGACTTGTTCGGCAAATTATCCACCGGCGATGGCCCCGACAACCAGAAAAGGCTCGGCTCCAGTCGAGACGGCATCGGGCAGCGGGGAATCCGGCGGCTCATGGGACAGATCTTCCTGGCAGGCGAAAAACCTTATGAACGGCCGGCGCTTTTGCGTGACGTGGTCGCGCATTGTCCCGCACAGCACCGGATAGCGGGCCTCCAGCGCGTCGAGTACCGAGCGCTGCGTCACCACACCCTCAACTTCGAGCTGCACCTCGCCCTCGACGCGCGCCAGCGTCCGCAGATGTTGCGGGAGCACAACTCGGATCATTGCAATGTTTGGACCTCAACCGAAAGCACGGCCGGCAGATCCCTGACAATGGGGGCCCAGTTGTCTCCGGCATCGGCCGAAGCATACACCTGTCCGCCGGTGGTGCCGAAATACACGCCGCAGGAATCGAGCAGGTCGACGGCCATCGCGTCGCGCAGCACGTTGACATAGCAATTGCTCTGCGGGAGACCTTTGGTGAGCGCCTCCCACTCATTTCCACCCGTACGGCTCCGGTAAACGCGCAGCTTCCCCTCGAGCGGAAAGTGCTCCGAGTCGCTCTTAATGGGCACCACGTAAATGGTTTCCGGCTCGTGCGCATGAACATCAATCACGAACCCGAAGTCGGTGGGCAGGTTCCCGCTGACCTCCTGCCACAAATCGCCGGCGTTGTCGCTGCGCATCACGTCCCAGTGCTTCTGCATGAACAGCACGTTCGGGCGCGAAGGGTGCTTGGCGATGCGATGAACGCAGTGGCCGATCTCGGCTGTCGGGTCGGGGATGTACTGGGACCTCAGTCCTTGGTTGATCGGTTTCCACGTGTCGCCGCCATCGTCGGTACGGAAGGCGCCCGCGGCGGAGATGGCGATGTAAATCCGCTTGGGATCGCTCGGATCGAGAAGAATAGTGTGCAGGCCCAACCCCCCGGCGCCCGGCTGCCACTTGGGCCCGGTGCCGTGGCCGCGCAGTCCGGCGAGTTCGTGCCAGGTCTTCGCGCCGTCGGTGGTGCGGAACATCGCGGCGTCTTCCACGCCGGCGTAGACGGTGTCCGGATCGGTGAGCGACGGCTCGAGATGCCAGACGCGCTTGAACTCCCAGGGATGCTGCGTGCCATCGTAGAATTGGTGAGTGGTGAGGGGTTTGCCGGTTTCGGGAGAGGTGTCGTAGACGAATTTGTTTGCCGAGGGCGGGGGCATGCTGCCTGGCGTGGGCAGCTTTTCGCCTCCCGGTATATCCCACGTTTTGCCGCCGTCGCTCGAGCGCTGGATGATCTGCCCAAACCAGCCGCTGGTCTGCGAGGCATAGATCCGGTTCGGGTCGGCGGGTGACCCCTTCAGGTGGTACATCTCCCAGCCCCCAAAGTGCGGACCATTGACCTCCCACCGTTCGCGCTTGCCGTCCGATGTCAGGATGAAGGCACCTTTTCTTGTGCCCACCAGTACTCGTACTTTGCTCATACCCTCCTCCTCTTATTCCGCTATACTAGACCGCATGGATATCGAAAAGACCATGGAGTTCATACTCGGCGTTCAAGCAAGGCTTGAAGCTTCGGTCCAGGACCACGACGAGCGCCTTGCGAAGATCGCGGCCTCCATCCAGAAGCACGACGAGCAAATCGCCAAGCTGGAGTCCTCGGTTGCGACCGTCACGGACCTCGTGGGCCGCTTGGCCCAAACTGAAATCCGTTTGGCGGAGCGCATGACGGCCGGCTTTCAAGATCTCCGAGAACTCCATGCCAATACCGAGTCCAAACTCAACGCCCTCATCGACACGGTCGATAAGCTGGTTCGCCGCAACGGGCACAAGGAATAAACTCACCGCCCCCTACCAACCCTCCGCACCAGCGCGAAACTAATGCGCCGATTTCGCTTGAATGAAGCTTGCCACGTTGCTTTTAAGCTTGGCCAAGTCCTGCTCGCGCAGGTACATCATGTGGCCGGCGTCGTAATACTCCAGATGAATGTGGCCGTGAAGATTCTCGGGCAGCCGGAGGTGGCGCATGGTGTATTCGGTACCGAAGAACGGCGTGGCGAGATCATAGAGGCCGTTTTCCACCTGAACCTGAAGGTGCGCATTGGAAATGAGCGCCTCGGTGAGGTCGCCCTCCACGTTGGGCGCGCCGGGGAATCCATACCTTTGTCCGCCCTCATGCTTCCAATCCCATTCGCCGTTGGCCTTTTCGCTGAGGATTTCGTAGGTCTGATCCTTGCCGAATTTCAAATCTTCGCGCACGTAAGTATTGAAGGCTGCGGTAAAGGCGCCGCTGATGGCGGTCTCCTGCGGGTCGTACTGACCGTACTCGGACAAGGGGTCGAAGGTGGGGCCGGAGAAGCGCGCGTCGAGGCGGCCGGTGACCAGGCCGCGCGAGCGCTGCAATTCCGCCATGAACTGGGGGAGGTTCACCCTCAGGTCAGCCTTCTTAACGTAATCTTCGCTGAGGCCGGAGAAGTGCGCCACCTGTTTGGCCACATCCGTTTTCTCCGCCTCGCTCAGCGATGCGCCCTTGATCAGGGCGCCAGCGTAAGTGGTGGCGGCGAAGTGACGCGCGTCATCGAGAAACGCGTTGAGGTCGGCGGGTGGGTCTTTGAGCATCTTGTGGTAGTACGCGGTGGCGGCGTAGCTGGGCAGATAGAGAATGTAAGGCAGGTCGTCGCCCGGGCCGAAGGAGATGGTGCCGAGGTCGAGAACCGTGGAGATCATGACCACCCCGTTGAAGTCCATGCCGTCGTGTGACTGGAGATAATCGACGAGGGCGGCGTTACGAAAGGTGCCGTAGCTTTCGCCGATGAGAAACTTGGGCGAGTTCCAGCGGTTGTTGCGGTTGACGTAGGTGTTGATGAACTGGGCCAGCGATTTCACGTCCTGGTCGATGCCCCAGAAGTCCTTGTTCTTGGCCTTGCCTACCGCCTTGCTGAAGCCGGTGCCCACGGGGTCGATAAACACCAGATCCGCCACCTCGATGAGCGAGTTGGCATTGTCCACTACGCGGTAAGGTGGCGGCGGAGTGGGCTCGGCGTTGGCGGTGTCGACCCGGCGCGGGCCGAAAGCGCCCATATGAAGCCACACCGACGATGAGCCCGGGCCCCCGTTGTAGAGGAACGCCAGAGGCCGCTGGCTAAGGTCCTTCACCTCGCTGCGCGTATAGGCGATGTAGAACAGGCTGGCGTTGGGCTTGTCTTCAGCATCCTTGAGCAGGATGGTGCCCGCCGTGGCCTTGTAGGCAATGGTCTCACCGCCCATGCGAATGCTGTGGTCGGTGACGGAGGACTCCTCCTTGGGGGGAGGCGTGGCCTCTGCGGCGGGCTTCGCCTCCGGCTCTTTTTTGGTTTCTGCCTCGGGCGCCTGCGCCACCGCGCCCGGCACGCGAGCGAAAATCAGCAATATGGCCACTGCCATGAGGAACTTCTTCATGCGCTTACCCCCGGTGGAAATTAGGATTTTTGTTTTAGCCAGTGAACCAAAGCAGTATATAAACCCATTGGCTCGTTCGCAACCGCAATTTTGCATTTCAGATGGTCAGGCGCCGCCGGGCAGTCAAGTGGACGTTTTCGGGATGGAGTCCGCCGGCGCGACCCCCGTCCAGCATCCATCCGTCTCGACTTGGCGTTCAAGGCCTTTTCCCCTTTCTTTTCATCAACATCGTGGCGATGATGCTTTAACTCGTTTTGTTTCATCAACATCGTGGCGAGGCGAAAAACTGACATTTTTTCTACATTTTTTTTCAATAACATCGCCAGACTAGCCTTCATTTTTTAATGGTTCCTTCTTTCCGCCACCGCGCCCTTGGCGTCAGATAACTCTTTTAATTTCAAATGCTTGGCTCGCTGGACATTTCTGCCTCCTCGCCGCTATCTCCCTTTTTTTCTAGTACATCGTGGGAAACCAGGTCCTCGTCGCCTGCTTCCGAGGCTTCCAATTTGCGCTCTCGACGTTGGATTTTCAGCAGCAGGTTGGTGAGGCGGCGGACTTCCCGCAAATTGGCATCTTGCAAGCGGCGCATGAGCAAGGCATCGACGTGACTGGGCGCGATTTCCGTGGCCAGTTCGTAAGGCGAAGGACCGGCCAGCGACTCCTGCAGAAGGGCCTTGCGCTGCGCCTCACAAGCCTCCGCCTGCCGGCTCAGGATATTCCGCAAGAGCTTGCGAGCCCGCTCCCGGGCGGGCCAGTCCTCCTCGGAAATGGTGGGGTAGCGATCATCCTTGTCCGACTCTTCCCCCTCCTCCTCAGGGGGGCCGCCTTCCTGGGAGGGGTTTGCTCGGATCACCATTTGCCTCCCGTCCGGGTGGAGGAACCCGACATCCTCTTCCATTTTTTGCAATCCAAAAACTGAGCGGAAGCTGTTGAGGGCGCCGCGGATCTGCTCCTCTTCCGAAACGCCGTCCTTGTCCGCGCCCGGCTCTTGCAGGTGGTAGAAGAGGTCCAAGGCGATCTCACCCATTTCGGTCATCACCCCCTGCTGATGCAGCTTCTTCATGACTTCCAGGTTCTCGCGGGTGGTGACGTAATGCCAGACGGCCACCGAGCGGGCGAGTGTGCGGAGAGTTTCCGCCGTCATTTTCAGCCGCATCATGCGGGCGTGCAGGCGGTTGTCGCGTCCACGGTCGGCGCTCTGGGCGCGTCGCAGCGCGTGGCCCTCCAGCGAGCGATCGGCGCGCTCGATCAGCCACCACACTCGCGCCAGACGATTCACCAATTGTTTCTGCAAGGCGCCGACCGGCCGGAATTCCTCGATAAGCCCTTGCAGCAATTCCTCGAAATGCGCCGGGTCTTCGCCCAGGCAGGGCAAAGCCGCCTCCCGCGACTTCGCATAAAAACCATGACGAAGCTGCGCGGCGCCAATGCGCGCCTTTCCCTCCGCCGCGGGAAAGACCCTGGTTGCGTCGATTGGCGGCCACTTTCTTCTCGGTCATTTCGGGTTTTTTTACTAGCGACATTGAGACCTCCATGGGCGCCGAGCGCCGGGTTCCGGAGATTATCCCAGGTACCCAGCACCCAGCACTTACCTACTGATCTACTATGAATTACGCCGACCCTTTGAATAGGTCTGCGCCCTTTCGGCCAGTTGGGACTGGCCTCACCAACAAGTATATAGATTGCTGTCGTTTTTGTCAAGTAAAATGTGAGTACATACCACATGATATATTGAATACGACAAAAAGCCCGAAGTCTTTCCTGCCGGGACGAGAAGGTCTCCTCGGAGGGTGTCTGGTCGTCCGGAGCCGTTCCTGCGCTCGCCCGTTGGCGTCGCCATTGGTTGATCGAGCTGGGCGCGGGAGACGGACACGGTCAACGACGGCAATAGCCGTCGCGAGACGAATAATTCCCTGGTAAGAAGGGGCGCTGGGCCAAGCCCGCGGATTAGTTACGCGGCTCCGGCGTGGAGGGCTTAAATTTTCGGAAGTATCTATTTTACGCAAGGCGGCACCAGTTCACCGGCACCAGTTCACCGTAGCATAGCGCGCCCTGCCCTGCTAAACTGTACGGCCATGCCTCCACATGCCTTTGAGGAAGCATTCGAGAAGGTCGGCAAACTTGCCGCGACCTTTCAAGCCAATGAAGCCCGCTATCTATCAGCCGAGTATCAAGAGGCCGAAGCGCGCAAAGACTTCATCGACAAGTTCTTCATCGCGTTGGGCTGGGACGTGAACCACGACCGGCAAACCAACCCCTACGAGCAGGAAGTGAAGGTCGAGCCGCCAGTCTCTGCCGCCGGTCAACGCCGCGCCGACTACGCCTTCCACCTCGCCCCGAATTACCGTGTCGTCCGTTTTTTCGTCGAAGCCAAAAAACCGTACGGTGACATCGCCACCGCCGACAACTACTTCCAGACCATCCGCTATGGCTGGAACAACGACACACCGCTGGCTGTGCTCACCGATTTCAAGCAATTCCAAGTTCTGGACTGCCGTTACAAGCCTGACATCGATCTGGCGTTGAACCGCCACGTTGCCAAGTACCATTACAGTGAGTACCTCGACCCCAAGAAATTCGCCGAGATCTACTGGCTCTTCTCGCACGAGGCCGTTGCAGACGACTCGCTGGAGAAACGTGCAAAGGAACTGCCGAAGCCGCGCGGCAAGGCCGTCCAACACGGGCTGTTCCCCGGCGGCTACCAGAGCATTGACGAATCTTTCCTCAAGGAACTGGACGAATACCGCACCACGCTGGCCCGTACCTTCAAGAGCAAGAACCCGGAACTCGACAGCGAAGCCCTCACCGAACTCGCCCAGCGCACCCTCGACCGCCTCGTCTTTCTCCGGTTTCTAGAAGACAAAGGCATCGAACCTCAGCGCATCGTGGACGGATTCGGCGACAAAGGGACAGCGTGGGAGGATTTTATCGCCGCCAGCCGCCGCCTCGACGGCATTTACAACGGCATCGTATTCAAGCACCACAATATACTCGACGGCGATAAATTCCACGTGGACGACACCGCGTTTGCCGACATCTGTGAGAGACTCGCGCACGTTAATTCACCCTACGACTTTGACGCGATCCCCATCCACATCCTCGGCTCTATTTACGAGCGCTTCCTCGGCAACGTCATTGTGGCTACGGATAAACGGGTTCGCGTCGAACCCAAGCCTGAGGCTCGACAGGCGAGAGGCGTCTACTACACGCCTGAATACATCGTCCGTTACATCGTCGAGAACACCGTGGGCAAATTCATCGCGGGCAAGACACCCACCCAAATCGCGGAGATGCGCTTTGCCGACATCGCGTGCGGTAGCGGCTCGTTCCTGCTGGGTGTCTTCGACCTGCTGCTGACGTATCACGGCCACTATTACAACGAGAACCCAAACAAGGTTCGCAATGGTGACTGCATCAAACATAACGGCAAACTCTACCTTTCGCTTCGCAAGAAACGCGAAATCCTGCTCAAGAACATCTACGGCGTGGACATCGATGCCCAAGCCGTCGAGGTCTGCCAACTCTCGCTGTACCTCAGGCTCCTCAAAGACGAATCCACTGCCAGCGCTCACCAATACCTGCTGGAGTTCGCGCATACCGCACTGATGAAGAAGCTGCTCCCGGATCTCAGTAAGAATATCGTCTGCGGCAACTCTGTCATCGGTAGAGACTTTGTTGGAGAAGACGAGAAAAACATAAACCCCATGGATTTCGAAGACGCATTTCCCAAGATCTTTCAGCGTGGTGGATTTGACGCAATAGTAGGAAACCCTCCTTATGTTGATGTCAAGAGTTTATCCGAAACTTATGTTCGCTACGTGTTCTCGAAGTATGCCGCCTCTAATAATCGAATAAACCTGTTCGCTGCATTCATTGAACGTGCCCTGGCGCTCTGCAAACAAACTGGCTTTCGTTTTTCAATGATTGTTCCTGCTGCAATCCTTACACAAGACTCTTACCAAGCATTGCGAAGGAAAATACTCAGCGACTGCCAGGTCGAAACAATTGTCCGACTCCCAAATGAATCCTTTGGTGCGGCTGCTGGAGATGTGAAGGTCGATACGGTGATTCTGGTTCTAACCCAGCGCAAATCTTCAGAAGAGGCCACGACCATTCTGAGTTACCCGGGTTACAAGAGAATTTCGACGATCGATCCTCGGACGGCGCATGCTTGCGCAAACATACTACAAACGGATTGGGCGAAGTCTGATGATTGTGTCTGGTCGCTAAATTTGGGCGGCGAGGCGGAGGCGATCCTCAATAAGTGCGAATGCGACTCTTTACCTCTCGATTGTTGTGCTGAATTTTGCTTGGGATTGACGCCTTATGACAAGTACAAGGGTCATACTGAAAAGCAGATTCGCGATAAGGTTTTCCACGCCAATTCCAGGAAAAACAAGACGTTCAAGAAGCTTTTAGCTGGTAACGACGTTACGCGGTATGCGATTGTTTGGAACAAGAGACAATGGATAAGCTACGGGCCGTGGCTTGGTGCGCCGAGGGAAAAGCGTTTCTTTACTCAGAAGCGAATACTTGTTAAGCAGATCATCGATTGGACAGCAAAGAGGATTTGGGCGGGGCTCACAGACCAGGAACTTTACAACACCCAGAATGCTTTCAATTTACTTCCAAAACCCGTTTGTACTGCTGAATACCTACTCGCACTTATCAACAGTCGTTTGATGACTTTCTATCACCGCAAGAAATTCCTCGACGAAGTCAAAATGCGGTTTCAGAAGATTCTCATCAAAGACTGCCGACGGTTTCCGATCCGGTTGCCACAGCCGACGAATCCAGCTGAAAAGGCACGGCACGATGACATTGTGGCCAAGGTGGATGCGATGCTAAAAGCGCAGAAGCACTTGGCGAAGGCGACGACGGACAAGGACAAGATCTTCTACGAAAACAAATGCGCCGCCCTTGACCGCCAAATCGACCGCCTCGTCTATGAGATGTACGGATTGTCAGAGGAAGAGATTCAAATTGTTGAAGGACAGACGTAAAGGCGATTCTCCAGACGCCGAATCGAAGATGCTACCCGTTGGACGCGAATTTAATTCTCAAGCCCGCGGGCGGCTTATAGCGGGCCCTGCTAACCTAACGGTGAAAAGCTCCCCCCTTGCGTAAAGTACACACTTCCGTAAATTTTGGGGCCAGCGGCGCTGGCTCCTGCTGAAGATCAACAATGAAGATATTCCCTAGGCGAATCTCCAAAGCCGGCTGAGGCAGCTCTACCAGAACCAGAGTGAGAAAGTGGATCTCTTGAATACAGATGGGCTATTGCCATTCAGAAACGCTACCCCCAACCGGGTCCGGCCCTGAAGGCGTCGAATCCGGGGGGAATCAAACCGGCTTTGCGGCCTCGGGCGTCGAGGGCGCTGCTATATCGGCTTGCGGTGCTTCACTGTCAGCAGATTCTATGTTTTCAGTTGGAGAATCATTTTGCGCGCGGTTGGCAAGTCTTTTCTGGGCGCGGCGTTCGGCCTTCTCGCGCTGCTTTTCCAATCTCTTCATTTCCTTTTGGCGTTTCAGGAATGTAGTGGCCATCAGGCCTCCTTCGAATCCGAATGTAAGCGGACGATAACCAAGCCGCGGCGTTTGGGGCTACCAGCGAGGTTCACGCGGCTTGCGCGGGGCTTCGCTGTAATCTTCGTTGGAGAATCCGCCCCGTCCTCGGCCTCCACCCCCGCTGCTCCGCGGTGCGCTCCGCTCCGTCTTGGGCCGTGCTTCGTTCACCTTGAGAGCGCGGCCCCCGAGCTCTTTTCCATTCAGGCCCGCAATCGCCTTCGCCGCTTCTTCATCGTTGGGCATTTCCACGAAGGCAAAACCGCGAGCCCGGCCCGTCTCCCGGTCCATCGCTACGTGGACTCGCGTAACCTGCCCGAACCCTTTGAACAGGTCGGTCAACTCACTTTCCGTAGTTTGGAAGCTCAGATTGCCGACAAAGAGGTTTTTCATTTTTTTCCTCGACTACCCTAATTCCCCGGAGGCGCGCAATCTCAATCGCTGGCGCTGCCGCCTCCCGGTTGGTCTTACAAAGAGTCCTGGATAAAGACCCGGAAATGGCCCGACCGCTTGGGATGGCGGAGTTTTCTCAGCACGATCGCTTCGATCTGGCGGATGCGCTCCCGGGTAACGTCGAAGATACGGCCGACTTCCTCGAGAGTGCAAGCGGTGTCATTGTCCAGGCCAAACCGCATCCGGATGATGGCTTCCTCGCGCGCCGTGAGCGTCTTCAGCATGGAGGCAACCTGTTCCTTCAGGTTGAGGTTGATAACCGCGTCCGACGGCGATACAGAAGTCTTGTCCTCGATTAAGTCGCCCAGGGCCGACTCTCCATCCTTCCCCACAGGTGTCCCCAAAGAAACGGGCTGCTGCGCAACCTTCCGGGTGCTGCGCACCTTTTCGACCGCTACCTCCAGGCGCTGGGCAAGCTCCTCGCTGGTGGGCTCGCGGCCTAATTCCTGCACGAGTTGCCGGCTGGTGCATATCTGCTTGTTGATCGCTCCGTGCATGTGTACCGGCACTCGAATCGTGCGGGCTTTGTCGGCGATGGCGCGCGAGACCGCCTGGCGAATCCACCAGGTGGCATAGGTGGAGAACTTGTACCCTCGACGCCAGTCGAATTTGTCAGCGCCCCGCATGAGGCCGATATTCCCTTCCTGGATCAAGTCGAGAAACTCCAGGCCCCGGTTCGCGTACTTCTTGGCGATGGACACAACTAGGCGAAGGTTTGCCGAGGTCAACTCCTTCTTGGCTCGTTCGGCTTCGGCTTCGCCGCGCCGGATCAGGGCGAGGGAACGTTTCAGGGCGGTCAGCCCGACCTCGCTCGCTTCCTCGAACTCTTTGAGCTGCGAGCGGCGCGAACGCAGATCCTTGCGTAATGCGGCGGCCTTCCCGCGCGCGGCGCCAGCGCGCCGCTCAAGCTGGGCGGACTCGCGCCCTAACGATTCCATCTGCTCCACCGTGTGCCGCAACTTGTCAACCAGGCGCTTCCTTTCGACCGGGTGGAACCTGATCGAGCGAGCCAATTGCGACATCTCAACCCGCGTCCGCGACAACCGGTAACGTGCCCGGATTTGAGCAACCCGGCTCGATCTCGGAAGGTCCATTAACCGAGCCGCTTGCTTAAGTCCCAAAGCATAGAGCTTCTCAATCTTATCGATGGTCCGCAGCGTGAGGCGGGTCTTCTGCGCAATTTTGTTTGCACTCAACTCTTCTTCATCGAACTGGACAACCTCCCGGATCGAACGCGTACCGGTGCGCAACTCCTTGCCCATGGTGATGAGCTCATTGAGCACGACCGGAGAACGCGAAATGGTTTTGAGCACCAGCTCGCGGCCGCGCTCCATGCGTTTGGCGATAGCCACCTCGCCTTCGCGCTTTAACAGGGGTACGCTGCCCATCTCATGGAGATAGAGCCGCACCGGATCGCTGGTCCTGTCCGTAGGGTATACGGTCTCGTCGATCTCGGCCGCTTCACCGCGATGGGGATCTTCTTGCACCTCGAATCCTGCGCCTTGACCATTCCCGGGCACGCCGCGCGCAGCCTCCGCCACCGGAGCCGTTTCGTAGACGGGGACGTTGTGGCGCTCGAATGCGGAGAGCACGCCTTCGATCTCCGCCGATGAGGCCGTCTCGGATAGCAGGACGTCGTCCACCTCGTGATAAGAGACAAAACCGCGAGCCTTGCCCAAGTTGATGAGGTTGCGAACCCGGTCATCCTGTTTCTCAAGCGTAAGCGACAAAGATTTCTCCTCGAATGGGGCGGATGCAATCCGCTGTCCGTTTCTTAAGGCCCTACGATCACTGAGAAGAGGCCGCGGACGCCCCGATCACAGAATCAAAACTCCAAATCGCAGGACTCAGCTACAGTTGACGATGGGCAACAATGCTCTTTATGGTCTTAACACTGAGGGTGGCAATGCTCGCCGGTCGCACGACACATCCTGCCGAAAAACGGTACACATCCATTTTACACCAGGTGCGTGCTTCACGGCCTAATATTCTCAAACTCCGTCCCAACCGATCGGGTGGGAAATTTGCAAACCGCTCAATATTCGGGCTTGCTGATGGCCTAGACGGTTGGGGCAGCAGGCGAGGGGGCCTCGCGACGGAGGGAGATTTTGTCATCCGCGCCGAAATACTTGGCGTTCTCCGGTGGACAATCGACGCGCGTTACGCATAATAGGGGCGTGCAAGCTCCTGTCGCACTCCATTCCGCCATTTTACTCTTACGGAGAACTCCTGATGGATTCTTCACTCCTCTATTGTCCTGACCTTGCAGCGCGCCTGGAAAGGCTGCGGGCGCTTTACACGGATCGTTCTCAAGACCGGATTTTTGCGCGCATGGAAGTGGAAACCAACGCGCTGCGAAAGTTTGCGGCAAAGTATCCGCCGGGTTACACCGGCTGTCCGGACTTGGCGCAACGTGTGGCGTTCTGGGATGAGTTATTGGCCGAGCGGGCGGCGATTCACGATGACTCGATTCCGTCTGCCTACTTGAGCGAAATGGACCAGGGATTGTACGGCGGCACGGTGGGCGGCGCCGTACAGTTCATGGCGCATCCGGAAAATGGTTGGATTTCGTCGATGGTTCCGCCCATTTTGGAGGATTGGGAGGGCTTCCCCAAGCTGGTAATCGATCACCAATCGCCCTGGTTCCGCTTTTATCTCCAGGAACTGAAACTTTTCCGTGAGGCGAGCCAGGGCAAATTCAGCATCAGCCATTTCATCCTGATCGACGGCCTCAACTTTGTTTTCGAGCTTTTCGGCGCCACCCAGACCTACCTCGAGTTAGTGGACCGCCCGGAAAAAGTGCGCGAGGCGATTGAGTTCGCTTACCAGTTGAACGTGGATGTGCAGCGGACCTTCTTTCAACACGCGCCGCTGCTGGAGGGTGGGACTTGCAGCAACATGGTGGAGTGGATTCCCGGGCGCATTGTTTCCGAGAGTGTCGATCCCTTCCACATGACTTCCATCGATTATTTTGAGAAATGGGGCCGGGCCCCGGTGGAGCGAATTCTGGCGGCATTTGATGGCGGCGTGTTGCACATCCACGGCAATGGGCGCCATCTCCTGGAAGCCGTGTCAACGCTGCGCGCCCTCAAAGCCGTTTTCCTGGCCGACGATCTCCACTTTCCACCCGCGTTTTCAGTCCTCGGCAAGCTCCGGCGCCGGTTGGGAGACCTGCCCGTGGTGGTCAAGGCGGAGTTTCCGGATTTTTGCGCGGCGCTCGAATCGCACCAGTTGGAAGGCGGCGTCCTTTATAAGGTCCAGAATGTGCCGGACGCGGAAACCGCCAACCGCACGATGGACCAGGTGCGCGCCTACGTGGCGTGAGGGGCCGGCGCGCGAGGGCGCCAATTACCGCCCGCGGGCCGCGCGCTTTTTCAGGATCAGGTCGGAGTAGGACAATGGGACGATGTGCGCCGGGGAAATGGCAAAAAGCTTCCGGAACTTTGCGGCCTGCGCCCGGACTTTGCGAAGGTCGCCGGAGCGCGTCATCGCTTCGACCTCCACGAAGGTTCCCAGGCGACGAACCCGGTCGAGGTGAATTTTGACGTTGCCCACGAAATAAATCTCGCGGCGCTTGTCCACCACCGCCAAAATCCCCAGCGCGCGGGCGAGAATGGCCCGCACGGAGTTCCGGCGCGGCAAAAGCATCATCTCCACGGTGGAGCGCCGGGCGTGCGCGGAGTTGGTCCGCTGGTAAAAGATCAGGGAGTTTTCAATGCGCCCTTCACGGACCTTCAAACGCCCCGCAGGGACGCGGAAGTAGGTGTCAACCTGGCGGTCCGTCCCCACGAATCGCGCGCGCAGGCGCTTGAGCGCGGCTCGGACGTGGGCTGTGTCGTCGAGATGAGCCTTGAATTCGAAGTTGAGGAGTTTCATGGGTGCGAATCCTCGCATCGACGCAAACGTTCAGTACTTGATGAAGGCCGAGACCGGGGGTCCTGTGAGCCCTTCCGCCCGCGCGGCCCTGGGCGCATCTTGGCAGAAGGACATGATAAGGATATTCTCTCATTAGCGCCGCCCGATGAAAACGAAATCTCGAACCCGCTGGGACGTCACCCCGCGCGAGGCCATGCGCCGGCAACAGGTCTGGCGCGAGCGCGTGGAAACGCAAGACCGCTATGGGCCCCTGCATTATGTGGCCGGAGCCGACTTGGCGTTTGACCCGGAAACCAACCTCGCCTTCGCCGGCGTGATTGTCTACCGGCTTCCCGAACTCGCGGAGGTGGAGCGCCGCATGGCTCGGCGCAAGCTGCGTTTCCCTTACGTGCCAGGGTTGCTTTCTTTTCGCGAGAGCCCGGTTCTCCTCGCCGCTTTCGCGCGGCTGCGAATCGAGCCGGACGTCATCCTGGTCGACGGGCACGGCATCGCGCATCCGCGGCGCTTTGGGATTGCCTGCCACCTCGGCCTGCTGCTGGACCGGCCCACCATCGGCTGCGCCAAGTCCATCCTGGTGGGCGAGGCGGCAGAGCCCGGTGCCCAGGCTGGTTCCACGACCGCGCTGATCGACAAGGGCGAAAAAGTCGGGGTGGTGCTCCGCACGCGTGACCGGGTGAAGCCGATTTATGTGACGGTTGGGCACCGCGTCTCTCTGGAGTCGGCCGTGCGCATCGTGGCGCAGTGCCTGGATGGATTCCGCCTTCCCAAACCGACGCGCGAGGCAGACCACTGGGTGCGCGATTTGCGGCGAGCTTACCAGGCCGGCCGCAAGCGTGAAAGCGCCTGAAAAGTCATCAGCCACTTTCTTGGACAAATGATGAGTGACGAGCAGCCGAAAGACGAAAATCGAAACTGGAAAATCGAAACTCGCCCCGATTTTCGACCCTGGCCAGGCTGTTACTGATGACTGACAACTGACGACCGTTTGGTTTCTATGCCCTCAAACGCTTCGGAAAGTGCGCGCGTTGGCCTATGCCTGACTTGTCTGCACATGCGGTTGGTGCGCACCGATCGGGGTTCGGTCTTTTACCAATGCCAACGCTCGGCGACGGATCCGGGATATCCAAAGTACCCTCACCTTCCGGTTCTCCATTGCCCGGGCCATGAGGTGAAAGAAGAAGCGCCGAATTCATCCAGTCAGAAGTAGGGGCGGTTCACGAACCGCCCCCCTTATCGGGGGTCGAACGGTTCGCCCTCTTTTGACGCAATCGGGTACAATGTGACCTAAGCAGCGGCGGCGCACCTGCAACCTGAAGAGGCGCTATGGGGAGGAAAGATGAATTTTCCGGTGGGAGCTGAGGACGTCAAGGTTGTCCACGGACGCAGCACAGGACTTCAGGTGATGTGCACTTGCGGCTGCGTCAATTTCAATTATCTCGACCCGCAGGACACCTTATGGAGATGCCGGAACTGCCAAAAGGTTCTGAACAATGACTTCCCTCGTTTGCTCGAGAGCGCCATGGCGCGTGAAAAGCAGGTCGCGGCGACCGCGGCGGCGGCCGCTCCCCCCACTGCCAGCTAGCAATTTCGCTGCGTTCGGTGTCGGCGAGGGCTCAAGGGTTGGGGGGAGTAGAAGTATCAGGTGCGGTGGGATTCGTGGGGAGGGAGATTTTTGGGGGGGGAATACTCACCCCATTTCTTGCCTTGGAAATACACCCTTCCACGGCGGCATAAGCGGTCGGATTGCCGGGGTCAATCACCAACACCTGCTGGTAGGGGGGCAAGGCCTTTTCACATCCACCCTCGCGGTAGTAAATGGCGCCCAGGGAGTTTAGCTCACTGATCTTGACTTTCTCCGCGTCACTCAGGTCCTTGCGCGCCGGAGGTCGTTGCCCGCCAGGAACAGGTGATGCTGGTTCAATTTTAGGGGTCTGCGCAGCATTCTGTTTCCCAGCGGGAGAGAGTTCCGGGGTCTTACCCGTCTTCGCCGCGCCCGCCGGCTCGCCCGCGGTCTGCTTCGCCGTGCGCCCCGACTCGAAGTACTTCCAGGCGGCAAACGCACTCCACATCAGGACGACCATGGCCACCAGCGTCAATACCCAGCGCGTAGGGAACTCCCTGCGCTGCGGTCCAAGCCGGGCGGACGTTCTATACACTGTTTTGTCGAAGGCCGGGGCGGCGGGCGGAGCCGCCACCGGCGCGGCGGGGCGCGCGGTGGCGGGGGAGCTGCGGTCGGCGGGCGTGCCGGGCGCATCACGCTCCGCGCCAAAGGACGCGGCGGCGGTGCTCATGGCCCTCCAATCGATCTTACGGGTGGTCAGGGTGGGGCTGCCGCGTGCCTTCTTGATGGCGGCGACCATGTCTGCCCCGGTGGCATAGCGCTTCTCGCGGTCCTTTTCCAGCGCCTTCGTCACGATCGCGGAAACGGCTTCCGGAATGCCCAATTCCGGTTTTATCTGGTGAGGCGCCCTGACCGGAGTGTTGAGATGTTCCAGAAACATCTCCACCGTGGTTTCCGCCTGGAAAGGTAGTTCACCGGTCAGCATACGATACATGACGATGCCGAGCGAGTAGAGATCGGAGCGGCCATCAATTTCACCACTCTTCTTCCCCATGACCTGCTCCGGCGACATGTACTCCGGGGTGCCAATGACCATGCCCGTCTGGGTCAGCCCCTTGGCTCCCGTGGTCTCCTGGCGCAAGCGGGAAATTCCGAAGTCCAGGATTTTGGCGAGTGGCGGACCCTCGCGCTGGGCAATCAGCACAATATTCTCAGGCTTGATGTCCCGGTGAACGAGGCCCAACTGGTGCGCGGCATCGAGGGCTTCGCAGACGTGCAAGGAAATATCTAGCACCAGGGAAACGGGCAGGGGACCGACGCGCTCAATCAGCGTCTTGAGCGTGTCGCCTACCACCAATTCCATGGCGATGAAGGGCAGACCGTCTTCGGCAATGTCCAAGTCATATACGCGCACGGCGTTGGGATGGTTCAGCTTGCGCGCCATGATGGCTTCGTTCTTAAAGCGGCCCATGAACTCGCTATCGCGGGCGAGGTCGGGCCTTATGACTTTGAGGGCGTGCATCTCATCGAGCAGTTCGTGGTGGGCTTTGTAGACGACGGCCATGCCGCCTTCGCCCAAACGGGCCTGAATGCGGTACTTTCCGCGGACAACCGTTCCGATCTGCCAAAGGGCAATTTCATGGAGAGGTGCTCCATCCTTGGGGCAAATGGCGTAATCGTCCGGATATGTGGCAGCGCAGTCGGGGCAGTTCTTCATCGAGTTTCCGGGACCAAACAGTCCCGTCTTCGCGGAAGTATACCACGGCAAGAAGACGAGTCCGTAATATCCCTAAATAGCTTGTGAGGCAAGCGAAAATCGAGTTTGGGGGGTCGTACTTTCGTACTGGGGGTGGCGCGTTCTGGTGAAATGTTCGTAACCGGGGGCGCCCCTTGAATCATCAAATGGGGAAATCAGGTCAACGGAGGGGTGTGCGAATGAATCATCGGTATCGCATGGCGATGGGAGCAGGGTTGGCAGCCGTGGTGCTCATGGCGGGAGGACGAATGCTCTCGCCGCGCGTCCGGGCGGCGAGCGGCCAGCAGGTGTTTACCGATTATCAAGGCGAGAAGCCCGGAAAAGTTCACAAAATCACGGTTGCGGACCTTCCCGCGCCTTACGAGACAAAGTCCGTCGATGCCGGGCCTCACCTGATTCCTCGTCCGGCGAATGCCTGGCCGCAGGCGCCGGCGGGCCTCCAGGTCCAGCAATTCGCCACGGGGCTCGAGAATCCCCGCCTGATTCGCACCGCGCCCAACGGCGACGTGTTTGTGGCCGAAAGTGAGCCGGGCCGCATCAAGGTTTATCGAGGCATCGGCAAGGACGGCAAGGCGGCCTCACCACATGTGTTCACGTCGGGCCTCACGTTGCCCTTCGGCATCGCGTTTTACCCGCCCGGCCCTAATCCGGATTATGTGTACATCGCCGACACCGATTCGGTGGTCCGTTTCCCTTATAAGAATGGCGACCTGGAAGCAACTGACCCCAAACAGGTGATCGTGCCCGACATTCCGAGCTTTGGACGCCTGCGGGGCGGGGGACACTGGACGCGCGACATTGTGTTTTCACCGGACGGCAAGAAGATGTTCGTCTCCGTGGGCTCGCGCACCAACCTGAGTGACACGGATAACAACCCGGCGGAATTCCATCGCGCCGACATTCTGGTGGCCAATCCGGACGGAACCGGTTTGCGCGTGTATGCCTCGGGAATTCGCAATCCCGTGGGGCTGGCCATAAGCCCCCAGACCGGCGAAGTGTGGGCATCTGTCAATGAGCGCGACCTGCTGGGTGACAACCTTCCGCCCGATTACATCACCCACGTGCAGGAGGGCGGCTTCTATGGCTGGCCGTGGTATTACATCGGCCCGCACCAGGACCCGCGCCTGGCGGGAAAGCATCCGGAGTTGCGCGACAAGGTGATTGTGCCCGACGTGCTCTTACAGCCCCACAATGCCTCATTGGAACTGACTTTCTATGAGGGTGACCAATTCCCGGCGGAGTATCGGGGTGAGATCTTCGCGGCCGAACACGGTTCGTGGAACCGCGCCGTGCGCACCGGTTACGAGGTGATCCGTGTGCCGCTGAAGGGCGGCCATGCCACAGGCGAATATCAGGATTTCTTGACAGGGTTCGTGACCGCCGATGGAGATGTTTGGGGACGCCCGGTGGGCGTGGCCGTCGCGCCGGATGGCTCGCTGCTGGTTACCGACGACGGCGGCAACTGCATCTGGCGAGTGAGCTATGTGGGGAAGTAGGCAGAGCGCGGTAAGCGGTTGTCGGTAGGCAGAAAGCAGAAGGCACAAGGTAATGCTGCGAGACGGCTCCCCGAAACACGGGGTCTTCATCCTGCTCGTCACTTGTCACTCGTCACTAGGCACTAGCCACTTGCCACTAGCCACTGCCCTTCAACCTACCACCTCGCCGGGCGGTCCGTGACGAGTTCAGGATGCTCGCGGCGGAACGTTTCCGTAATATGGCACGACCAACAGACGGGTTTGTAGGTTGCGAAGATCTCCGGCAGCTTCTCGGCTGGCACATCGCCCCAACTCACGCTCTTGGCATCGGGGGGCAGCAAAGCGGGCATGTGGCTGCCCCATTCCGCCACGTTATCCACTGCTTTGTGGCAATAGACGCAGGTCTTGCCCTGGTACCATCCCGCCACGATATTGCGAACCAGGCACCCCCGGCCCAAAGCTTCGACCTCAGTAAGGCAATCCTGGCCGCAGTTCTGCCTTTCCGGCCAGCGCGAACAATCCTGGAGGAAGAAATAAGTTCCGCCCCGAAAGGCCTTTAAGGCTGCGCCTTTGGCGTCCAACTCCACTGCCGCGGCGCAATGGGTCTCCGGGCAGGTCACCAGGCGTTTACCCCGAGCCCGAAAATAGGCTCGCGCCCCCCTGACCGAGGCAAAGATCGTTACACCCAAGGCAAGGCCCGAAAGTGACAAAATGACCACAACCATGAAGGTACCCATATGCGCCTCCTTCCACTTGCGCTACTACATGAGCAAATCCACACCCAAAAACGCGGACCAAAGAAGGGTGTAGCGCGGGTGCCGACACGCGCTACAAAAAATCGTGCCCCTGTGGGCGGCCAAACCGGGGTATAATTTGTCCCATCTGCCCAAGAAGGGGCTTAGAGGAGAAAAAACAACTATGAAGAAATTTGTTGCGATCACTGTGTTGACCCTGGGGCTTACCGTGAGCGCCATGGCTGCGCAATTCAAAGGTTTCGTCGAAGATGCGAATTGCGCAACCAAACCGGCGATGAAAGGCAATGCCGAGTGCGCGCAGAAGTGCATCAAAGGCGGCGCTCCGGCAGTCCTCGTTGGTGCGGACGGCACGGTGTACAAGATCGCCAATCAGGATAAGATTGTCGCCTTTGCCGGCAAGAACGTGACGGTAAAAGGCACCCTGAGTGGCGATACCATCACGGTCACAAGCGTCAAGTAGATTCCTTCTGGATGGGGGAGCGGGGCCAAGCCGCCTGCTCCCTGCGCCAGCATCGAGGCGGCGCCCGCCCCCAGGATCTTCCCTTGGGGTCAGCATGACGTCCGTTCATCGGCATACCCACGCCCGTGGTCCAATCCCCAGCACCTTGCGCATCTTCCAGGCGTCCGCCCTGCCTCAGGTATTCCCGCCGTGTAGCGATCGTAGCGCGGGCCTCCGTTTTTGAGGTCCGCGGTTCTTACTGCGGAGTTTAGGTGAATATACCGTGGCAAAGAAGCCAGCGTGGTGGATCGATGAGACCTTTTCCATGATTCCCTCTCCGGATGAGATTTCATCTCCGGATGGGATTTCATCTCCGGATTGCGCAGAGTGAAGCTCTGCGACCGGAAACGCAGAGCTTCGCTCTGCGCAATCCGAAGAGGGGCAATCCGACTTCGATGGGTATTCGGGGTTTCGGGGAGGCCGCTCCGTTACTCGCCTGGCCAGAACCCGCTCGATTCGCCCTTGCTAACGTAAGAATCGATGCGACCCTGGTCTTCCGGCTTGAGCGCAATGAACTTCAAGCCCATGCCGTGACCCGTGGCGGAGTATCGGACCTCACCGGTCGCCATGATGGTGGGCCCTCCATCATCGAGAGGAAATCGCAGGGTGGCGATGGAGCCCGAAGCAAGTGGATCTTTGGTACCCAAATAAATGCCTCTGACACTGATGTTACGGGAATAGGTCAGGGAGTGTTCCTCGCCGTGAACAATCTGCACGACGAACGGCTTTCGAGGGTATCGGCGCTTTTCTCTCAGCCGAGAGAGGACGAATTTCAGAATGATTTGACGATCGTCCAGACTTATCGAGGTAAACTCCATCCCGTATCCTCTGCCAGGAACTTGGTAGCGGACCTGTACGCGCGCGCATATTGAGGGGTGGCGCTTGCGAGGCCGGAACTTAACCGCCAACTCCGTCCCAGGGGCAAGGTCGTCGGAGATGTTCAAGAGGAACCCGTTTCCTCCCAGCTCAACAAGACGGCAACGGCGGTTCTTGCCCGCAACCATGCAGGCGACAGCAAGGTCTACGTTAACGCGTGGAAATCCACGGAGAGTATTGAATTCCATGGGGTCAGAGCTCAAGCTTAGTCTTGACCTCGTTCCACCCCTCGAGCGGATTGCGGTACCACTTCTCGGCGCTGGCTGATTCACGGCAGAAGTGCGCGGACGATCATCACGCAGCCGATCACGAGCGCCCAGCTCACAACGGCGCCCCCCGTCCAAGCGGTGACCACCTTCCATGCCGGATACTTCTGGTCAAGTTCGAAGTATTCTTCCATCGGCTCCACATAAACTAACGGAAAATCCCGATCGTGGGCATTCATGTCGTGATTGAAACGGCCGGGGACGATGCTGGGGGGCTCGGTTTCCTCCGCCCAATTATTAAACGCTGCCTCCAATGGCAGCCGATTGGCTATATCAGGGGTTACGATCGTTTTGGCGTTGAACGGAATATACTCCATTCAAAATACCTCTTGTTCAGAAGGTCCCCGCGGCGCACCCGCGACAGATGTTGCTCAATCTCTCTTATCGGCAGAGGTGGGAGGGCAACTCATAAATGCCCTAAATCGTTGCAGTCCAATAAGTGGTCATCCCCTCCGCATTTAAGCATGACAGTATGCATTTTCTGTCCCCGGGCGGAGACTGTCTGTTCGATAAAGCACACCGTGAAAATTAATTACTTGCGGGCTTGGATGGATGACGAGCAGCGGAGGTGGAAGCCGGCCGTCCCGCCATTAATCGCGTGAACTCCAGTACTTTCACGCTCATCACTTGCTGTTCACCCGCACCCATGGCACAATAATGTGAAGTGGGATTGAGGATCGCAAGCGAGGTCATGATGACGCCGACCGAACATCTAGCGGTTTTGACACCCGCAGAGGTGCTGGCTCCCGTTCAGCGCCCCTCACGCAAACGGCAGGCCGTTGCTCTCTTGATCGCTGCCGTTTCGGACTTTCTGTCCATCTGGACGGTGCTCGCCCCACCGATACAGTGGGTGATTGACCTGGGAACGGCGTTACTCCTGTTTTTGATTCTCGGCCGTCGGTGGGCTATATTGCCAGGCCTAATCGCGGAAGCCATCCCCGGGATGGGCGTCTTCCCCGTGTGGGTCCTCGTCGCCCTCTCCATCATCGTCTACGACGACATCAAGGGCCGCAAACACTAGACCCCCATTAGGAACGGTCATTCCCACGCAGCTTCGAGTTTAAGCTGGGGCCGCGGCGGGTTAACGATTGCCAGCTTGCTCTTGGATTCGAAAGTGCAAAGTTACCCAAAGGTTGAGATGGAGACTCGTCGTGCAGGATTACGCTCAAGAGGCCGCTATGAACCGTCAACGCGCCGGTGCCCGTGTAATCGATAAAACCCATCGTCCGGAACTTGTTCATGAAATGACTGACCCGCGCCCGCGTGGTGCCCACCATTTGGGCGAGGTGTTCCTGATTGATTCCGGGATGGATCGTTTCGGTTTTGCCTTCCTTGCCAAAATGCGCCAGCAGTAAGAGGATCCGGGCCAGGCGCTTCTCGCTGGAATTGAAAAGCTGATCGACGAGGTCCTCCTCAAATCGTGTGTTGCGTGTGAGCAGGTGCGCGATGAACAATTCCGCGATTCCGTGCTGCTCGTGGAGCAGGCGCGCCATCAGCGGCTTCTCGATCCGGGAAAGGGTGCAATCGCTCACGGCGACGGCTGTGGAGATCCGAAACGGCTGGCCTGCCAGGCAACCCTCACCGAAGAAGTCGTTGGCGACTAGAATGGTGACGATCGCTTCCTTGCCTTGCTTGGATGTCACGGCAAGCTTTACCTTGCCTCGGTGGATATAGAACACGGAATCCGAGGGGTCTCCTTGCGCAAAGATGGTGCGATTCGCGCCGTATTCGAGAACGATTTTCCCGTGCGCGATTCCTCCGAGGAATGCTTCCCAATCGATCTGTTGAGCCTTCTCGTTTACTGGGGCAAGCGCCGGCCTGTATTTGCCGGTGACCTTGACGACCTTAGGCGGGCTCCTCCGTGGGGTCATAACAACCTCTCTTTGCAGCGCCCCCTGGACTGGGACAGTTAAGCCAAACCTCCCGTCTTGAGTTCTCCTGTGAGCAATATTATACACTCGGCTGGCTCCGCACACAACGCTCCCGCCGATTGGTGGCGTGCATTCCGGTTTCTTCTTGCCTTATACTGCGTTCATGCAGCAACTCATACTGGAGCTCCCTGACGAGTTATCCGCTACCAGAGTCTAGCGGCGCTTTGATCAGCGCCGCGTGGAGGTAGATCTCAACATCCGGGGGAGGGTATGAAATTCCATTGGCAGCCCTTGCTTGCCCTCTACTTGCTGTCGTCCCTTGCATTCGCCGGCAGGCTGGCGCAGGGCGAGGGCAGTCCTGCGTTTCCAACAATGATCAAGGCGGCGGGGGCTCGAAATGACGTCCGTGGAAGAGCATCAAGAAAGTATTCGCGCACGCGGCGAGGATCGCGAGTCGCATGGCTGAGCTCGCCATGCGCCCGCCGGACGGTTAATACCCGATGACGAAAAACCGCGGAGTAATTCCGGCCGGACCGGAATGACTCCGCGCTACCCGCATCGAAGCGCATGGCACGTCTCCGCGATCCTGAATCCTTAATCCTGAATCCCAAATCCTTTGATATTATACCCCTCCGCAAAAAGGAGAGCCGATGGCAGACAAGGGTGCCGTGGTCATTACGGGAGCATCGACGGGGATCGGTGCAGCGTGCGCATTGCACCTCGATATGCTGGGGTATCGCGTCTTCGCGGGCATTCGCAAAGCCGCGGATGGTGAGTCCCTGCGGCAGCGGGCGTCCGCGCGGCTGGTGCCGGTCCGCCTGGACATCAGCGACGAGGCGGAGGTTGGGCAAGCGGCCCGCAATGTCATCGAGGCGCTGGGCGGCGAGGGACTGGCAGGACTGGTCAACAACGCGGGCATCGTCGTGGGGGGGATGCTGGAGTTCCTGCCGCTCGAGGCGCTGCGCCTCCAGTTGGAGGTCAACGTGGTCGGCCAAATCGCCGTCACCCAAGCCTTCCTCCCCAGCCTGCGCAAAGCGCGAGGCCGCATTGTGAATATGGGTTCGGTGAGTGGCCTCATCTCCGGCCCGTTTACCGGCGCCTATTCCGCCTCCAAGTTCGCGCTGGAAGCTTTGACGGACTCGTTGCGCCTGGAGCTTCGGCCATGGAAGATTCACGTGTCGATAGTGGAGCCGGGATACATTCAGACACCCTTCGTCAGTAAATCGCTGGCCGCCGCCGAGGCGCTCCGGGCGCAACTTCCCGAGGAAGCCCTGCAGTTGTATGGAGCCTCCCTGCGTGCCGTTCGCGAAGGCACCGAGCGAGAGGCGGCCAAAGCCGCGTCAACCGAGGTGGTGGTCAAAGCTGTTGTACACGCGCTCGCCGCCCGGCGTCCCCGTACGCGTTACGTGGTAGGCAACCACTCCAGCTTCCAGATCGCCCTCGGCCGCGCTTTGCCCGACCGCTGGCGCGACGCCCTGATCGCACGGGCGTTGGGATTGAAATAGGGGTAAGGAACTATACAGGGAGGAAATCAATGGCTACCGTTGCGTCCATTATGGCCGACCTAAAAAAGAAGGGCACGGAGAAGACGCGCAAAATCTATGCACGCCATGGCATGGCCACGGACAACATGTTCGGCGTGAGCGTCGCCGACCTGAAGGTCATCGCCAAGAAAATCAAAGGGCAGCAGGCTCTGGCGTGCCAACTCTACGCAACCGGGAACCTGGACGCGATGTACCTGGCCGGAATGGTCGCCGACGGCTCCCTGATGACCCCACCCGAGTTGAATGCCTGGGCCGAGGGCGCCGCGAATCTCCAGATGATTGCGGAATACACCGTCCCCTGGGTCACCGTGGAGAATCCCCACGCTCGCGACCTGGCCCTCCAATGGATGAAGTCCAAGAAGGAACGCGTGGCCTGCGCGGGTTGGTGTACGTACGCCGGACTCGTCGCCACCCAGCCGGACGATGCTCTGGACCTTACGGAAATCGAGGGCCTTCTCAACACGGTGGTGAAGGGAATTGGCAGCGCGCAGAACCGCGTCCGCCACACCATGAATGGTTTTGTTATTGCCGTGGGAAGTTACGTGCAGCCCTTGTTGAAACAGGCGAAGGCCGCCGCCCGCCAGATTGGCGCCGTTTCCGTGGACGTGGGCGACACGGCGTGTAAGGTGCCGCTCGCCACCGCCTACATCGAAAAGATCGAGGCCGCCGGCCGCGTCGGCCAGAAACGAAAAACCATCCGCTGCTGACCCCGTGACACACGGGAGGCGCCGCGCCCGTATGCGTCAACCTCAGACGTGTTAATGCCCGATAGCGAAAAGTCGCGGAGTGATTCCGGTCGGACCGGGATGACTCCGCGCTACGCCCCTCACTGGCGAATTGCCAGTTTCTCCGCCTGTTCCATAGCGGCATAGATTTGATTGAAGTCCTCAATGATGTAGAGGACCCTTTGTAGTTCGTCCACTTTCACGGGCGTTTTGAGCACTTGACCCAGATCGAAGGGCTGAATTTCCGGACGGCCCTGCACGATATGGGTCGATTCCCGCTGGGAGCTGATAATTCCGCTCCCGTACACTTTGACCTCTCCGAGAGGTTCGGCAGGAGATCCTCCCGCAACCCGATGACCTCATATCCTTCACGGTAGGCCCGGCAGGCCAGCGTACTCAGTTGCTCGTTCCGCCGGCGAACCAGCTCCGACCACAACTCGTGCTTTTCGGGGGTATACTCCTCATACCTTTGCTCAATCAAATAGGGGGCCGCCGCCTTGAGCATGGGGAATTCCTTTCCGCGTGCGGAACTCCGACGCCAGTTGGGTAAAGACTCGCCCTAAGAACCATCCGCAGGAAGCGAGCACTCCCTGATGAGTTGGATGAACCAAAGCAAGTTTTAGTTCTGGGTCGGCGTTTTGCCGCTCTTCCCCGCCGGCCCTTTTCTCTCTTTCCCGGTTTTCCAAAGGTAGTATAATGGTAGTATGAAAACGAAAATGAAAACTTCGCTCACCCTGTCCCGCGAAGTCGTTCGAGGCATCGATCGCGTGGCGGGAAAAAAGCGTTCCCGGTCGGCGGTGATTGACAATGTGCTGCGCGGGTATCTCTCCCACCGCGAACGCGCCGCTGCCAACGCCCGTGACGCGGAGAAAATCAACCACTTTGCCGACGACCTGAATGCCGAGATGCAAGATGTGCTCGCCTACCAGTCGCTCGACCACCTCTGGGAGGAGCGATGAAGCGCGGAGACATGTACCGGCTGCGCCACCCCGGAGGCGGAGACCCCAAGAAACAACGAGTGATGACCGTGGTCAGCCGCCAGACCCTCGTTGATTCCCGTTTCCCCACGGTCGTCTGCGCTCCGGTGTTCACACGTGGCCACGGACTCGAAACGGAGGTCTCCGTAGGGCCGCAAGAGGGATTGAAACATCCGAGCTGGATTGGCTGCGATGGCCTGGTCAGCATCCCCAAGAGCCGGCTTACCGACTTCGTCGGTAGCCTCTCGCCCGGGAAGCTCTCGCGCCTGTCGCACCCATTAAGAATCGCTCTGGAGATATAAGGACCATAGACGGAAAGGGTCTGACACCCTTTCTCCCCTGACACCCTTCCTCCCCCAACCTTTCTCCCCCCTCCGAGGGACGTCACATGGACAAAAAACCGGTGTAACTTCCCGCTGTCCCCGTCCCCCGGCTCATATCAGTAGATTATGGGTGGGCTGTGTTGAGTGGCTGGCCTATACCTATCGTGCCGAATGACGCCTGTTTCATCAGTGAAATAGTGGGTGCGGCAGTTTGCGTCGACCCTTATCGGATCACCTAGAATCGAAAACGTTCTGATTCGACCGTCTTTCTCCTTTTTCCCGGGACGATAAGTAAAGGAGTATCGCCACCGCATACCCTCAGCCAGTTTCGCATCGATGAGGTCAGCAGCGTCGGCGCTTTGGGCAGTGCCGCTCGCTGGTGGACCGAGTACACTCAGCGTCAGCGGGAAGCCTTTGTCGTATGTGGAGGCGTAGGTTATCAAAGCGATTTCTAACACCCTAATGGATCCCACGGCCGAATCTTCGCAAGTTGGGTAATCAGGACCAGCCAGGTTCTTGTAAATCCATGTCCCCACGGCACTGTAAAAGGCAATCAGTCCAACCCCCAGGTAGCCCAACATGCGCCCCGCGACTGCTATGGCCCTTCCTTTCTTGCGACCCGCACTGCGCCTAATCCGTGAAGATGACAGGAGCCCCAAGGTGAGGGCGAGGATTGGGACGGGGGCCAAAATGAACAAGATATACAGGTCTGCAAGGATCGTCCTGGGCCAACCCAAGGGTGGCGGGTAGATTTCCAGGGCGGGCATGGCGATTAACAGGAGGCCCAGAACTCCGAGAACGAGGCTCGCGATGGCCGTGCGACTAATTTTGTGATATCCGGGTTCGTCGGTCGGCGTTGCCGCAGCAAGGTCAGATTTACACGATGGGCAGGACCTGGCTCCTGCGGAAGTCTCTGAACCACAATGCGGGCATTTTTCCATGGCAATTGTCCGCCTCTCGAACATTATACGCCTCGAATGGCAAAGTCAGTTTCCATGACGGGGGAAATGGCAGGCTGGCGCAGAGCGAGCGCAGCTCTGCGTCTCGAAAAAACGATCAAGACAGCGGGGGCCCGAAATGAGGCCCGCCGATGAGCACATAGAAAGTATCCTCGCGCGCGGCGAGGATCGCGAGTCGCATGGCTGTGCTCGCCATGCGCCAGCCGGTCCGCAACCCGCCTCCCCTACACCTGATCCTCGCCAAAATGCCGGGGGTTTCGGAAGCGGATACCTCAAGGCAGCGTTGTGCCGAACCAAAACCACACGGTCGCGATACAGCATGGGACAATAAAGAGTATCAGCCGAGGCCGGCCGGCGAGACCCACCACTAGTCCGACGAGTGGAATCCACACACCGACAGCGATGAGGTGATGGATAGTCGGATTCGAGGTAGTCCAGTGGCTCGTCTGAGCTAGCAGGAGCGTCGCTATCCACACTGCTATGCTCAGAAGGGGTGCTGACAGCCCAAGTAGGCTTGCACGCAACCGCCAATCTGAAGGGCGGGGAAGGTTGAAATACTGCACCCACCCCCCTATTAAGAGGAGCGGCGACACGAAAAAGGTCAGAGCATTCATTAAATCGAAGCTCACGCTCGAAATCGTATTGCTGTTGGGGCAGCGTGTCCAGCAACAATTGAAGTAACCTAGAATCGCTGAAAGCGTGTAGCGCGGACCCCCGTTCTTGGGGTCCGCGGCTCTTCCTTCGCAAAAACCCAAGATCTCAAAAACAGACGCCTCGCCTGGGGTTCGGGCAAGCGAGTCCAGGTAAGAACCGCGGACCTCAAAGACGGAGGTCCGCGCTACGGACTTCGCAAAAACCAAAGATCTCAAAGGCGGACGCCTCCCCTCGGGTTGGTGGAAAGCGAGTCCAGATAAGAACCGCGGACCTCAAAGGCGGAGGTCCGCGCTACGGCCAATATTGCCGATGAGAGGGTGCCCGCGGGAAAATAAATACGGGTTAAAACCTTACAACCGAAATCGCTAAAGACCCATTCCGGGAGGAGACCATGACCAAGGCTGTTCCTCGTGGAGTTGCATCGATTATGTTGGCGGCGTGGCTGTGCGGAGCGGCGTTCGCGCAGTACCCAGCCAGGCCAATCCCCAAAATCACTTCCATTACCGTGGATCCCTCGATTCCGGTCGTGGGGCCCGATCACACGACCAACATCAATGTGTATCCCAACTACGGTTTGTCGACGCTTGCCGACGAACATTCCACCATATTCCCGCCTCAGACGCTCGGCCGGCATTAGCCCAACCGGGTGGACGCGCGCGCCCGGCATTTTCCACTCGACCTTCCGCTGGGGCATAGAGGGCAACCCAACGGTGAGAAGCCGTGAAAGAAAACAATCTCACGCCAAGGCGCAAAGACTCGCAAGGACTAACTGGCTTGCGCCCTTTGCACTCTCTGCGACTTTGCGCCTTTGCGTGAAATGCTTTTGCCCGCCCTGGAATTACTCTCCAATTTATGAAGGGTAGGTTTTCCGCGCCCTGTAAAGGGACAAAATGACCGCTAAACGTCGGCTCCAACAGGCGAATCTATCTTGTGCCGGGTTTAAGGTTGGGAACCGCCAAGGATAGACGCAAAACGACGAAGAGCGACTTTTTGTCCCTGACCCCATAGACCGGCCACAGAGCCCTTATCCTCGGTTATTAGCGGGCATTTGTGGTTTATCCACAATGCAAAATCCGGCTTAGGGGTACCCGTGGCCTCAAAAATTCGTCCGCCCGAAATTCCTGGCAAAGGGTGTACTCCCTGGAACTGGCCGGCGCTTTCTGCCCACCTGGTTTTTAGTCCCGCCTTCTGACGCTGCCCGCCACGGCGAGGTTTGCGCGTAAGGCTCCCAGGCGTATAATAGCCGCGCCGAAGATTGACCTTGCTCTTCTCGTCCGCACGATGACGGCGCTGCGTAGGGGTGTGATTGCAGAGCCCTTCGATTCCAAGGAGTCTGCCATGAAAGGTAAACCGGAAGTGTTGCAAGTCCTGCAGGGAGCATTAACCGATGAGTTGGGCGCGGTGCATGAATACATTCTCCACGCCGAAATGTGCGAGAGTTGGGGTTACAAGAAGCTCGCGGGTGAAACCACCAAGCGGGCCATTGAAGAAATGAAACACGCGGAGAAATTGATGAGTCACATGCTCTTCTTGGAGGGTGCGCCCGACGTGCAGTCGATGCCGAAAATCCACATCGGCAAAGACGTGGAAGAGCAGATAGCCATTGGCCTGAAAGATGAGACGGGCGCCGTTGCCAGTTACAACCAGGGGATCGCCATCTGCACCAAGGCCGGCGACAATGCCTCGGCGGAGCTGCTGCGCGGTAATCTGCGCGACGAGGAGCGGCACGCCGATTACCTGGAAACTCAACTGAACCTCATCAAGCAACTGGGCTTGGCAAATTACCTGGCCCAGACCCTGAAGGAATGAGCTTCCTCCCCGCGAGGAGTGACTTCCTATCGCCACGCGTCATGCCGGGATGCGAGCGCGGCGCGTGGCGCTGGGGCTCCTCGAAATCTTCGGAGATGTGCCCTAGCGGCAGCCTCCAATGCGCGCTCAAGCGTGGTGAGGTCCCCGTGCTAGCGGGTGGCGATTTGCAGAACGCTGTCGTTCGGGTCCGGAGCGGTGGGGGGCACCAGGATGATCAACCTATCGCTTGACTGCTGAAACTTCAGTTTCTTCTTGTCACCCAACTCGGTGATCTGCACAACACGCCCCTGGAACCCCGGCACTTCTAATTGCCCCTCATGGGGCCAATCGAACACGTGCAGGTACACAAGCTTTCCCTTCGCGGTGGTTTTGCCAAACGCCAGGTTTTGCAGCGGGCCGTAAGTTGTTCCGTAGATGGAATCCCCGTAGACTTTCATCCAATTTCCCATGGCCTGGAGCCGCTCCACAAATTCCGGCTGAATGGTTCCCTCCGGAGTCGGGCCCACGTCCAGGAGCAAGTTTCCACCCTTGCTCACCACGTTGACCAAATCCTGAATGAGCTCCTTTGCGGACTTGTAGGCCGTATCATTCTTGTTGTAAGCCCACGTGCCGTTGATCGTCATGCAGGTTTCCCAGAGCTCGACGTCATCGGGGGCGGGCAGAGACGCCGGCGCGGGGGCTTGGGACTTCACGAGTTCGTGCAGATTTTTGATGTTGCTCTTGGTGGGAATGCGGTCGGGGATGAATTGTTCGGGAGTCGCGTAATCGGCATCCAAGCCGATCCGGTTGTTCACCAGCGTGGCGGGCTGGATATGGCGGATGAGATCGAAGAATCTTTGCCCGTCATATTTCTTTCCGCCGCCATCAAACCAGATGACGGCCACCGGGCCATATTCGGTGAGGAGTTCCCGCAGTTGACCTTCCATGAAATCGAGATAGGTCGCCCACTCCCGCCGCGAAGGTTCGCCCTGCCAATTCGCACTGGCAAGTTTGGACGTGTCGCGATAACCCGCGTGGTGCATGTCCGGGCAGGAGTAATAAAAACCCAACGGCATGTGGGCATCGTGAGCGGCTCTGGCGAGCATGGCGGTGACATCCCTGCCGTAAGGCGTATTGGTGATTTTATAGTCCGTCAGGGCAGTGTCAAACATGCAGAACCCGTCATGGTGCTTGGTGGTAAAAACCATATAGCGCATTCCGGCTTCCGAGGCCAAACTCACCCAGGCCTTGGGATCAAACTGCACAGGGTTGAATCGCTTGTAAAGCGCCACGTACTCCGGCTCGGTAATGTTCCAATGGGCCTCAGGCCTCATGATGGGCCAGGAAGCCTCGACGCTGGCCAGAGAATACGGACCCCAGTGGATGAACATGCCGAATTTAGCTTGCCTGAACCAAGCGGTCCGCTGCGCCTCCGATTCTCCGCTCGGCGGCGGCGTGGCAGCCTGCTGGGCCCTGCTCACGGAACTAATGCCGAAGATAAGAGTGCACAAGGTCAGGCTAAGAAGAAAACCTAATCTCCTGACACGGTAATTTGCCATACGTTCGCTCCTTGTGGCGCCCAATCGCTTATGGGGGCCCACACGCCGCGCCAATCGCTTGTCCAAGAAACCAGAGTTTCGGCACGGCGGCACAGGGAGTATAAACGCGATGAGGGCTCGAAGGAGCAGAGATTTTCTTAGCGCAACTGTCCAGTCTGATAGGAAAGGACTGCGGACTGAACCTGGAAATCGTACTTGGCACTGGTCCCAGCGATTTGGGCTTGGGTCAGATTCAGTTGCGCTTGCGAGAGTTCGACGATCGAGCTGAGTCCAAGCTTGTAGCGGCCCTGTGCGAGGTCGAGCGCCAAGGTGGCCTCCTTCAGCAACTGGGCGGTGACAGCCAGGCGCTCATAGGCGGTACCGGCATCGAGCCAGGCGGTGCGCACATCGCGCGAAATGCGGTCAGCAAGGTCGCGCATGGCCTGGTCCGCTGCTTGGGCGCGGAGGTTCGCTTCCTGGTGGCGGGCGGAATAGAGAAACCCGTTAAAGATCGGAATATTCACATTGATGCCTGCCGCAGCGTAGCGGTCGCTGAGCGGGACTTGATAAGCCGGGGTAAGGCCCGCTTCGCCCGTGGCGCTGATGGTGGGCATCCACAAATCGCGCTCGGCGCGGGCATAACGCAACGCCGCCTCGTGGCTGAAGCGCGCGCTGGAGAGATCCGGGCGATCTTGGAGGGCCTGAACGATCAAGTCGGTGGGGTCAGCGAGTGGCGCGGGGGGCATCGGCTCCTCGGCGAGGTCGAACGGTTGGGGATTGGCGAGTCCGAGGGCGGCAGCCAAGTCTGCGTAAGACGCCTTCTGGTTGTTTTGCGCTTGCACGAGCAGCAACTGCGCCTGCGCCAAGTCCACTTCGGCGAAGCTGACGTCCACGAGAGACCGCAGCTTGTTTTTCTCGAGGGTGGTGATCTGATCGGCAAGAATCTGGCGCGCTTTCACCGTTTCCTGAGCTACCTTGAGTACGGCCTCGGCACGCAGGACGCCGAAGTAGGCGCGATTGACGGCGAGCAGGACGTCCTGGGCGGTTTGCTGCGCGCTCGCTGATGCGGCCCTTGCTCCCAGCCGCGCCGAACTCACCAGATTGGACGTGCGCCCGAAGTCGGTAATGAGCTGCTGAACTTCCAGGCCGTTCGATTCGCGGTTCAGGATCAGCGGGTTATTGAGGTAGCCTGCGGCAATGCGGCTGTTGGGCAACGCCCCTGCCCCCGTGAGACTTCCCGTGGCGGTGGGGTAATAGGCCGATTTCTCTTCGCGGGCGACTTGGTTGGCCGCTTCCGCATCGAAGGTGGCAACCTGCAACAAGGGATGGTTGCGCAACGCCATCGCCTCCGCGTCTTTCAACGTGAGCTTGGCCCCTTGCTGGGGTTGGGCTAGTGTGGGCTGAGCAGCCGCCAGGGTCAGGGCGAGGCTGCACAGGAGGAGTAAGGCTCTGCGCCGAAGTACAAAATGTCTCATTCCCCAACCTCCTTGGGTCCGGTGGCCGGACTTACCTGCTTCCGACCGTATACCAGCAGATACGCGGCGGGAACAATAAAAATGGTCAAAATGACCGACGACGTCAGCCCCCCGATAATGGCGCGCGCCATGGGCGTGTACTGCTCGGCGCCTGTCCCTAACTTCATCGCCATCGGAATCATGCCGATGATCGTGGCGAGCGAGGTCATCAGGATGGGCCGCAGGCGCACGCGGCAAGCCGTGATCACCGCATCAGCGGGCGACATTCCTTGCGTCTCCAGGTTATGCGCGAAATCCACAATCAGGATGCTGTTGGAATCGGCGATGCCGATGAGCATCAGCACTCCCATTAACGACATCACGTTCAGCGTGCTGTGAGTGAGCGGCAGGATTACCAATACCCCTATGAACCCCATGGGAATGGCCAGCATGATC
>JBEKNU010000073.1:0-27992 GCA_049522495.1 Terriglobia bacterium
CGAGTAGACAGTCCTATCGGCCGGGCGCTGCCCATTCTTGCATCGCTTGGTTCCGGGGAATCGGTGGTGATGGTCGCCACATCCTTCGTGGGGGCGTTCCAAGGTCTTGATGCGCTCGATGCCAAAACCGGGAAAATGCTCTGGCGCGCCCCGTCGCTGCTGCAATCGTATCAGTCCACCTCGGTGGCCGATATTGATGGCGATGGCGCGCCCGAAGTTCTGTTCGGCGACAAGAGTAACCGCGTGTACTGCATAGATTCCCATGGCCAGCCGCGATGGAACGTGCACCTTGACGGGAGAGGGATCTACTCTGCCCCCGCCATCGCTGATCTGGAAGGCAAAGGGCAAGCCACGCTGTTCCAAGTGACCCGCGGCGATAGTGTGAACGGGAAAAATCTATATGCCGTCGACGCCGGCGGCGCTGTCGTGGATTCCTGGGAATTGCCGGGCGGCGGCGCGGGTTCGCCTATTCTCTGCCGTTGGAAGAATGATAACGATGTCCACCTGCTGGTTGCCGGAGGTTCCGGTAAGCTCATTTCGTACCACCTAACGCAGAATCCTGGCGCTAAGATTCTCTGGACAGGCTTGCAGGGTAGCATGCCGGGGCCACCCCCCTTCCCATCGGGCGCATCCGCGAGCCCGGCCAGGGGGCCCGCGCCAGGCACAACAAAAATCGTAACTGTGAGCCTGGGCACTACCACCCTCCGGGAGCCCTCGGAGGGAGCGAAGTTGGTGGCACTCCGCGTCGTAGATCCTGATGGCACAATTCACGTCACTCTTCTCAAGCCCGAATCCGCCGAGATTGTCACCGGGGAGTTACTCGCCCCGAAACCAGGAAATTACGAAGTGACGGCCGAGTGGTTTGGACCCGGCTCCGGGCTGCTTCGGATCGAGCGCACGACTTATCGTGTCAACGCTGACCTAAACCTGCCCGTGCCCAATGCACTAGGAGAGTTGGCGGCCTACCTGAAAGCACGAATTTCCGCGGCACGCCAACTCGCTCTCGCCTCCGGCAGAGTGGAAGACTACGATGCCGCTCAAGCGGAGGCGAATTACGACCGGGCTCTGGCGGCAGCCGTGGAAAAGCTCCGGCCACCGGATCCAGTCATGGTTCAAGTCGTGCGTAACCCTTGGACACAACACAATTCCATGACGCTTTTGGAAGAGGAGGGGATTTCCAAAGGTGGGATTCAGGTGCGAATGCTGGGGAACGAATACGCATCCACCGCTGTGGCGCTCACCAATGTCACGGCGCGGCCCCTCACCTTGGTTTTGCGCGCCACGCTTCCGGCCGCTGTGCAGTTTCGCGATGTGCCGATGGTCGTGCCCGATACCACCGGGAAGCCCCAGGAGGACCCCTTGCCGCTGCTCGGCAGGGATCAAACGCTTCGGCTGGGGCCTACTGAAACCCGCGAAGTCTGGCTCACCTTGCACAGCCGTTCGCTGGAACCCGGGAAGCACGCCGCCGCGGTTCGGATTTCCATCCTTGAGCGGGTTGCGCCCCCCATTGAAATTCCTATGGAGATCACGGTGTCGCGTGTGCGGCTGCCTGAGCGCTTCAGCTACAAGCATTGCAATTGGCTCTATCTCTCCTCCATCAGCGATGAGCACCTCCTGGAGGCGACGATACGCGACGCCGTGGAGCACCGCACCAATGTCTTTAACATCCCGGGACCTATCGTGAGTGTGAACTGCGACGGGACCGTGGCCGCGGGCGACGCGGCCGCAGCCGATCGATTGATCACACGGTTGCCCGGCGCGTTCTTTATGATTGATGGCTCGGCCGAGCCGAAGTGGCCTGCGGGCTGCTCGCCTGACCAGGCAACGCGGGATGCCGCCTACAGCCAGGCATTGCACTGGTACGGGGATCATATGCGGTCATTGGGCCTGAGTGATGCGGATTACGCTCTGTATCTGCAAGACGAGCCGGGCCTGAATGGCGGGGACCGCCGCGTCGATCTCTACGTGGAAGCGGTAAAGCGCGTTAAGGCTGCCGATCCGCAGATGCAGGTGTACACAAATCCGGCCGGGGGAGCATGGCCGTCGGTGATAACTCCACTCGCCGGGTTGGTGGATGTATGGTGTCCCGACCTGCACCTGTTCCGCCTCTACCCCGCCGAACTCACTGCGGTGTTCAGCCAGGCGAAACAGTTCTGGCATTACGAAGCGCCCGGAGACCAACGCGGCCTTGACCCGTTGGGCTTTTATCGCATGAAGCCGTGGATAGCTTTTCAACTCGGGATGAATGGCGGCGGTTACTGGGTCTACTCGAGCAAAAACTATTGGATACCCAGCCACGATTCGGAGTACGGCGTCGCCTACCCAGGGCCGCAGGGACCAGTAACCACCAAACGCTGGGAGGCCTCACGCGAGGGGAGTCAGGATTACGAATTACTCCTCATGCTGCGGCGCGCAGCGAAAGCCTCTTCATCGCCGGACGCGAAAGGCGCGCTGGCGCTCATCGATGAGGCTGTGGCATTTGTAACACGCGGGCAGGAGAACGCCACGGATATCAGCCGGCACTTCCACACTTACGCGCCGGATTATCAGACCTGGATGGATTACCGGGCAAAATTGATCTCTGCCGCTGAGGAGATGATTCCCTAAATGTTACGCCGAAACTTTTTTTCTTATCTGGCTGCGCCGTGGCTGCTCGGGTGCACTGCTGGTTCTGGCAGTGAGAAGGTTGGGGTTCTCCCCTCAGGGCGGCGTCAATTCGTGCTGGGGCTTTACAACCTCCCAAAGGTTGCGGACCCCTGGCGCGAAGCGCGGGAGGCTGGGTGCAACCTCGTTCACGTGGCACCCTCAACCCAGGACTTCGATCGGGCCCGGGAACACATCTTGCGCACATGGGTCAGCCTGGGATCGATTTCCGAAAAGAACCGCACTGCGGATGAGTCGCGAATTCGCGGAATCGTCGAGCAGTTCGGCCACGATCCCGCCCTGCTGTTTTGGGAGACCGAGGACGAGCCCGCCTACATCTGGAAAAGCCGCAAGCCACGCGTCTCTCCGGAGCAGATCATCGCCACGCACGATTTTGTAAGGGGACTCGATCCCACCCACCCCCTCTATCTGAATCATGCCCCGGTGAATCTGGAAAGTACCTTGCGGAAATACAACGCCGGAGCGGAAATTATCGCCACCGATATCTACCCGGTAATTCCCCACGGCATTCGCGAAATGTACGCCCTCTGGCCGACAGGGCGGCAAGGCGACTTCCTCAATGCAACCATCAGCCAGGTGGGCGAGTGCACTGATAAGATGCGCCGGGTGGCGGGGCCTTCGCGCGCGGTGTTCATGGTGCTCCAGGCCTTCGCCTGGGAGGACTTGCGGGATAAGGACCGTGACCCCGCCATGGTCCTCTACCCGGATCGCGCACAATTGAAGTCCATGGCTTACCAGGCCATCATCCATGGAGCCGATGGTTTGCTGTACTGGGGATTGGCCAGCGCACCTCCCGCGGCTTCGATCTGGAACGACCTCCGCGTGGTGCTCAGCGAATTGGCGCAGATGGCGCCGGAACTGGCTGCCCCGGCACAAAAGATATCGCTGAGGATCGAGTATCATGACACCGGCCACAGTCTCGATCGGGGGATCGAATGGACGGCCCGGCCTTCCGGGAAAGGCCTGGTGCTATTCACCGTCAACGCCGATCTCAATCCTGTCGAGGCCCGTTTCACCCTGCCTGCCGGGTTTGGAAGTTGCGAAATGGTGGGAGCAGACGAAACGATTACGGTGTCACACGGAACGATGGAGCTATCCTTTGCCCCCTTTGAGGCTAAAGCCCTGCGCATTACTTGAAGAAGGGCCTCGGACTGCGTCGCCGTGGATTGCGCAGAGCAAAACTCTGCGTGTCAGCCGGCCGCAGAGCTTTGCTCTGCGTAATCCATCACACTGGCAGCAAGTTGCCGCACTCCAGAGCTTTGCGCCCAGGTTTGATAGGTGTACAGCGTGATCCCAGCGGCAAGGCCACGCGTCACAATCCGAGCAACTTCCTGAACTCGGCTTCGTCCAGGGTCTTGATGTCAAGGGCGCGCGCCTTTTCCAGTTTTGAGCCGGGGTCGGCACCCACCACAACATAATCGGTCTTCTTGCTTACGGATCCCACCACGCGCCCACCGTTCTCTTCGATGATCTGTTTGGCCTGATCGCGCGAATAGGTGGGCAGTGTGCCGGTCAGCACGAATTGCTTTCCTGTCAGTTTTCCGCCCGTCTTGCGGGTTTGCTCCTGCTCAAATTGTAAGCCAGCCTTGCGTAGCTTCTCGATGACCTGGCGGTTGCGTTTTTCCTGGAAGAACTCCTCAATGGCCTCCGCCACGCGCGGCCCCACTTCTTCCGCATCAACCAGTTCCTCCCGAGTTGCCTTGGCAATTTTATCGAGCGAGCCAAAATGGTCGGCCAGCAACTGCCCGGTGCGCTCACCCACAAAGCGAATACCCAGGGCGAAGATCACGCGCGCCAGTTCCGCCTGCTTGCTTCGCTGGATTTCGTCCAAGAGATTTTGTGCGGATTTGTCGCCCATGCGCTCGAGATCGGCTAGTTGTTGGTGCGTCAGGTCGTAGAGGTCGGCCACATCGTGCACCAACCCTTTGTCCACGAGTTGGTCTACCAGCGCCTCACCCAGTCCGTCAATATTCATGGCGCGCCGCCCGGCGAAATAGAGCAGTGATTCCTTCAGCTTGGCGGGGCAGGAAGCATTGACGCAGCGGAAAGCCACTTCGCCTTCGGCGCGATGCACTTCGCCCCCGCACACCGGGCATTTGCTGGGCATCTCGAATTCTTCCCCGCCGGGCGCGTGCTGGAGCACTTCCACGACCTGAGGAATGACTTCCCCGGCGCGCTGGACCAGCACGGTGTCGCCCGCCTTCACGCCCAGGCGTTTGATTTCGTCCATGTTGTGGAGCGTGGCGTGGCTCACCGTGACGCCACCCACGTCCACAGGCTCCAAATCCGCCACCGGCGTAAGTGTGCCGGTGCGGCCCACCTGCGGGCGAATTGTGACGACGCGTGTCTTAGCCTGGCGAGGGGAATACTTATAAGCCACGGCCCAGCGCGGCGACTTGGCGGTTGTGCCCAACTCGGGCCACAGGCCCGTGTCATTGACTTTGATAACAATCCCGTCAATCTCGTAATCCAGGCTGTCGCGCTTGGATTCCCACTCCTGAATGTACGCCAACAGATCGTCAAACGCCGGGCAGCGCCGCCAATGGGGATTGACCTTGAAGCCCATCTTGGCGAGGGTTTCGAGCGCCCGCGCGTGCTCGCCAGGCAGTTCGACACCTTTCACCAATAGGTAGTAAACGAACATGTCGAGCTTGCGCTCCGCCACAATGCGCGGGTCGAGCTGCCGGATGGAACCCGCTGCGGAGTTGCGGGGGTTGGCAAACTTTGGTTCGCCCGCTGCCTCACGCTGGGCGTTGGTCTGCTCAAACGCCTTGCGGGTCATGATGACTTCACCGCGCACTTCAAATCGCGCCGGATTGCCGATCAGCTTCAGCTTCTTTGCCTCGAGCCGCAACGGAAGGGAGCGAATCGTCCGGATGTTGGAGGTCACGTCCTCGCCCACCTCGCCGTCACCACGCGTGACGCCATGTGCGAGCGCGCCGTCCTGATAGGTGAGCGCCATGGAAAGACCGTCGAGCTTCAGTTCCGCCACGTATTCTACCCGGTCACGGCCCGTCAACTCGCGCACGCGGCGGTCAAAATCGCGCAAATCGTCGATCGAATATGTGTTGTCGAGGCTCATCATGCGCGCCGGATGCCGGACTTTGGGGAATTCCGCGGCGGGCGCGCCTCCCACGCGTTGCGTAGGAGAGTCGGGCGTGACGAGATCGGGATGCTGGAGTTCGAGCTCCTTCAGGCGCTGCATCAGCTTGTCGAACTCAAAGTCGGAGATCTCCGGATCATCGAGGACATAGTAGCGGTGCTCGTGGTAACGGATCTTCTCGCGCAGTTCGGTAATTTCCTTTTCGATGTTTTTGGCCACGGCCTCCCCTGTCCCCCCATGCATTCACGGCAAAAAGGGTTCCGCAATTATACCGTGGGTGCTGCCGTGCGTGGCACGGCCATCTTGGCCGTGAACGCTCACGGGCGGGAACCCGATGAATCGTGGCAGGCTGCCCGTGCCGCCGCACCGCGACACACATCTCCAGCGCTTCCCAGTCTTGACACGGCTGCAATGCGGCTGCTAGTGTCATTAGGGGAAAGGCAAAAATCAGGAGGAGTACTGGTTATGGAGCTGCGAAAGGTTTTTGTGACGACCACGCTCGCAGCCGTGTGCCTGGCCACCCTGGCGGCGGCGCCGCAATCGGACAAGCAGCCGGTCACGTCGAGTACGGGGCGTTTTGGTGACCCCACCTCTATCGCGATCAAGTATCAAGATTATCTCTATGGGGTCATCAAAGAAAAGAAGCCGAATGAATTGATCCTGACCCAGACCAAGTTCGGTGTGGACCAAGCCTTCAAGCTCAACAAGAAAACCAAATATACCCAGGACGGTAAGGCCAGTTCATTCGACAAGCTCAAAGTGGGCGATAGGATTTTCGTCGACGTCGACACCAACAAGAAAACCGGCGACCTGATTGCCAGGAAAGTCGTCAGCGGCGTGGATATCCCGTCGATCCCCTCGGAGCAGTGACCGGAATTTAGGTTTTGGACTTTGGATTGAAGGGCGCACTTGCCCGCCGTGCCTGTGGGCGGATCTTTATCTCCAATCCAAAATCGCAAATCCAAAATCCAAAATTGAAAAAAGGCATCCTCATTTATAATCCGGTTGCGGGGCGGCGTCCTGCCGGGCGGGAGCGCGAGGTCCGCCAAGCCGCCGACGTGCTGCGCCAAACAGGCCTTGAAATTGAGCTGGCGCCCACAGCGCGGCCCGACATGGCGCACGAGTTGGCACAGGCCGCGGTCGCGAACGGAGCCGACGTGGTCCTGGCTTGTGGCGGGGACGGTACCATCAACGAAGTTATAAATGGCCTGGCGCCGAGCCATGTGCCCCTTGGAATCCTGCCCGGTGGCACCGCGAACATATTAGCCCGCGAACTGCGGCTTCCCCTCAATCCTGTCCGCGCCGCCCACCAACTCCGGAATTGGACACCCCGCCGCATCGCCCTCGGCCGCGCCCACTGGGGGGGAGAGCAGGCTCCGCCGCCTTCCAGCGGACTCGCCCCTCGCGCCTGCTCCCGGCATTACATCAGCGTGGCGGGAATCGGGTACGACGCGGAGATTGTGTACAAGCTTTCCTGGTGGCTGAAAACCAATTTTGGCGTGGCAGGTTATGTTATGGAAGCCTTCCGCCAACTGGTGCGCTACCCCTTCCCGAGATTTTCCTGCCGCCTGAACAATCTTGAACGGCAGGGTACGTTCGCCGTGATACATCGCACCCGACTCTATGCCGGGTGGCTTCATCTGGCACCCACTGCGGGTCTTTTCCAGCCGCGCTTTGCGGTGTGCTCGTTTCCCAGCCGCAGCCGTCTGCGCTACCTGGTCTATGCCCTGGCGGTATTGGCGCGCCAGCATTTGCGTCTGAAGGGCGTCTCGCTCGATCAATGCACCGAGGTGGCCTGTACCCCCGTTGACGCCGCCACGACCATCCGTTTTGAACTCGATGGTGAACTGGGGGGGACGATACCCGCGACATTCGAAATCGTGCCCGACGCGCTAACCCTGCTGGTGCCGTAAGGCAGGAGATAGAAGTAAGAAGTTAGAAGCTAGGAGTCCGAATGCCGTCGACTATCAACCGTCTATCGCATTCTGACTCCCGACTCCGGCCTTCTAACTCCTGTTTTCGCGATGGATAACCTGACCCACACGCTGACCGCCGTCGCCATCAGCCAAACGGGGCTGAATCGCAAGACGCGTTTTGCGACACTGACGTTGATTCTTTGCGCCAATGCTCCGGACATTGACGTCCTTTCAGGCCTTAAGGACAGCGTCACATACCTGAAATACCATCGAGGGATTACTCATTCTTTTGTAGGTATCATCTTTTTAGCTGTTCTCCTCTCGGGTCTCATATTTTGGGTGGGAAAGAGGGTCCAACCCAAGCCCGGCCTTCCCCTCAACAGTCGTTGGCTGCTGCTTGCGGCCTTTTTGGGAACAGGCAGCCATCTACTGCTCGATTTCACCAACGCGTATGGCGTCCGGCCCTTCCTGCCCTTCAGTGGACGATGGTACGCGTGGGATATCATGCCGATTTTCGATCCCCTTCTTCTCGCCCTGTTAATTCTGGGCTTGGCGGTGCCCTGGCTGCTGCGCGTGGTTTCAGAGGAAGTGGGGGCGCGGAAGCCGCGTTTGGTCCCCGGCGCCATTTTTTGTCTGGGCGCCATGGTGGCGCTCTGGGGAATTCGCGATTTCGCTCATCGACGCGCGCTGAGCATCCTTGACAGCCACACTTACTCGGGCGAGGACGCCCAACGATTCAGCGCGTTGCCCGTGGCGTTGAATCCTTTCACCTGGACGGGTGTGGTCGAAACCGAAAGTTCATTCCACGTTGTCCGCGTGAATGCACTTGATACGAATGGCCTACCGGAAGAAATGGGGACTTTCGAAAAGCCGCCCATGTCCCCCGCGCTCGCAGCGGCAATGAACACACGGGCGGGGAAAATTTTTCTCAATTTTGCGCGCTTCCCCTGGGCGCAAGTGGATGAAAGTGAACAGGGCTATTCTGTGAGCATGTGTGATCTGCGGTTTTATCACGCTGCGGCGCAGTCGCGAGGCTTCACCCTGGAAGTGGAATTGGACAAGAACCTACAGACCCGCTCCGAAACCTTCTACTTTGCGGGCCCGCGGCGGGACTGAGGCAAAGGGTAAAGGGTAAAGGGTAAACACATGCCTGCCTCCTCTTCCAGTCTCTCGGGGCAAGTTATAATTGTTAGGTCCACTCTATACTTTACCCTTTATCCTTTATCCTTTACCCTTTAACCTCTATCCTTCACCCACCGTTGAAGCAGCGCCAAGCCAACCAGCATGATTGCGGCTGCCAGGGAGGCCCAACCCAAGTTGTGGCGCAGGTAATCCTCCGCCTGGACGCCGTAGCGCGCCCCCAGCCAGGCATCGGCGGCAAACCTCAACCCGCGCCCCGCCAGCAGCGCCAAACCAAAATGTAGCGCATTGACGCGTAGCAGGCCAGCCGTGAGGACGAACACCTTGTAGGGCGCTGGAGGAGGCAGTATCGACGCCACCAGAACGGCCATGAAGTCGTTACGCTCAAGCCAGCGCTGGGCATGGGCAATGGCATGCGGCGTAGTCTTGCGGAAGAAAAACTTTCCTCCGCCGCGCGCGATTCCGTAAAGGAGATAGGCGCCGCATACCGATCCCAGGGTGCTTGCCAGGGCATAGAGAGGCCACAAGGCAGGCCGTTTGCTGGCCATCACAATCAGCGCCAGATCATTCACGACGGGAAACGGAATCAGCGAGGAGTCCAGAAACGACATCACGAACAGTCCGCCCCCTCCGTAAAGGATCAGCACCTGACCGAGTCTTGCGCTCAAGGATTTCAGCATTCGTCGCGCTCGCAATTCTTGTGTGGGTGCTCATTTTATGCGGTCCTGCCGCACCGCGCAACGCTGAACGCCCATGTGCGAATACCCATCCATAACGAAGCGCGGGCGGGACGCTCCCGCTTCGACACACCGACACGGCCAGGATGGCCGTGCTACGTCGCCGTGCCACGACATCCGCTTGACCCCCGCTCAGCGCGGAATTAGGATGGAAGGTTGGGGTTTTCTCGAAATTCCTCACTGTAGGGTTCAGGGCGAATGATTGACCGGATTACGGTTCGGGGTGCTCGCCAGCACAACCTGAAGAACATCAGCGTCGAGGTACCACGCAACACCTTGACGGTGGTCACCGGGCTGAGCGGGTCGGGCAAATCGAGCCTGGCGTTCGATGTGATTTATGCCGAGGGCCAGCGCCGCTACGTGCAGACGCTCTCCGCCTACGCGCGCCAATTTCTTGACCAACTCGAGCGGCCCGACGTGGATACCATCGAGGGCCTGAGCCCGGCGATTTCCATCGAGCAGAAGACCACCAGCCGCAGCCCGCGCTCCACCGTGGGCACCATCACCGAAATCTACGATTATCTGCGGCTGCTTTACTCGTCGATTGGCGTGGCGCACTGCCACCGGTGCGGACGCCAAATCTCCCGCCAAACCACGGAGCACATCGTGGCGTCGATCATGGCTTTGCGCGAAGGCGGCGCCGGCGGTAATGGCGAAGGTGACCGCGTGATGATCCTGGCGCCCATTGTGCGCGGGCGCAAGGGTGAATTCCGCAAGCTCTTCGACCAACTCGCCGCGGAAGGCTTCGTGCGCGTGCGCGTGGACAAGCAACTGCGCCAACTGGATGAGGAGATCAAACTTGACCGGCGCAAAAATCACACGATCGAAGCCGTCGTCGACCGCCTGCTGTTGAAGCCCGGAATCGAGAGCCGCCTGGCATCCTCCCTCGAGACCGCCATGAAGCTCGCCAAAGGAATCGTGCAAGTGGCGGTGGTGAATGGCGAGGAGCGCCTATACTCACAGGAATGGGCGTGTGTTGACTGCGGCACGAGTCTTCCCGCCCTCGAGCCGCGCTCGTTTTCCTTTAACAGCATCTACGGCGCCTGCCCGGCGTGTCGCGGGCTCGGCAGCCTGTATACGTTCGACCCCGCCAAGGTTATTGTGGACTGGTCACGGCCCCTGCTCGAGGGCGGGCTAGGCCCCGGCGCGGGCTCAGGCTTCCTCCAGCGCAGCCTGATGCGCGCCGCGGAGCAGATCGGCTTCGACCTGAAAACCCCCTTTGAACGCCTGCCGCGGAAAACCCAGAACCTTTTGCTTTACGGAAAAATCAAGGAGGACGCCCCCGCATCGACGGTTTTCGCCGGAATCCTGCCGCTGCTCGATCGCTGGTATGCCGAAGCGCGTTCGGAAAGTTACCGCGAGTGGTATGGCCAGTACATGTCGGCCGTGCCGTGCCCCAAATGCCAGGGCAAGCGCCTGAAGCCGGAAAGCCTGGCCGTAACGGTGATGAACCTTTCCATTGCCGCCCTCACCGCGCTCCCGGTGATCAAGTCACAGGAGGTGCTGGCCGGGCTGGAGCTCACCCCGCGCGAAGAGAAGGTGGCGCGGCGCATTGTGAACGAAATCAGCGAGCGCTTGGAATTTCTCAACGCTGTAGGGCTTGGGTATTTGAGCCTCGACCGGTCGGCGTCCTCGCTTTCCAGCGGCGAGAGCCAGCGCATCCGTCTCGCCACTCAGATCGGCTCAAAGCTGCGCGGCGTACTCTACGTGCTCGACGAGCCCAGTGTCGGGCTTCACCCGCGCGACAATCAGCGCCTGCTGCAAACGCTCGAGCATTTGCGCGACATGGCCAACACCGTACTGGTGGTCGAGCATGATGAGGAAACCATTCGCCGCGCCGATTATGTGATCGATCTCGGTCCCGGCGCGGGCAAGCAGGGTGGGTATTTGGTGGCGGCGGGGCCGCCCGATAAGATCGCCGCCACAGCGGATTCCCTGACTGGAAAGTACCTCTCGGGGGAGCTGAGTATTCCGGTGCCGGCCAAAAGGCGGGCTATGAACGGAAAACTTCTCACCGTGCTGGGGGCGCGGGCTAATAATTTGAAGAACATCGACGTGCCGTTTCCGTTGGGGCTGCTGACCGTGGTGACGGGCGTGTCGGGCTCGGGAAAGTCGACGCTGGTTAACGATATCCTGCATCGTGCGATTGCCAAGAAGCTCTACCGCGCCATCGAGGAGCCGGGTGCGCACCGTGCCATCAGCGGCCTGGAGCACCTCGACAAGATCGTCGTCATCGATCAGGCGCCGATCGGACGGACGCCGCGCTCCAACCCCGCCACGTACACGGGCGTCTTCACCCCCATTCGCGACCTGTTTGCCATGCTGCCGGAATCGCGCCAACGCGGCTATCGCGCCGGGCGCTTCAGTTTTAACGTGAAAGGCGGCCGCTGCGAAGCGTGCCAGGGCGAGGGGCTGCGGCGCATCGAGATGAACTTCCTCCCTGACGTTTTCGTGACCTGCGAAGTGTGCCGCGGGCGGCGCTATAACTCCGAGACGCTGGCGGTGAAATACAAGGGTGTATCCATTGCCGACCTGCTGGGCATGACGGCGAATGACGCGCTGCCGCTGCTTGAAAACATTCCGCAAATTCGCCTGAAGCTGCAAACCCTGGTGGACGTGGGCCTGGGATACATTCATCTGGGCCAGCCCGCCACCACCCTCTCCGGCGGCGAGGCACAACGGATCAAGCTGGGCCGCGAACTCAGCCGCCGCCAGACAGGCCGCACGCTCTACATCCTGGACGAACCCACCACCGGCCTGCACTTCGACGACGTTAAGCAGCTTTTGGAAGTGCTCAATCGCCTGACCGACCTCGGCAACACCGTCATCATCATCGAGCATCACCTCGATGTCGTGAAACAAGCCGATTGGATCATCGATCTGGGCCCGGAAGGCGGCGAGGGTGGTGGGCGCATCGTGGCGCAAGGTACTCCGGAAGAAGTGGCGCGCGTGAAGAAGTCCTACACCGGCCAGGCGCTGGCGCCACTGCTGAATGGCGGGGCAAAGGCAGTGACGAGTGACAAGTGACGAGTGACAAGCTTAGGCACGCGCCGCACTGATGAACGGCAATCCCTGGCGTGCGCATTCTTGACAGTTATCTCACAACTGCCGTATGCTTCCATTATGGATGCATTTTGGAAGAGCGAGGATTGAGCATGGCAACACTGACCATCAAGAATGTTCCCGAAAAGCTCCACCAGCGGCTCAAGGAGAGTGCCACGCAACACCGGCGCAGCATCAACAGCGAAGCTATTTGCTGCCTGGAAAAGGTTCTCGGGGCTCATCATCGCGTGGATCCCAAGGAATTTCTGGCAAAGGTTGATGCAATGCGGAAACGAATGCCCTACGTGAATCTCACGGAGGAGTTCTTACGTGCGGCCAAGAATGAAGGACGCCTTTGATCGTCGCTGACACGAACCTAATCGCATACTTTCTGATCAAAAGCGGCTTCACGCCGGACGCTCGCGCGGTGTATCAAAAGGATCCGGATTGGATCGCCCCTGTGCTCTGGCGGTCTGAGCTCCGAAACGTGCTGATTCAGTCTTTGCGCCATGGGTTTCTGAGCTTGGACGAAATTCTGAATATTATGAGCCGCGCCGAGGGATTGATGAAAGACAGCAGTTATCAGATGGACTCTTCGCGCGTTCTCCGGCTGGCTGCCGGTTCGGGTTGCGGGGCTTACGATTGCGAGTTTGTGGCCTTGGCGCTCGACTTGGGCGTCCCCCTGGTTACTGAGGACCGCGCCCTGATTGAGAAGTTTAAGCCTGCTGTTGTCTCCATGAAAACATTCTGCTCTTGAGGCTGATTTTTGTGGGGCCGAACGGCGTTCGGCCTGTGGGCGAGCGCCGCTCGCACCTACCTAACGTTAATATACTATGAGGTGAAATAGGGTTATCATGAGGGGTAAGGATCTCCCGCTGCCATGGGAGGTATTCCATGAAGATCGACCAACTGCTCGAGGAAAAACGAGAGGAGATTCGGCGCATCGCCGCGAAGCACGGCGCCATGAACGTGCGTGTCTTTGGATCGGTATCGAGGGGTGAAGCACGGCAAGATAGCGATCTTGATCTTCTGGTGGATACCGGCCCGGAAACCAGCTCCTGGTTTCCCGCCGGTCTGGTCCTGGATTTGGAAGAGATTCTCGGATGCAAGGTTGAGGTCGTCACGGAAAAAGGTCTGAACCCTTATCTTAAGGAACGCGTGCTCCAAGAGGCCTTGCCACTGTGAAGGATGATTCCATCTACCTCAAGCACATCCTCGACTCCATTCGGCGAATCGAAGAGAACACAAGCGAGGGCCGCGAAAAGTTCCTTGCCACCCACACCCTGCAGGATGCGGTATTACGGAATCTTCAGAGCCTCAGTGAGTCGGCGAAACGCCTCTCCGACCCCCTCAAAGCCAGCCATCCGGAAATCGAATGGAAGCGGATCACGGCATTTCGAAATATCCTCGTACACGATTATCTCGGAATCGATTTGGATCGGATCTGGCGAATAGTCCAACATGACGTCCCTCAGTTGAAAGGGGCTGTGGCAGCATTGCTGGAATTGGCCGAGGGGAAAAGCTAATGGAAAGCCTTTCCGTAGAAGCGGGTGGTTCGCCGCCGGAGGGCCTTCCGCCACAACCTCCCATGCTGGCGCTCGCCCCAAGGGAGATCTGGAAATGGCGTGATCTGCTGTTGTTCGTAGCTTTTCTGCCCTTCGCTCTGTTGGTGTCGACGCTGGGGGTGCTGATGGGCTACGCTGTGCTGCGACCCTTCGCAGGATGGCATGCACCGGTGGATTTGGCGCGGCGAGAACCCGTTTTCCTGCTGATCCTGCAATGCGTTTTCTACGTGTTTATTCTGGGTTTCCTTTTTCTCCTGGCCAGGCTCCAGCATCAGCAGCCTTTCTGGAAATCTTTGGGATGGCGAAGGCCCACGGCCCGGCAGGTGGCGGGATATCTCCTGGGGGGTGGGGGGCTCGCCATTGTCGTCAGCATGGCGCTCGTGATTGGGCCGGATGTACAAGATTTCCCCCTGGAGAAGTTGTTCAATTCCCGGACCGCCTCCTTCGCCATCGGCGTGTTTGCCATCAGCGTGGCGCCCGTGGTTGAGGAGTTGATATTCCGCGGCCTGCTCTTTGCGGTTTTTGAGCGTGCGGCAGGAATGCGCTTTGCGGTAGTGACCACCGCCGTCCTATTTGCCGGCCTGCATGTGCAGGAATATTGGCCTGCCTGGCACCACATGCTCATGATCCTGGTGGTGGGCCTGGTGTTTTCGCTGGCGCGCGGCATGACCGGAAGCCTTACCCCCAGCATCCTTCTTCACATCGGATTCAACTCATCCATCATGACCGGCCTCTATTTCTCCACCCAGCATTTTCGCGCGGTGGGTGGCTTTTGGGCGCGGTAAAAAGGGCAAACAGTCGTCAGTTATCAGTCATCAGTTCTCAGTATCAGCCCAAAGGCGGGCCGCTTTTACTGACAACTGAAAACTGATGACTGACGACTTTTATGCGTCGCGGCGGCGCTTGACGTCAATTTGCAGGCGTTTGATTTTCTGGTTGAGGGTGGAGAGGGGAATTTTGAAGCGCTCGGCGGCTTCGGTCTGGCTCCAGTTGGTGCGGGTGAGCATATCGAGGATGATGCGGCGCTCGCAACCTTCCATAATCTCAAACAGCGAGCGTCCATCGAAACTTTCGACCGGAAATGCTCCGGCCGCGTGCGCACCGTTCTGGAAGAGTTGTTCGGGAAGCAGTTCCGTCCCCAGCGAGGGGCCGGAGGCCAGCACCACGGCGCGCTCCACGGCGTTCTCAAGCTCGCGGACGTTTCCCGGCCAGGCGTAATCCATCATGACCTTGAGGGCCTCGGGGGTAAACTGCAGGCCCGTGCGGCCATTCTCGGCGGAGAATTTCCGAAGAAAATGTTCGGCCAATTGGGGGACGTCTTCCTTACGCTCCCGCAGGGGTGGCAAGTTGAGGGTGATGACGTTTAAGCGGTAGAACAGGTCCTCGCGGAATCTGCCGTCCACCACCATCTTGCGCAAGTCGGCGTTGGTGGCGGCAAGAATGCGCACGTCCACCTTGATGGTTTCCGTGCCCCCCAGCCGCATGAACTCGCGTTCCTGAATGACGCGCAAGAGTTTGGTTTGAGTTTCCACCCCCACCGTCCCGATCTCATCAAAAAAGATGGTGCCTTGGTTCGCCACTTCGAAAAGCCCGCGCTTGGTGGCGATGGCGGAAGTGAACGCGCCCTTGACGTGCCCAAAGAGGGTGCTTTCGAGCAGATCGACGGGCATGGAGCCGGTATTGACAGGAACAAAGGCCCGATCGGCGCGGGGGCTGGTGGCATGGATGGTCTTGGCCATCAGTTCCTTGCCGGTGCCGCTTTCCCCGGTAATCAACACCGTGGCGCGGCTGGCCGCGACCTGGGTGATGAGGTCCATCACCTTTTGCATCTTCTCGCTCCTGCCGATGACATTGGGCAGGTCATAACGTTTAAGGGCACGGCGGAGCTGGATGTTTTCAAGCTGGAGGCGGGATTTGTCGACGGTGTTGCGGATCTCCAGCAGGAGCTTGTCATTGTCCCAAGGCTTGGTGATGTAGCTGTCGGCGCCCTGCTTGGAAGCCTGGAAAGCCATCTGCGTGGACGCATAGGCGGTGATCATGATGACCCCGAGTTCGGGGGTTTCACGCTTAATGTGCTGGAGCAAGTCAAGGCCGTTGCGGTCGGGCAGGTTGATATCGAGCAACACGAGGTCGAAGAGGCCGTTTTCAATGCGCTTCAGGCCCTCGTCGCCGGTCGAGGCGGAATCCGCCTGGTATCCCTCGAGTCGCAGGAGTTGCTCGAGGCTTTCGCGAATTTCGGCTTCGTCGTCAATAACGAGGATGGAGCCTTTAGCTGACATTCACAGGTTTCCTAACTGCGGGGAATTCCAGCCGGAAGGTTGTTCCGCGGCCGACCACGCTGTCCACCTGAATCGATCCGGAATGCTCCCGGATGATGCCGTAGGTTACGGCGAGGCCCAAGCCCGTGCCTCGGCTGGTCCCCTTGGTGGTAAAGAAAGGATCGAAAATCTTATTAATGTGATCGGCGGGGATTCCGATGCCGTTGTCGGAGACTTCCACGCGCACGGTGGAATTCTCCGCCTCGGTGGCAATGGTCAATTCACCGCCGCGGGGCATGGCATCGCGCGCGTTCATGATCAAGTTCATAAAAACTTGCTGGAGTTTTCCGGAATTTCCGTACACGGCGGGTAGCGAGGTTTTCATCTGGGAATTAACCGTGATCTTGGCAGCCTTCAGCATGGGCTCAACCAGGGACAGGCTTTCGCTGATCACGCGGTTTACGTCCAAGTCGGAGCATTCGCTGCCGCCGACTCGCGAAAACTTTAGAAGGTTGTTGGCAATCTCGGAAGCGCGGAACGCTTGGGCGATGATTTTATCCAAAGTGCGCGCGCGCGGGTCATCGGCCTCCATCTGCCGCACCAGCATCTGGGCGTTGGAGGTGATCACCGCGAGCGGCGTATTCACCTCGTGGGCGATGCCTGCCGCCAGCAGGCCGATGGAAGAGAGCTTCTCGGCCTGCAGCACCTGGTCTTCCAGGTTCACGCGCTCCGTCAGGTCGTTGAAGATCAACAACCGCCCAATCACCTGGTTCTCTTTCCCCACCAGAGGCACCACCGAGAGGTTCACAATCAGGGCACGGTCCTCGGCATTGCGCAGGCGGAATTTGTACAAGTTGAGCGTGTGGTGGGGATCGGTAACCCGCGACAACTCGCCCATAAGCTCAGGGGGGAAGATCGCCTCCAGCGTTCTGCCCAGCGCCTCGGACCGGCTGAGGCCATAGAGGCGTTCCAGGGCGGAATTCCAGGCTTCCACGGCGCCTTCCAGGTTGCAGGCCAGGACGCCGGCGTTGATGGATTCAATGATGTTCTGGCTGAAATCGCGCAGGGCCTGGTAATCGTGCGCCCGCATTTCCAGCGATTCATACAGGCGGGCGTTCTCCAGGGCGATCGAGACATAACCGGCAATGGTTTGCAAAAGGTCGATATCCTCGCTGGAGAGATAATCGCCCTCGCGCGTCTTGCCCAACCCTAAGTAACCGAGCGTCCGCTCTTTGACCTTAAACGGCAGGTAATAGTGCAGCCTGAGTTGTTCAATGGACTTCTGCGCCGCCGGAGAAAAGCCGTAGACGCGCCGGACGTTGTCAAAGAAAAAAAGGTAGCCTTTGGCCAGCGACGGTTGGGCGGGGTCGAGGAAACTGGTATCAATCTTGCCGGTGAAATTCATGCCGCGCGAGCGCACCAGGCGGAAGCCATCCGGCTCCGCCGCCAGAAACACGGCGAGCCGGTCCACGCCCAGAATTTCGGAGAGTCGATCGGAAATCTGTTGGAGCAGGCTGTCGACGTGCAATTCCGAAGTGAGTTCACGCGCAAACTCCAGCAGCGTGCGGCGGTAATCATAGCGCTCGGGATTGAAGAGCCGGTCCACCCACTGCTGGATGTAGTTCACGAGGGGTTGAGAGAGGATGACGGTGACCACAATCACCACCACCCAGGCGCCCCGACTGTTGATGGGAGGAAATGTGGCACGGAAGAAATCCGCGAATAAAGCGATGAGACCGAAATACAAACCCACAATGCTGGCCGTGGCCAGGGTGTAGGAAATGCCGCGGCGGAAGAGAATGTCCACATCCATCATCCGGTAACGCACGATGGCATAAGCAAAAGTGACCGGCAGGAACACCAGGAAGAGGGCCGAAGCGTTCATCCAGGCGTTGGGAACAAATCCCAGGAAATAGGGCAAGGCGTAAAGGGCGGCGAAGGGGACAATGGCCACCCAGGTTCCGCGCGTAACCCACCTCAGTTGGTGCTTTACAACGGGATCGATGGCGCGAACGTAGGCGTGATGCAGCGCCAAGGCCCCAGCCAGGAAGTACGCTCCCAGATAAAACAACTCGACTCGGTCCAGCAGCCAGCGCGCCTGCAAGAGCGGCAGGGGCAGTACCAGGATATCGACCGCCACCAGGGCATGAATCGCTCCCAGCAAGACTCCGGGCAAATAGAGCAGGGGCGCCAGGTAGCGGCGCTCGCGGAGCAGCGTGGAACGTTCCGGAAAAGTCAAACAGAAGTGCAGGAAGAGGGCGGGCTGCAAGACCCACGCGGCAACGTTTAGCCAATAAATCGTCCAGTCAAACAGGTTGAGCTTGCCGGTGTAAGCAAAAGTGTAGAGAACAAAGGAAGCCAGACAGAAGACATAAAAATGGCGGGATTTGCGCGCCGTCCAGCGCCGGAAAAGGATAAAGGTGCCGATCAGAAGGTAAAGCAAACCCACGAGCGCCAGGTAGCTCCGCACCGAGCCAGCGTTGACCTGTGGGCCGAGGACGAGGCTGGTGTCAAAGGGCTCGCCGTTGCGAGTCAAACTGTAGGCAACCAGCTCCCAGACACCCAGTCGATAAATCTGCTGAACTGCTTCGGAGGGTGTGGTAATCGGTTGACCGTTGATCGCCTTAAGCTGGTCGCCCTCGTGGATTCCGGCACGGTCCGCAGGACCGCCACGCACGACGATCCAAGCCGTTACGCCTTGAGGGGATTCAATCCAGGAAACGCCATCGTCCGGAACCTGATAAAGGCCACGCTGCTGGTAGTTTAGGACTCCAAGCCCTACCAAAACCAGGCTCAAAAGGGCGAGCGAGAACGTGGTGAGTCGAAAGGCTGGAATCCTGGTCATCCGGAAGTCCGTTCAGCGAGGTGAAGAACACTAACTCCTTGGGGATTGTAGCACGTTGAATTCCAGCAATCGAGGCAAAGCAAATCTTTAAGCCTTTTATTTACTATAAGATGAGGCGTAACTTCCAAAAGACGGGAGGGCGATACAAAATTTTGGATATGCGTTCCATTTTGTTGTATATATTAGCTAATACTACCAGTTGTTAGCATGCTCGGGGAATGGCGGTTTATCCACAATGTTCCAGGCGGATTGGGGTGTCAGGGGTCTTTAGAATTGGACGGAGAACCCGCCGCGAATGGAGTGGTACCCCGAGCTCAGAACCAAGGGCTTTTGACCATCTTGGCCGGCGGGGGCGAAGCCCTGCGATAGAAGGTTCTGAAAATCCGCGACGGCGTCAATATGGACGGGCCAGAAATTGGGAGTGGGAATCGGCTGGCGGATCTGGACCCCCAAATAGGGCTGGACCTGAAGATTGCCCTGCCCGGCGGGATCGACCAAGGTCACGCGATCATTGGGAACCCATTCGTAGGAAGTGGAGATGTGTGTGTGAGTGCCGGGAAGTTCCGCGGAAATCTTGCCCATCAGTGCATTGGTCTGCCGTGGCTGCCATATACCCTGCGAATTGCGCAATGCCGGGCCAACCCCAGAGTAGCCAAATGCTGACAGCGCCTTGCCAGAAGCATAAGCCCCCAGCACCTCAACACGCGAATGGAAAGTCTGCGCGTAGACGGCGCGAAATCCCGCCGATTGGTAGTTGCCCCCGTTAATAACGATGCCGTTGCCCGCAGGATTGGGGAGGGAATTGCCGGCGAAGGCCTGTCCAGAAGCGGAGTGGCCCCATCCCCAGACCGCGGCGTTGCGCAGGTCGTCGTGATAAGCCGCCGCCTGTACTCGAGCCGATTTGCCCATGCGATGATTTACCGCCACTTCCGCGTGGTTCAGTTGCTCCATCTCCAGACGCCCATTGCGCTGGGTGATCTGCGGGAAGGTATTCAGCAGGCTGAGGCGCTCCATCATGGAGTTGGGCTCATCGGCGCGGGCGGAGCCATACTGGGCGGAAACCATCGTTTGCGGTGTTGCCTGGTACTCCAGATTTACGTGGGGCTGCACGGCAAATGCACTGTCGATCGCATTCAGATAGTTAATGTCCATTCCCGCGGTCACCGTGACGTGCGGTGCAAGCAGGCGCGTTTCCGAATAAGTTGCTACCATGCCCTTGGCCTGGGCGAAAGCACTCGGCGTACTGCCGGGGGGAACTGAAGTTCCGGGAGCGAGGCTGAATTGATGGAAGATCAGGCCGATTTGCTGAGGCTCGCCCTGGAGTTGGTTTCGCAGCAGCACCGTGCCCACCGTGCCGGACTCGGCACCAGAGGGCGCAAACGATCCTGTCACCAACACATCGGATCCCACAGAAAGTGGCCGCAGATAAGCGAACATGCTGGCCATGCCGAAGTCTTCGGCAAGCGGATCACGTGGTGTCGAACCCGGCAGAATGCCAGCGAAGACCTCGCTCCGCGGTCGAGCCGTTTTTTCACCTTGGGAGCCAACTTGGCTCACCTGCGGCTGCGGGCGGAAGCGCAGGATGGGCCGCGTGGTGGAAGAAGTCCTCAGCACCCATTTCCAGTCATCTCCCCAGCTCGAGACGGAATTGCTGGGCACTTGAAAACGGATGGGCGCGAAAGTGTCGGTCAGGACGAAAGTGGCGACTACGGTTTCACCAGCTTCCACGCGAACGCCATTACGCATCGCCGGCAGGCGCGTAGGCGAGCTGACTTTGAGGGAATACCAGCCCGGCACCAGGTGGGCAATCGTAAACCGGCCGCGCGCGTCGGTGACCATGCGCTCCACGGTCTGGCTGCCCGCTTCGGTGGCAAAGGCCGTGGGTCCAATCACCATCACGGTCGCCCCCATTAAGGGAACCCCTTTGTTGTCGGAGACGATTCCTGCCAGGCTTCCGTACCCCGCCGCATTACTCTCCGCCGGTTGAAGGGAGAGAAGCAACAGCCCGCTCACCAGCAGCAGAACCTTTAGCCGGTACCGCGAACTTGGAGTCATCATGTATATCGCCGTGCTTTCCTTAGAGTCAGAGATGCTTTCCGCCAGAGCCCGGCGCGAAAGCAAGGTCTAGCGTACCTCAAAAGCGGCCGAAGGGCTAATACTTTGTTTCTTGATGTTGTCGGTGACCTTGATCTGCACCGTATATTTCCCTGGAGCGAGATTCTTGAGGCCCATCTTCTTGATTACTGTGAACTGCTGTGAGGCCTTCTTCAGATTGGCTGCGTCCTCCGGTTGGTCAAGCAGCGCCTTCCCATCCTTCTCGACCTCATAGCGCACATCCAAGGAGGGCTTCTTCGTTTTATCGTCGACGCCGAGATTATACACCTGCATGTATATCCCCATGGTTTGATCGCGCGTGAAGGTGCTTTTGACGCTGGGGCGGACCTTCGTCCCGCCTATAACATAGGGGCCGGACCCCACTTGGCTGGTCGGGAGCGGTAAAATCTGGTCAGCGAGGATGAGGCTACTGTGGGTCAACCCCTTATCCTCGCTAAAGCTCGGCACGATAATGCCCAGTTCCTCGGATCCCATGTGACCGTTCAAATCGTCCTTTAGGACGAGACTCAGCTTGTAACGCCCGGGTCTGAGCGGTATGGCATACTGATAAAGTGCCATGTGCGTCTGGTACTGCTGGAACTCGTGTTCGGGCACATCCAATACCATGCTCTTCTCATGGGTGTCGACGATGTGGCCGCCCAAACTCGTGATCTCACCAAAAATATCCAGGACGCCGTGCATTACGGTATCTTTATTCTGAAATTGCAAATCGCTGTTGGCGATCTGGACCGTAATCGGAGTGAGCACGGTTTCGTCGGTCACGCGGATGAAATCCATGCGCACGTCGAAAGGCAAGAGATTAGACGAGAGCCTGGAGGTGACAACGGCTTTCAGGTCCTTGAATTTCACCGCAGGGGGCTGGAAGATTTTGGAGTAGAGGTCCAGCCGGGTAAACTCATTCATGCTCTCCGGTTGACCACCTGCGCCGCCCATCCCATACCCTGACGTCATGCCATCGGTGCGAGAGAATCGATCCATTTTGGATTGCGAGCCGGTCATCCCCATTTGTTCCGCCATGGTCAGACCCGCGCCGGGCACGTGCAGCAAGGCGTCCTTTTCACCGGGGTCCATGGTGAGGTGGTACTCGCCGGTCATGGTGGTATCGACAAACTCCAGAATGATGTTGTTCCCGATGCCGTCAATGTACCGGTACCGCCACTGCTCGAAGGGATAAGTGGAAGTCGTGCCGCCGCCTTCGGAATCCGGGCGCTCGTACGACCCACCGCTGGGGTGCGTATCATTTTCGTCCGGCGGACCATACATGATGTAAATCCGGCCGCGATCCGTCTTCCAACCCGGAATGCCGGAGGCGAAGTGCTCGTTGGAGTAAGCAATGCGGCGGTAATATTCCTCTTTGTACTCGTTTTCGGGGCTGCTGGGGTTAGGGTTGCGGCGCTCCCAGAAATTTTCGATAAACGACTCGCGCTCGTCGTCCGTGGAGAGTTTCTTGAAAGTGGCTCGCTCCTCGTTAGTGATGATGTAGGGGACTTCTTCGCTCAGCCACTTCTTGTACGGCGTCTCCATTTCATTCCGGATCGCCTTTTGACGACGCTTCTCTTCCCTGCTGACCTTGGGCTTTGGGTTATCCTGGTCCTTGTCCTGAGGGGAAGCTCTAAAGGTTGATTGACCGATGATAAGGGTGAGCGCGGCTAGCACTCCGAGCGCCCAGCGGCTCATCAGCCCATGCCGCGTAAAGAAAGCGTCCCCTTTCAACACCGTTCCCCCCTTAGACTGCATAGTTTACTCCCCGAGTTTATTTTTCCCAATTTGGAAAGTCAAGCTCCTATCGCTTGCTCCCATCCCCAGCCTCGCTCACGTTGCTCCACTCTTACCCCTTGCAATGCAAAAAAGCCCTTATCAAACTGCCCAGGAGCAAGAGAGCGCAGGCTTCCACCGCATCAGTCCACCTTAAACCTAGCGGTGTTTTTTGATGCGCCGCAACCCGTAAAGGTGGCCTCCCTGACTGCGATTTCTTACGACGGGCGGACGCTCTTAGGGGGCTGCCACAAGGGCGGGCTGGCAATATCCTGATAGAACACAAATTTGTTGCTCGGATAAACGATATCTTTTTGATTCACAAGGATTTATATCTGATTCTCACTGCCGAGAGACAGGAGGGTGTTGAACTTCTTCCGTTTCGGCCGTTGGGCAGCTCGTCATGCGCCGATTAAGCAAGGAATCCCGGGTAGTGCCGGAGGGACGACCATGCTCCGTACTCCTGGGTGACACAATCCAAGGGCGGGGACGAGTGACGAGATACAAAGTCCGACGTCTTACTCTGAGGAGGGGGCACCCCCCTGTGACACCGTTTCAGGCCCCGGAACGATCGCAACGATATAAGCTCAGCACACGGAAAGTCGCCCGCTGGAACCGGGCCGGGTCGAGGGGAATGTCTGCGGAGAGAAATTTTTATTTTTGCAAATGCAAGAAGGCGCTAAAATAGGGGGGTGCAGCCCTGAAGGGAAAGGCTGTGTTCCGGTGCCCTCAACTGGGCTAAAGATGCCAAGGGAGGGCCAAACAAGTCAATAAGTCCCCTGCGCTGACCTCGCTGTATGCGGCTCCAGCGGCATAAATGTTGACGAAACTTTTGAGGTTCAAACAGCGTATACGCATTGGGAGCCGGAAAGCACGCGCGCACATAAGTGGAAAAATTGGCCAGTCTGCGGGCACGCAGCAGATGCCTTTCGCGGAGACACCGAAGTTAACGCGTTTGCGCAAGGCCGAGGAGTGAGAGGAGCCCTCCATGGCAGAAATTAAAGAGTTGGAACTGGGGAAGACCAATGGTCCCACCTGGGCGGATGCAACGGCGCCGGTTCCAACTCGGAAACGTACCGGAACGGGAATGAAAAAGTGGAAGAAAGTTACCCTCGCCGTCGTGGGTATCGTGGCCTTTGCCAGCTTGGCTATTGGCGGAGTAGTGTGGTCCAAGCGGGGGCTGGTGACGGTCCAAACCGGCAAAGTCCAGCGGGAGGATTTGGCCCAGATCGTTACCGCCAACGGTGAGATTAAACCCGTGGAGCAGAATCAGGCCAACGTCAACGCCAACTCCACTGGAAAGATCACCGAAATCCTGGTGAAGGAAGGTGACCACGTCACCAAGGGCCAACTCCTGATGCGGACAGAGGACGTCTATCAAGCGGCCAACGTGGAGGCCCAGGAGGCGGCTGTAAAGACCGCTCAAGCCGATCTGTCGGCGCAAGAAGCCAATGTGCTCTCGGCCAAGGCCGCGCTCGATACCGCCCAGGCGAACTTGGCATCGGCGACGGCAAAGCTGAATCAAGCCACGGACAATTACAAACGTGGCCAGGAGCTCTTCAAAGACAAGTTGCTTTCCCAGCAGGACTTCGATACGCGCCTGAGCGACTACCGGGTCGCCCAGACGGGCAAAGATTCTTCCGAGGCGCAGGTGGGCCAAGCCAAGGCGCAATACCAGCAGGCGTTGTACAATCGCGACTCCACCCGCGCGAAGGTGGGCCAAAGCCAAGCTCTACTTCTCGGTTTCAAGAATCAACTCGCCCAAACCGTCTACAACTCTCCGCTGGACGGATATGTAACCTCGCTGCCCATCCACCTGGGGGAAAACGTTGTCCCGGGGATCCAGAACGCCGTCGGAAGCCTGCTCTATCAGGTCTCCAACATCTCGATCATGACGGTCGAGGTCAAGGTGGATGAGACCGACATCCCCAATGTGAAGCTGGGGCAAACAGCCGACGTGCTGATCGACGCTTACCCCAACAAGACGTTCAAAGGACGTGTGACCCAAATCGGTGAAAGCGCCGTGGGGCGTGACACCGGCACCACCACCGGTTCCACCACCACGAGTGCGGACGAGGCCAAAGACTTCAAAGTTGTCGTTACCATTGATGACCCGCCTCCCGGCCTCCGGCAGGGATTATCCGCTACCGCGAAGATCACCACGGCGACCCGCCAGAACAGTGTGGCGGTGCCGATTCAAGCCGTGACCGTGCGGATGCGCCGCGAACTCGAGGAGAAGGACCAAGCGGCCAAAGGTGGTAAGGGAAGCGATGTAACCGTTTCAGCCAAAGACAAGGAGAAAGGCAAAGAAGAATTGCAGGGAGTCTTTGTGGTGCGCGGGGGACGCGCGGCCTTCGTTCAGGTTGAAAGCGGCATCATGGGCGCAACCGACATAGAAATCGTGAAGGGCGTCCAACCTGGCGACGTCATCGTTACAGGCAGCTTCAGCGTTTTACGCACTTTGAAGAACAACACCAAGGTGCAGATTGATAACACCCCGGTGACGCAGCCAACGCAAGGAACATAAGGGGCCCTGGCATCCGACAATTTCCCAGAGGACTTGCGCCGTGGGTGGCACCAGGAAGCAGGCAGGCTCCACAAACCTCACGCAGCAGGTGCCTGGATGTCAGGAAAGAGACGAGAAAATCGCCATGGCAACGCGGACGATCACAACCTCGATAGAGGAAAAACGGATGCCTCCTGAGAACGTTATCATCAAAGCGGAGGACCTTTGGAAGACCTACGACATGGGGGAGGCCATTCAGGTTCACGCCCTCAGCGGGGTTTCGTTTGAAATCGATCGGGGGGAGTACGACGCCATCATGGGGCCCTCCGGCTCGGGTAAATCCACGCTGATGAACCTAATCGGCTGCCTGGATACGCCGACGCGTGGCTCCTACTGGCTGAATGGGCAGGTGGTTAGCGAGCTTACCGACGACGAGTTGGCTTACATCCGCAACAAGGAAATCGGGTTCGTGTTCCAGACCTTTAACCTGTTGTCGCGCGCCAGCGCTTTGCACAATGTGGAACTGCCCCTGATTTACAGCGGCATGCCGGCCAAAGAGCGTTTGGAAAGAGCGGAGGAGGCCCTGCGCAAGGTCGACTTGGCCGACCGCATGCACCACAAACCCAACGAGCTCTCCGGCGGCCAGCGCCAACGTGTGGCCATCGCGCGCGCCCTGGTCAACAATCCTTCTATCATTCTGGCGGACGAGCCCACGGGGAACCTCGACTCCGCCACGGGCGAAGAAATTATGGGCGTTTTCTCCCGGCTTCACGAAGCCGGCAATACCATCCTGCTGGTAACCCACGAGCACGACATCGCCGCTCATGCTCATCGCATCATTCACGTTCGAGACGGCCGCATCGAGCGGGACGAACGGATTGAATGATCGAAACTCGAAAATCGAAATTCGAAACTCGCAGGACGAGCCTCGAATTTCGACTTTTGAGTTTCGAATTTCGAGCTTTCCATGGCGTCTATCGGCCAAACCGCTTCGCTACCGCACGCGCTCCCGGCCCGGTCCAACGTGGGCTCCGGCGCGTGGGTGACCGCTCGCGAAGCTTTCTGGATCGCCGTGGAAGCCTTGCGCGCCCACAAGCTGCGTTCCTTCCTCACCCTCCTGGGGGTCGTGATTGCCACCACTACGCTCATCGTTGTCATGTCCCTGATCAATGGCATGAACCTTTATATCGCCGATCATATTGCCAATTTGGGCGCCAATGTCTTTGTCGTTCACAAATACGCCTGGGCTCAGGGTTATGATGCCTGGCTGAAGGCCCGGCGGCGGAACAAGCCCATTCTGATCGAGGAATTTGAATACCTGCGGGATAGCCTGAAAGACTACAAGAATATCGGCGCCGAAGCGGAAATCCAAAACATCAACACTTCCGCGCGCTATCAAAATCACTCCGTTTATTACTTGGACATCGCCGGCGTCACGCCCAACATGATCGACATTGGCCAGGTAAAGGTGGCAAGCGGCCGGTTCGTCACCGAATCCGATTACCAGCATGAATCCTTGGTGTGCTTCATCGGTCAAGATCTGGTGGATGCATTCTTCCCCAATATTGAAGCCCTTGACAAGGAAATCATGGTCAACGGCATTCCGTTCCGGGTCGTGGGAGTGGCGGAGAAAATCGGCAGCACCTTCGGGGAGAGCCAGGATAATTTCGTCCAAATACCCCTCACGACCTACCGGAAGTTATTTTCGCCACGGCCGTCCCTGGAAGTTAATGTTCAAGCCTGGGATGGGGAACAGATGACGATGCTGGAGGATCAGACCCGCGCTTTGCTGCGCGCCCGCCGCCACGTTCCTTACCGCGAGGACGACACCTTTGGCATCAATGCCGCCGATACCATCATGGAAGTCTGGCACCAAATCACCGCCGCAGTGTTTGGGGTGACAATTGCCATCGTGGCGGTGTTCATGGTGGTGGGCGGCATCGTCATCATGAACATCATGCTGGCCAGCGTCACCGAACGGACGCATGAAATCGGCATCCGCAAATCCCTGGGCGCGCGCCGTCGCGACATTCTGATGCAGTTCGTGATCGAATCCAGTGTGATGGCCGGCCTCGGCGGCGGTTTGGGGATCCTGCTCGCGCTTTTGGTCAGCGAAGTTGTTAACCTCCTGGTGGGACCAGGCTTCTTTAATTCGTCAGTCCCGCTGAGCGCGGTGCTGGTGGGATTGTTCCTCTCTACGGGCGTTGGACTCTTTTTTGGAATTTATCCCGCCAGTCAGGCCGCCAAACTTGACCCGATTGAGGCTTTGCGGACGGAGAACTGAGCATGGCGAAAGAGCGCCTTCACAACATTCGTGAAAACCTCCTGCTCGCCCTGGATACGCTG
>JBEKNU010000074.1:0-27839 GCA_049522495.1 Terriglobia bacterium
GGTAGGCTGTGGATAGCCGTTTTTCAGGAGCTATACAGAGCGACATAAATGATGCAGGATTCGGCGGTAGCGCCGGGCTTTAGCCCGGCATGTGCCTCCCTAAAGGGCGGCGCTACTTATGTCGCTCTGTATAACAACTAACAGAAAGGTTAGGGGGGAACCACGATGCTGAGGTTGGGGGGCCACGCTCCGCCAGAAACACCTCACCGCCGGTCTCGGCGGCCGCAGGAGACGCTCCCGCCCTCAAAAGGCACCCATTGAGTGTGAGTGGGAAAGACTAAGCCGTGGAAGCGGCAGCCTTACGCTGTTGGAAGCACTCCCGACAATATACGGGCCGGCCTTGAGTCGGCTTAAAGGGCACCGTCGTCTCCTTACCACACTGCGAGCAGGTGGTGGTAGTTTCGACGCGCTGGTAGCCCTGGCCGCTCATCATCTGACTCCGTTTTGACTTGCAGGGCTTGCACCGCTTGGGTTCATTCTTGAAACCTTTGTCGGCAAAGAACAGTTGTTCGCCTGCGGTGAAAACGAAATCTGCGCCGCAATCGATGCACTTGAGGACCCTATCCCGGTAGTCCATGCCTCGCTCCCTTATTTGAACAGGGCCTCACCCGCGATAATATGCCGGCTGGTGAAGAAGGGGGCGGGTTCTCGCCCTTCCCACTCTTAAGTTCAGCACACTAACGATCAGTCCTGTTCGTGTCTGGCCTTTTTACGAGCCCTTTTACGAGCCAGTGCTGCTTTGACTCTTTTCTTCTCTCCCGGTTTCAGGTAGAAGGAATGCTTTTTAATCTCTTTAATAATGTCCTCTTGCTGTACCTTCCGCTTGAAGCGTCGCAGCGCGTTCTCCAAAGACTCTCCGTCCTGAAGTCTAACTTCAGCCAATCGATCAACACCCCCATTTCAATGAGGAAAATAAGAGCATGAACCTGAGGAGCAGGTAGCAGGATTGTTACCTACCGGGTGACATAAGTCAAGGGCATTTTGGCGTTTTTTGGAAGCCATTCCTTGGCTTGGAGATGCGACCGGCAGCCTGGAAGGGATCGGGCTTCCTTTCCGTAGATTTCATCCCGCGGGGCGGGACCAAATGAGGCCTCCGGCTAATGATGTTGTTCCCCTCGGGCAGCAAGGCTGAAGCCCGTCCGCTTCACAATGAGTCACTACCAACCCGATTGGGTTCTTGACCCTATGGAATGCTTGTGTTACGGTCTGTTTCCGAATTTGAACGGCGCCTCGCTCGGCGGTCCAATGGCCGAAATTCTAAAGTTAGAGAACAGCTCACTCGAATACGTTTTGGAATACACCGTCCGCCTCATTCTGCGCGGCAGGGTTGTGGCCTTCCCCACCGACACTTTCTATGGCCTGGGGGCTGACCCCTTTAATCTGGCGGCGGTCAGTGAGATCTTTCGCATCAAGCGCCGCACCGCGGACCGCCCGCTTCCTCTCCTGGTGGATTCCATCGATCAGGCTGTCGACCTTGCCCACAATCCCCCCAAATTGTTCTTCACGCTGGCGCAGAAATTCTGGCCGGGGGCTCTCACGCTGGTGGCCCCCGCTTCCCGCCAGATTCCGCTGAAGGTCACCGCGAACACTGGCAAGGTGGGATTGCGCTGGCCGCTGGCCCCTTTCGTCGTCGCCCTGATCGCGGCGGCGGGGCGTCCGCTCACCGGCACGAGCGCCAACCTTTCGGATATGGAGTCTTGCTCGACCGCGGACGAGGTGGACTGCCAAATCGGCGACGTGTTGCCGCTCATCCTGGATGGAGGCCTGACCCGGGGAGGACACGCTTCGACCGTCGTCGAACTCACGGGCGAAACCGGCCGCATCGTCCGCCAGGGCGCTATCCCTGAATCTGAGTTGAAGGAGTATCTCGGCTGATTTCAGCGCGCTTCCGTTACGGACTTCTGCTGGTGCTTTTCCTGGCGCTGCTGGCTGGCGCGTGGGCGGAGTGGTCTCTGTACGCAGCCATCCGCCGGCAGGCGGGGCACGATGAAGCGCGCCCCGCCGACGCCATTGTGATCTTCGGCGCCGCGGAGTACAACGGCGCGCCATCACCCGTGTTCAAAGCCCGGCTGGACCACGTGCTGGAACTCGAAGACCGCCACTTGGCGCCCGCCGTCATTACCACGGGCGGCCCGGGTGGCGATCCGCATTTCACCGAAGGCGGCGTGGCGCGCGATTACCTGATTCAGCAGGGAGTGGCGGAAGAGAAAATCTTCTCCGAAACACGCAGCGATACCACTTACGAGAGTGTAAGGGCCGTCGCGCAAATCCTCATGCAGCGCCATGCCCACACGTGCATCGCCGTCAGCGACGGCTTTCACCTCTACCGCATCAAGCTGATGTTCGGCGCCTTGGGGATTACCGCCTATGCCTCTCCCGCCCCCGACAGCCCCATCGAGGACGATGCCACCTTGCGCACACTCTACTCCTTGCGCGAAATGGTAGACACCACGCTTTGGCATTTGGGGTTGAAGCTGTAAACCGGGATTCGGGACTTGGAATACCGGATACGGGATCCGGGGCTCGGGATACCGGGCTCGGGAATCTTGAATCTGGAATCCGGAATCAGCAGCGAGGCTGAGTCACCCGGCGCTTGGCTCTCAGTGATTGCGGTCGCGCGCCTTACGCTTGCGGCTCCAATACCACCACTGGCGTTGCTCGGCGGGAAGCTGCGGATTCTGCGCCTGCGCCACAGCAGCGCTGAAGGTGTCAAGGACGCAGATATCCTGGCTCTTGCCGGTCACGCGACAGAGCTTTTCGTAAAGGCTCTCGGGCTTTTGCCGTGCCAGTTGCGCAACCGAGCGAATGCCCAACAACTCAAAGTCCCGCAGCATCGCCGGTCCAATCGATACCAAGTCCTCCAAGCCTCGCTCCTTCATTGACATCGCATCTCCTCCGGAAGTTCCAGCGGGATTATTATACCGTTTGCTTCCAAGAGTTATCCTCTTCTTGATAAGCAACCTACCTCACGGACGCGAGATTTTGCCCAACACCACGGGGCGGCGGGCGCCGGTCACGGCGGGGAGATTCCCGGGCAGGCCGTGCATCGTGCGGTCGGCGAGCACGGCAAAGGCGATAGCTTCTTTAGCGTCCACATTGAGGCCGAATTCGTCGGAGCGATGAACGCGCAGGTTCGGCAGGAGCTCGCCGAGGCGAGCCACCAGCAAGCGATTGTGGGCGCCGCCGCCCGAAATAATGAGGCGATGGATGGCGATCTTGCCCAGCACGAAGCGATCGAGCGCGCCGGCGATGGTGCGCGCCGTTAATTCGGTCGCGGTGCAGAGCAGATCTTCCGGACGCGCGGCGCGGCGCGCTTTGTAGGGCCGAAGGGCCTTCGGCCCAGGGCGGACGCCGTCCGCCCCTACACCAGCACCGAGGAAGAATCGCTCGAGAAAGTGCTGGCCGAATTGCTCGCGCCCTGCGCTCTTGGGAGGCTGCTGGGCGAAGAAGGGGAGACGCAGCATTTTGGTAAGCAGGGATTTGATCACTCGCCCCTTAGCCGCCCATCGTCCCCCGGCATCGTAGGCCTTCTGACCCTTCGTGAAATGCCGGACAAGCCCGTCGATGATCATGTTTCCGGGGCCAGTATCGAAGCCGAAAACCTGTTCCGGCTTGGCGCCGGCAGGAATCACCGTAAAGTTCGCAATGCCACCGATGTTGAGCGCCACGGTTCCTTGGCGCGCGTCGCGCAGGAGCAGATAATCCACCATCGGAACAAGCGGCGCGCCCTGCCCGCCCGCGGCCATGTCCGCCGGGCGAAAATCCGCCACCACGGGCGTGCCGGTGCGCTCCGCAATCACGGCCGGCTCGGCAATTTGCAATGTGCTGGTGATGCTCCTGCCGCTTTCGCGAGTCGGGACCCCCTGATGATAAATCGTCTGACCGTGTGAGCCGATCGCCGCGAGGCGCGAAGGTAAGACGCGGGCCGTACCACAAACGCGCAGCGCCGCTTCCGCGAAGAGTTCTCCCAGAAGAAAATTGAGCTGGCTAGTTTCGCCCACCGTTGACGGTTCGCCGGTGGCGATTCGCAGAATCGTTTGGCGTACCGGCACTGAGTAAGCGAGCGTCTCAAACGCCACCAGACGTACGCGGGGCTGCGTGGCGGGGCCGGAGATGCGCACCAGCGCGGCGTCAATGCCGTCCATCGACGTGCCGGAAATCAGGCCCACCACCAAGCGTGAACCGCGTGACGATTTTTCAAGCACCCTTCAGCCCCTTACTGTATCTGCTTTTTCAGTTCGGCCAGCAAGTTGAGCGCTTCGATAGGTTTCAAATTGTCGAGATCGGCGTCCTCGATGGCTTTCACCACCTCGGCGTTGAGCGGCGTAAAGATGGTGAGCTGCACCGGCCCGGTTTCGGGCGCTTCCTTTTGGGCCGCCAGACGCTCGCTCAGGCTGTGCTCGCTCTGCTCGTGCCGCGTCAGGATTTCGCGCGCCCGCTCGATGACCGTGTTGGGCAAACCCGCCAGGCGCGCCACTTCAATGCCGTAGCTCTTGTCGGCACTTCCGGGCTCGACCTTGCGCAGGAAGATGATGTTTGAGCCGGATTCCTTCACCGACACGTGGTAGTTCTTTACTCCCGGCAGCAGGTCCGCAAGCTCCGTCAACTCGTGGTAGTGGGTGGCGAAAAGGGTTTTGGCGCGGGTGTGCGTCAACAAATACTCGACCACCGCCCAGGCGATGGCCAAACCGTCAAAGGTGGCTGTGCCGCGGCCGACTTCGTCGAGCAGCACCAGGCTGCGGGGTGTGGCGGTATTCAGAATGGCCGCGGCCTCCGTCATTTCCACCATGAAAGTGGAGCGGCCGCGCGCCAGGTTGTCAGACGCGCCGATGCGCGTAAAGATGCGGTCGAAAATCGGAAGCTTGGCGCGGGCGGCGGGCACAAAGCTGCCCAACTGCGCCATCAGCGCAATTTGCGCGGCCTGCCGCAGGTAAGTCGACTTCCCGCCCATGTTCGGCCCGGTGACCAGGAGGAGCAGGTCCGTGCCGCCATTCATGTAGAGATCGTTGGGAATGAACTTGCCGGTTTGCCCTTCTTCCACGATGCGTTCGATGACCGGATGGCGCCCTTCCTGAATGAGCAATTCGGCGTCGTCGGAAAACTCCGGACGACGGTATTCGCGCTCGGCGGCAAGATGCGCAAAGCAAGTGAGCACATCAAGTTCCGCCAGCACGGCGGCGGTCAGGCGAATGCGCGAGGCTTCGCCACCCACCCGGCGCCGGATGCCCACGAAGAGGTCGCGCTCGAGGGTGTGGCTGCGCTCTTCCGCATCCAGGATCTTCGCTTCCAGTTCTTTGAGCTCCGGGGTCGTGAAGCGTTCGGCGTTGACCAGCGTCTGCTTGCGCTCATAATCCGGCGGCGCCAGGTGCAGGTTGGCCTTGGAGATCTCAATGTAGTAGCCGAAAACATTGTTGAAGCGAACCTTGAGTGAGGCGATGCCGGTGCGCTCGCGCTCGCGCAGTTCGATTTGGGCGAGCAGGCGTTTGGAATTCTGGCCGAGATCGCGAAGCTCGTCGAGCTCCGGGTGATAGCCGGGGCGGATTAATCCGCCCTCGTTCACGACCACCGGCGGCTCGGGGTGAATCGATTTCTCCAGCAACTCGTGGATGTCGGCCAGTTCGTCGAGACGGGTGTGAAGGGCGGCGAGGCGGCAGGCTTGGAACCGGCTCAGGTAAGTCCGCAGCATCGGCAGCGGACGCACCGATTGCTTCAGCGCCAGCAACTCACGGGCGTTGGCGGTTTCCAGAGTAACCTTGCTGAGCAGGCGTTCGAGGTCCTGGATGGCGCCCAGCACGCGGCGCAGCTCCTCGCGAGCGATGGTGTTTTTCGCCAGCTCCTCGACGGCATCGAGCCGTGCATTCAGCTCCTCGCGGTCGAGCGATGGCCGCAGCATCCAGGCCTTGAGCTTGCGCGCCCCGAGCGAGGTGGCGCAATGGTCGAGCACGCCGAGCAGCGTCGCCGCGCGCGATTCGCCGAAGGCCGGGTCGATCAGCTCCAGGTTGCGCAGCGTGGCGGGATCGAGCAGCAATGAGTCCTGCTGTTGATAGAACCGGATGCCATCGAGATGCGTCAAAGAACCGCGTTGCGTCTCGCGCACATAATGGAGGATGGCGCCCGCCGCGGCCACGGCCAGGGGGTGGCCGTCCAGGCCGTAACCCGCCAAGGTCGCCACGCGGAAATGGTCGCGCAGCAGGCGCGCGCCGTACTCCTCGCCGAATACCCACTCGTCGAGCGGCGTTTGCGTGACGATCGCGCCGCCGCCCGCCCGGCCCTCGAGCGGACTGGCTGTGCCCGAGGCCAGTAACAGTTCGCTCGGGCGCATGCGATCGAGTTCATCCCGCAAGCGCGCCGGGGCTTCGTCTCCGCAAAATTCTGTGGCGCGGAAATCGCCGGTGGAAAGGTCCACCAGGGCCAGGCCCGCCGCTCCGCTGCGCCACACCACCGACGCCAGGAAGTTGTTCTCCCTCGGCTCGAGCACTTGCGAATCAATGGCCGTGCCGGGCGTGACTACGCGTGTCACTTCGCGCTTGACGAGTTTTTTGGCCACGCGGGGGTCTTCCATCTGGTCGCAAATCGCCACCCGAAAGCCCCGCCGGATGAGCTTGGCAATATAACCTTCGGCGGCGTGGTAAGGCACACCGCACATCGGGATGGCTGTGCCTTTCTCCTTGTTGCGAGAGGTGAGGGTAATCTGGAGTTCTTTCGCGGCCACTACGGCGTCTTCAAAAAAAAGTTCGTAGAAGTCGCCCAGGCGAAAAAGCAGCAGAGCGTTCGGGTGGCGCTGCTTGATGGCGCTGTACTGGCGCATGAGCGGTGTGGAAAATTCTTCCATGGGTGCGGCGGACTCGCCTGGTCATTATAGCTTGCCCGGCGCGGGAACTCGCAAGGGCGTTTCTACGAGCCGGAGGGCTCGGATGGGGTTGGCGTGTCGAATGAAAACAAGGTCTGAGGCGAAGGGATAAAGCGCACGTCGGCAATGTTTCGATATTTCTGGTCGTAATCCAAGCCGTAGCCGACCACGAACACATCGGGGATCTCAAAGCCCACGTAATCCGCTTGGACGGGAATGATGCGCCGCGAGCGCTTATCGAGCAAGGCGATAAGCTTCAGGCTGGCAGGGTCGTGCGCCCCCAGCACTTCCTGCAAGTAGCTGTAAGTGCGGCCGGTGTCGAGGATGTCTTCCACCACCAGCACATCGCGGCCTTCGATGCTGACGTCGAGGTCCTTGGTGATCTTCACTTCACCCGAGGATACGGTGCCGGAGCCGTAGCTTTGAATGCTCAGGAAATCCACCGTGCAGTGGATGGAAATATGCCGGACGAGATCCGCCATGAAAACCCAGGCGCCCTTCAAAACGCCCACCAGATGTGGAGTCCGGCCCTGGTAATCGCGTGAGATCGCGGCGGCGAGCTCCGTGATGCGTGCTTCAATCTTGGCGGCATCCAACAGAATGGGTAGGTCGGACGCAAGGGGAGGAATGCTCATATGTGTTCACCGTTGACGCTTCGGAGAGCTATCTGCTAAATTGAAGAATTGCATTTTGCACGAAAGGAGTTTCCGTGGCAAGCCACAAATCTGCGCTCAAGAGCATTAAGCAAATCAAGAAACGCACCGAACAGAATCAGGTGCACACTTCGCGGTTGCGTCACCAGATTCGCAAGTTCCGCGCCGCGTTGAAAGCCCGGGACAAGGCCGCCGCGCTTCCGCTGCTGAAGCCCACCCTGACGCTGATCGACCACTCCGTCCACAAAGGCATCCTGCATCCCAACACCGCCGCGCGTTACAAATCGAGGCTGACGCTCGCCTTCAACGCGTTAGCGTGAGTTGGATTGGGTCATTGAGTCATTTTTTCATCGAGTCATTGGGTCATTTTGAAAACTAATTGCTCAATGACTCAATGACTCGATTACTCAGCTTTCCGTCGAGGGCAAGGGAACATCATCACCGATGGCCGGTTCGCCCGAGGATTCCTTGCCCACCACGATTTGCCACACCAGGAATTCCAACAGGATTCTGGAATCCTTCCACGAAGACTTGATTCCCAGATCTGCGCGGCGCACGGCGCGCATGGCTTGCAACAATTCCTCGCGGGGATAATTCTTTTGAGTCAGCGGGGCAATCTCCGACGTCGCATAAGGGTTCGCGCCCCGCGACCAGCCGCCGCGGTTTCCGTAGCTCGACGCGCCGCGCAGGGCCTGGCGAAACAGGTCGCCGATACACCAAAGGATGAGAGTTTCCGCGACCTTGCTCGCCAGCAACTCCCGCAGGGTGGCCAACGCGACGGCGCACTTGCGCTCGCCGATGGCACGCAGCAGTTTTCCGATCTCGCGCTCTTCGCGAAAGGCGACCATCACCTCTAGATCCTCGGGTTCCACGCGCTTTATGCCCGGGCGCGCGGTCAGCACTTTTTCCAACTCCGTGCGCATCCAGAGCAGGTTGACGGCGGAGGGCCCGGCCGCCGAGCGCGAATCCTGACTAATTTCAAACTTCCCGGCGATATCTTCCGCGAGATCATCGGCGATTTCCACTCCCGCGTGTTGGAGGAATTGTTTCGCCCAATCCGCGGCCTCCCGGCGGTCAGGCGAGCGCAACTCCACGAGCTGCGCCTTTTTTTCGAGCAGTTGGACGAAGCGCCGGCGCCGGTCCGGTTCGGTGGCCAGAAAAACCACGGTGGAAAATGGCGAGGGGCGCTCCAGGTAGGCGCGGAGCGCTTCCACATCCTCGTCGCCGGCTTGCTTGAAATCCTCCGGGTCGGAGATGAGTAGAAAATTGTGGCCCCCCAGCATGGGCATCTGCTCGGCGCCTTCGAGCGCGTGGGAAAGTTGCCCTGCGGCGAATTCCAGTTCCGCCAGGCACCATTGCCGCGCATCCGCCGGAATGGAGTTTACCACCGCCTTGCGGCATTCCTCGTGGAGGAAGCGGTCGGGGCCGCGCAGGAAATATGCCGCTCCCGCCTGGCCTTTTCGCAACGCTGTGAAGAATTCGGTGGACCGCATCGGGAAGAGTTTACCGGCTAAGCACAGAATGCGGAAGCCAAAAATAAACTGCTCCACATTGCGCCCGCGGGTTGCAGGGGAGAACCGGGAAGAGGAAAACCTAAACTGTGAAGGGTGAATCCAAGGGCCTTCCGAGGGACTTAGGCCTCCTCCCCATCGCGAATTCTCATGGCGGTTCTTCTGTTGACGCCCTGGCGGGGCGCTGGTAGCATCGAAAATCCTTCGGCGGGCAGCGGCCGGGGGATTCCAAGCATCTAATACATCACACCGCGATATATTGGGCGGCAACCAGGGCATTTCGGGGGTATCATGGAGGATGTGTCGAAGCAGCGCTTCGAGGTGATTGTGGTGGGCTCGGGCGCTTCCGGAGGGTGGGGGGCCAAGCGCTTGGCCGAAGCCGGAGTGAAGGTGGCATTGCTCGATTGCGGGCGGCCGCAATCGGACCAGAACTTCACCGAGCACATGCCGGCCTTCGAATTGAGATACCGCGATCGCATCCCCGAGGTGATTCGCCGGACGCGGCCCATTCAAAAAGACTGCTATGCCTGCAAGGAGTTTAACTACCACTGGTTCTGCAACGATCTCGACGAGCCTTATACCACCGCGCCGGGAACCCAGTTCAGTTGGCAAGGCAGGGTGCGCATGGTGGGCGGGCGCACCAACGTCTGGGGGCGTGTCAGCCTGCGGCTGAGCGACCTGGATCTGAAGTCCGCGTCGTTTGACGGCTTTGGCGCCGACTGGCCGCTTGCCTACAAAGACCTCGCGCCCTATTACGATCAGGTGGAAGAGTACGTGGGCGTGGCCGGCCGCGCCGAAGGGTATGCCTATCTGCCGGACGGCAAGTTTCAGCCCGAAATGGCGCTGCGCTGCCCGGAGGCCTTTTTCCGCGACCGGGTGAAGGCAAAACTGGGCTGGGTGGTCACACCCATGCGCGTCGCCAACATCACACGCCCCTTTAATGGCCGCGCGCCGTGCCATTACTGTGGTCCCTGCGACCTCGGGTGCGTGACGCATTCTTATTTCAACTCCTCTTTTACCACTGTGGCCGACGCGCTGGCGAGCGGGTATTGCACGTTGATCCCCAACGCGATGGCTTACAAGGTGCTGATGGAACCGGACCGCCGTCGCGCGCGCGGAGTGCTTTACATCGATCGCAACACGCACGAGGCGAAAGAAATCGAGGCGCGCGCCGTAGTGCTCTGCGCGCAGGCGCTGGAGTCCGTGCGCATCCTGCTGAACTCGGCCGACCGGCAACATCCGAATGGGCTGGCGAACTCCAGCGGCGTCCTGGGCCACTATCTGATGGATCACGTGACGGGCGGCGGCGCTGTCGGCGAATTTCCGCAATTGGCCGTCAAGCCCAGCTTGAAGGGACCAATTCGGCCCACCGGCTTTTATGTGGCGCGCTTTCGCAATGTGCCCGGGGCGCGGTCCAAGAAGTTCCTCCGCGGCTTTGGCTTCCAGGGGACGGGCGATTCGCACTTTAACTTCCTTGCGCCGGGCTTCGGCGCGGCGTACAAGAAATCGATTCTGGATCCCATCACCACCGTGAGTCTTGGCGGCTTTGGCGAAAGCCTGGGGCGCTGGGAGAATTACGTCGAGATTGATCCCAGCGTCCGGGATACGTTCGGAATCCCTGTGCTGCGCATGCACATGACCTACGGCGAAAACGAGCGCGCCCTGGTGCAGGATATGGCGGAGAGCGCCGCGGAAATGCTGGAGGCCGCCGGGGCAAAGAACATCCGCCCGCGCGTGAAAGGAAGCACGCCCGGCTGGGCAATCCATGAGGTGGGCATCGCGCGCATGGGCAACGATCCGAAGAAAACCGTGCTCAACGCTTTCCAGCAAACGCACGACGTCAAGAACTTGTTCGTAATGGATGGCGCCGGCTTTCCCTCCACCGGTTGCCAGAATCCCACCTTAACCATCATGGCGCTCACGGTTCGCTCCTGTGATTACCTGATGCAGGAGATGAAGAAAAGTAATATTTGAATTGTGAATTATAAATTAATGACCACGATTTCGGGGTAGTTTCCGGTGCGCATCGTGGGCCCCCACAGGCCGGCGCCGCTCGTGGTATAGAGCGTGTAATCTCCTTCCGTGTGCAAGCCGTGGTAATACCTTCCAAACATGAGCCGGGTAATGAACTGGAGCGGGAAGATCTGGCCTTGATGAACGTGCCCGGAAAGCTGCAGGTTGATGCCCGCCGCCTTCGCCTCTGCGACCTGGGAGGGGCTGTGGTAGAGCAGAATCGAGGGCAGGGCTGGGTTGAAGCCGGGCATCCTGGCCATCTTCCCCGCGAAATCCAACGCGTGGCCGCGCTCCGGATAGCTGATGCCGATCACTTGCAGGCCGTCGACCACCACCCTTTCATCGGCCAAGACCCTCACCGGAGTAGTGCGTAGCGCCGCGTATGCGCGCTCCACTCCCAAGTAGGTTTCGTGATTTCCCGTTACGAAGTAGATCCCTTGCGGCGCCACCAGGAGGTTGAGCGGGGCGACCAATTCCTCGAGATTCCCGTCGGCGCCATCGAACAGGTCGCCGGTGATCAACACCATCACCGGGTTTTGCGCGTTGATTTTAGCCACAGCGCGAGAGAGGAAACCTGCGCCCAGGATTCGCCCCAGGTGCACGTCGGAAAGGTGCATCAACTTCTTGCCATGCCAGCCGGGCGGGAGGTTCTTGATGCGGACGGTGAGATTCACAATGCGCGGGTGGTAGGCGTTCGCGATACCGTAGGCAGAGTACAGGACCGTCAGTCCGACCGCGGCCAGCCCGAACCACACGGGGTTGGACCTTTGGCCCAAGACCCGGGTGGCACCCCAAGCGGCCCATGCAATCCCGAACGCCGTAAGCAGCGTCAGTCCGACACCGAGCCAAAGGGTTGAACAGAAATAGAGCACGCGGGTAAGGAGGCCATCATTCCAATGAGCCAGAAAGGACGAGGCGATGAAGCTCAGGGGAAGCAGGAAGAGAACCACCGCCAGCGCCGTCCTGTGCTCGAACGCCGTAATGCCAAAGAAATGCAAGACGGACACGTAGACAAAGTAATGGCCGAGGAAGAGAATCGAAATGGCGATGAGAAGAAATAAGGGAATCAGAGTGATGCCTCTCCACTTAAGAGGTCACGGCGCCATGCGCGCTGAGCGCCGGCTCAGGGGCGTTTCTGGGAATCCACCCCTTTGGGCGTTGGAGTGGCAGGTTCAGGTGATGGCATATGGCACTGGCCGTCGAAGAACCCTCCCGGGTCGACGAGCAGGCAGGGAGTGTAGATGTCACCCAGCAGGATGCCGTGTTCTTTGATTTCCAGGCGTTCCTTGGCGTGAACGGCTCCCTTCACTTTGCCGGTAATGCTCACCACTCGCGATTGAATCTCCCCTTCGACCTCTCCCTGGTCATGGACCACCACGACGCCGTCGGAAGTGATCTCGCCCTTGAAGTGGGTGTTCAGCCGGATAAGCCCGCTCGTGACTTTCATCTTTCCTTCCAGCTCCACGCCGGGCTCGAGCCAGCCGACCCAATCGTCCGGCAAGTCGGCGAGTTCGCGACGACGTGTTGTGGGTTTGCTCCTGCCGAATGCCATTTCGACCTCCTGAAGGCAGTGGTTAGTGCATAGTGGTTAGTGGCTAGTCCACCCAGCATTTATCTCTACCCGCTCACCAACCGCTAGCCACTATCCACTATCCACTAACCACTATCTTTTCACAATCCATTCGTATAGGCGATTCAGGTCTTCCGCGGAAAAATAGCTGATTTCGATTTTCCCGCGCTTTTCATCTCCCTGCAATTTGACGCGTGTGCCGAGGGTGCGTTCCATTTCCAGCACCGCCGCGCGCAGGTTGGCGTCGAGTTTGGGAGCCTCGCTGGCGCCTGGCTTTTTCGCGGGCTTCGACCCGCGCAGGGCGACGAGGTTTTCCACTTGCCGCACGGACAAGCCCTGCTTCACGATCAACCGCGCCAGTCGCAGTTGCGCCGCGGGGGAATCGAGCCCCAGGAGCGCCCGCGCGTGGCCGGCGGAAATTGCCCCCTCCACGATCATCTGCTGCACTTCCGGGTGCAGGCGCAACAGCCGCAGGGTGTTGGTGACGGTGGAGCGGTCCAGTCCCAGGTGCTCGGCGATTTCCTCGTGGCTGAGTCCGTGTTTCTGTTGCAGCGTCGCATATCCCTGCGCCGCCTCGAGGGGATTCAGGTCCTCGCGCAGCAGGTTTTCGGTCAGCGCCATTTCCAGCGCGTCGCGGTCGCCGATTTCGCGCACCACGGCGGGAATCGCCTTCAGCCCCGCCTGGCGCGCCGCCCGCCAGCGCCGCTCGCCGGCAATCAGTTGATAGCGTCCGCCGGAGCGGCGCAGCAGCACCGGCTGCACCAAGCCGCTGGCGCGAATGGAATCCGCCAGCTCTTTCAGCTTGTCCGCCGAGAAGGTGCGGCGGGGCTGGAAGGGGTTGGCGTCAATCTGGTCAACGGCAACTTCCGCCAGTCCGGCCGTGGTGGTCTCGACGGTGCGCAGCAGCGCGTTAAGCCCGCGCCCCAACGCCTTTCTGGTCATGATGGATGACCTCCTTGGCTAACTCCAGGTAGCTGGTGGCGCCCTTGCAATCCGGGTCGTAGACAAAAATCGGTTGGCCGAAACTCGGCGCCTCCGCCAGGCGCACGTTGCGCGGGATGACGGTGGCGAAAACCTGGTCGCCGAAGAAATCGCGCAAGTCGTCGCCCACCTGGTGCGAAAGGTTGGTGCGCTCGTCGAACATGGTCAGCAGGATTCCCTCTACGGCCAGCCGGGGGTTGTGCGAGCGGCGAATGCGAATCAGCGTGTCGATCAGTTCGGAGACGCCTTCCAAAGCGAAGTATTCGCACTGCACCGGCACAATCACCGTGTCCGCCGCCACCAGTGCGTTGAGCGTGAGCAAATCGAGCGCCGGCGGGCAGTCGAGCAAAATAAAATTGAACTGGTCGCGAAGACCGCCCATTTTCTTGCGCAGCACCTGCTCGCGTTCCGGTTGGTCCACCAGTTCCACGGAAGCGCCCACCAGGTTCTTTTCCGAGGGGATCAGGTGCAACCCTTCCACCACACAGGTCAAAATCAGGTCCTTGAGGGGCACATCGTGCATCAAGGCATGGTAAATCGAGCGGCGCGCGGGGTCGCGGGGGAATCCCAGGCCGCCCGTCGTGTTCGCCTGGGGGTCGCAATCGATCACCAGCGTCCACATGTCTTGCTTGGCCAGCGCTGCCCCTAAATTGATGGCCGTGGTGGTTTTGCCCACTCCGCCTTTCTGATTGGCAATCGCGATGACTTTTCCCAAATCCTTCCCCGGCCTTCTGGATTTGCGGTGAATCTAACAGAGCCCGACATTTTGCGCAAGTTGAGGAGGCATCGGCTTATCTGATCATCGGTTCATCGGCTCATCGGGCAATCTAAAGGCTGTCCGTGGTCCGTTGCCAGTCGTCAGTGGCTTGGGGCTTATGATCTCTGCATAACTCGAGCAACGGAGAACTGACCACGGACAACTGGCAGCTTTTCTGTGGCGCGATGACCCGATTTTCTCGTCCGTCGCCGTCGGAAATCATATCTTACTCGCTCGCTGACACCCGACACCTGACACCTGGAACCTTCCTTAACTTCCTTTCTTTTCATCAACATCGCCAGATAGAGATTTTAACTCATTTGGTTTCATCAACATCGCGAGAGACCGATTATCGGACATTTTTTCTACATTTGTTTTCAACGACATCGCGAAACTAGCCTTCATTTTTTAATTCCCCCTCTTTTCCGCCCCCGCGCCCTGAGCGTCAGATAAGTCATTTAAATGCCAACACATAGATCGCAGGACATTTCTCCAGCCCCACTGCTAACTCCCTTTGTTTTCTGGCACATCGTGGGAAACCAGGTCCTCGTCGCTCGCTTCCGAGGCATAAAAGTCATGACGAAGATGCATGGCGCTAATGCGTGCCTTCCCCTCCATCGTCACCGGGCCATGGGAAAGTTTCTGGTTCCGCCGATTCGCGACCACTTTCTTCTCCGTAATTTCAGGTTTCTTGACAAGCGACGTGGAAAACCTCCAAGGGCAGTGGTTAGTGGATAGTGGCGAGAGGCGGGACTTGGTCGTGGGAACTTGGCTCTGGTAGTTTTCGCTAGCCACTAACCCTAGGCACTAGCCCCTGCCTTTCCGTCTGGTCTGCGCCGACCCCTCGAATAGGTCCGCGGTCTTTCAGGCCGGCCAACGGGTACTGGCCTCAGTTACCAGTATAACATCGTTATCTCAATTGTCAAGTTAAATATCAGGCGATATTGTAAAATCAGCGATTTAAAACGAAGGGTCGGAAGCAAAGTCCAGACAAATTCTCCGGATAATTTCACTAGACAAATCCTCTAGTCAAATAATCTGGACACAATCTCCAGTGTGGTAGGCTGCGCGATTGGGGACAGGGGCGGTTCGCGAACCGCCCCTACGAATACGTGCAGGTTTGAATCAGGGCATCTGTTGATAGGCATGGCGTGCGATCTCCACCTGGTTTTTGACACCGGCATGCGGACGGAAATCCGGCGGGGTCCCATGGGCATAGGCGAAGAAGTCGCATCCGGCCTCGTACCACTTTTTCCAGCTATTCGGGTCGCATACTCCTTTGTCCCCCGGCCTGCCTACGATGGTGGTCATGACGCGTTGATGGGGTTTACGAATCGCCAGGAGCCAATCCACAATCGCATCGCTCGACTCGGCCACCAGTTGGTCACACTCGTTGAGCATGGGGTGGTCCACCCACATCGGCTCTGCGGGCTTGAAAAACGGGACGTTGAAGTTGGCTTTGGTTCCCGGATTACCCTGGTGCATTGCTTCCCTGATGCGGTAGAACTGCCGGGCCATGACCTCCCGCTTATACTTCAAGCTTTCTTCCGGCGTGATTTCGGAAGCCTTTTCCGGCATCTCCCGGCCGATGATTTCCTTGAACGGCCCTTTGACGTAAGGAGAGGGCTGAACGGGAAAATCGTTGCTGTTGTACTTTCCATAGTTGAAGCAATCAAAATTGATCCATTCAACCGGGTACAGCTTCAGGAACTCGGTGATCCGCGCGCAGAGCAAGTCGGTCCACGGACTTTCCGGCGCCAGCAGACCGGCGGCGCCATAGTTGCGGCTGGTGGGAACAACCCAGTCGAAGCGCAGGTTGCTGGCGTAGGGATCCAGTGCGATGGAAAAATAGCCACAGAATGGCAGCCCTGCCTTTTGCGACATCTTGAAGAGTTTGGGAAACAACTCCGCTCCCGGGCCGGGGGCGATGGGGCCGAGCTTCGTGGGATAGTATGCGTATCCGCAGAACACATATCCTTGCAGGAAGAAGATGTTCACTCCAAAATCGCGATGCCACGCGAAGTACTCCTCGGGATCAATGTACGCCCAGTCCTGCGGCAGGGAAGGCACGACCGTATGACGATTATCCGCAGGGTGAATCCAATTCAAGTCACAACAAAAAAGTTTGATGGGCTTGCCGCCATTGGGAAGTTTCCCGGCATTGGGCGGCAGGGCGATCTTGGTCTGCTCCACCCCGGAGGGTAGGGCTTCCCCGGGAGCGCTATTTCCCAGCGTGGCCGCCGCTCCCACGGAAACCGAGGTTGCTTTCTCCAGAAACTTCCTTCGAGTCAGATGTTCATCCCTCACGTTGACCCCCAGTGTGTGGCAGGGTGATGCGAAAGGTTGTGCCGTGGTTGACTTCGCTCGAGAAGTCAATCGTGCCGTTGTGGAGTTGGACTACGCGAAACGCCATGGCGAGCCCGACGCCGGTGCCTCCGGGCTTGGTGGTGTAAAAGAGGGAGAAGATCCTTTTCTGCGCGTCGGGGGGAATGCCCACGCCGGAATCGCGAATTTCCAGCTCAACTGCGTTGGGAATGGCGTGGGGGGTAATCGTCAACTTGCCGCCTTGGGGCATCGCCTGGCAGCCATTCAGCACCAAATTCAGTAGCGCTTGCTTGAAGAGGTCGCGATCGACGCGCACCGGCGGCGTAGCGCCGTCGCCCGCCAAAATCATATGGACGTTATTCTTCCGCGCCTGCGGCTCGGCCAGAGCGAAAACCTCGCGTACCAGGGGGGCGACCTCCGCATCGACGGGATGAATCTCCACCGGCCGGGTGAAATCCAGAAAGGTTTTGACCACGCCATCGAGGCGGCGAATTTCCTCCGCCAGGATTTCCACCTGCGGCTGCACCTTTGCGCCGTCTTCGCCCAACCGCGCCTTCAATACTTCCAATTGCAGCACCATGGCGTTGAGCGGGTTTTTGACTTCGTGCGCGACGCCCGACATCAGTCGCCCGATGGCGGCAAGTTTGGTGGTGGTGTCAATCTGGTCCTGAAATTCCGCACGCGAGCCCGTGTCGCGCAGGGTGACGAGGCAACCCACGCGCTGGTCGCCTTCGCCCACGAACTGCGCGTTCACGGCGAGGCGGGTGCTCGGCTCGCCGGGCAGTTCGAGGGTTTTCCAAAGCAGCGACTGGCGCTTTTGGAAAGCCTCGCGCAGGAGTTGGTGCAGGGGCGTGGCCTGGGAGAAAACTTCCAGGGCCGGGCGATGCGCCGTGGTTTCAATGCCGGCGCCGAGAAAATGCACCGCCGCCGGCGTCGCCAGAACCAAGCGGTCCTGCTGGTCGAACAGCAGCAGGCCATCGCTGAGATTACTGAAGAGGTGGTCAAGATTTTCCTGGAGACGGACGAAGGCGGCCTTTTCCCCGCGCATCTGCTCGCCCAGAAGATGGAGTTTCGAGGAGAGAATGCCCCATTCGTCGCGCCGATTGAGCGCTTCGGGCCCGGAGAACTCGCCTCGCGCCAGGAGGTCGACGCTCTGCGAAATCTTTTCCAGCGGCCGCAGCACGCGGTAGGAGACCACTGCGGCCGAAAGCGTGGCGAAAACGATGGCCGCGAGCGACAGGAACAGCGCAATGCGAAGACTCGGCGAGATCTCAGCCTTGGTCAACACCGTGGAGACTCCCACCCGCACATCCCCCAGCGGCTGGTTGCCGATGGAGAAGGGCAGAATGACTTCATACACGCGCGGGGGGCCGAAGACGGCGAGGAGTTGCCGCGGCATCCAAGCTTGAAGGAGCTGCGAATAAGGTGGCGCCGGGATGAAATGATGGCCGACCTCCTCGGCATTGCTGTGTACCAGGACAAACAGGTTCCGGTCGGTGATGGCAACGTAGTCGACGACGGGCGAATACGCCACGGCCGATTCCATCGCCGAATTCAGCCCCGGGTTAGAAGAGAGGCGGGATTGCACGAAGTTGCGCAGCGCCTGGAAGTCCTGCGGGTCCTGGCCCTCCGGCATACGGCTTCCGGCCAGTGCCACTCCCGCTTGGTGATAGACCTCGCTGGCGACGTATTCACCCTTGCTTTGAACGTCCTGAAGGGCTTGGCGTGTAAGGTTCTCGATGGAGACCGTGGCGGTGACCACGACCACCAGAAGGACCAACAGGGTGATCAGCGCGGTGAGCTTAGCTTTGAGGCTCAGCCTCATACTCTTTCAACTTGTTGTGCAGGGTTTTCAAACTGATTCCCAAAAGTTCCGCGGCGCGTGTCTTGTTGTTTTCGGTGGACGCCAGCGTTTCGTGAATCAAGCGGCGCTCGGCTTCGGCCACGGTCATTCCCGACCGCAAGCGCAGGCCGTCGCTCGCGCCCGCCACCACCATCCGGCCGAAGTCGAGGCCCAGGTTTTCTTTTTCCAGAATTTCGCCGGAACAAGTCACCAGGGCCCGTTCCAGGGCATTGCGGAGCTCGCGCACGTTTCCGGGCCAGGTGTACCGGCGCAGGGCTTCGAGCGCGTCGGGGGAAAGGCTTTTCACGGAGCGGCCGTGTTTGCGGTTCAGGTTTTCGAGGAGCGCCGCCGCTAAATCCGCAAGGTCCTCCAAATGCTCCCGCAGGGGAGGCATGGCGACGTGCACCACATTGAGGCGGAAATACAAATCACGGCGGAGTTGCCCCTCGGCAACGGCCTGCTCCGGGACCTTGTTGGTGGCGGCCAGCACGCGCACGTCGACGGAGATTTCCGACTTGCTTCCCAATCGGCGGACTTTGGAGTCTTCGAGGACCCGCAGAAGTTTGGCCTGCGTCGCAGGCGGCATCTCCCCGATTTCGTCGAGAAGCAAGGTGCCGCCGTCGGCCAACTCAAAGCAGCCGATGCGCCGCTCCACGGCTCCCGTGAACGCGCCTTTCTCGTGACCGAAGATTTCACTTTCCATCAACGACTCGGGGATCGCCGCGCAGTTTACGGCCACAAAGGGTTTGGCCTGGCGAGGACTGAGTTCGTGGAGGGTGCGCGCCGCCAACTCCTTCCCCGTGCCGCTTTCGCCCGTAATCAAGACGGACGCGCTGGAGGGCGCGACCATTCCAATCAGGCGCAGCACTTCCTGCATTTGGGCGGAGCGCCCAACCAAGCTCCCCAGCACACCCAGATCGCGCAGGCGGCGATGGGCCACTTCCAACTGCCGTTCGCTTTCCTGGCGCTCCAGGCAATTGCGCAATTCCACCTGGAGGCGCTTGGGATCGACAGGTTTTTCCAGGAAGTTGTAAGCGCCCAGCTTGGTGGCTTCCACCGCCTCTTCAATGGTGCCTTGGCCCGTCAGCATGATGAAGCGCAGGCCGGGCCGCGAGTCATGGAGTTGGCGCAGCAGTTCCAAGCCGGTCACTTGCGGCATGCGAAGATCGGAAATGACCACGGCGGGATTGAAAGCCGCAATCTTCTCCAGAGCTACGGCGCCATCACTGGCCGTATCGGTTTCGTAGCCCCACGCGCACAGCAGGTCCGACAAACCTTGCCGCGCGTGGGGGTCGTCTTCCACCACCAGAATTTTTCCCAGCTTGGCCACGCCCCTACCCTCCCTCCTGAAAACATATTATACCGCTTCGGCATTTTCCGCCTGGGGCTGATCCCAAAGAAACGATGTACCCTGCGCACCTTGCAGCTTTTCTCACCTCTGTGTTAACGTCGTAAATCCGAGGTTTTCAAGGGATTTTGGCTGGGCAAGGAGAAGGATGATTCTCAACCTGGCGGGGCGGACTCCCCGCATTGCCGCTTCGGCGTATATTGCCCCCAGCGCCGATATCATTGGCAGCGTCGAAGTGGGCGAGAACTCGAGCGTGTGGTTCCAATGTGTGCTGCGGGGAGACATCGAGCCCGTCCGCGTGGGAGCGAATAGCAATATCCAGGATGGGACCATTATGCACACCGTGATGGGCGCTCCGGTGTCCGTGGGTGACTGGGTCACAGTAGGCCATCGGGTGATCTTGCACGGTTGCACGGTGGAGAACCATTGCTTGATTGGAATGGGCGCGGTGCTCCTCAATCATGTGCTTGTGGGTGAAGGATCGATTGTCGCCGGCGGCGCCGTGGTGACGGAGAATACCGTGATCCCGCCACGGAGTCTTTACATGGGCGTTCCCGCCAAGCTCCGGCGGGAGCTCGGGGAGAAAGAACAGGAATTCATCAGAATGCATGCCACAAATTACTTACAATACAAAGCCGACTATCTGGCCAGGCAAGCTCAAAGCCCCGCCGCAGCCCTCGGCGAACCGGAAAAGCCGCAGGGATCATAAGCTTCGCCCGAAATGCTGAGGCTGAGACAACGTGTCGAATCGAGCCGAACCAATTCGCTCTGTGAAGGGAACCCGCGACCTCTTGCCGCCCGACACAAGCTTGTGGCAACGCGTCGAGGCCGAGGCCCATCGCGTTCTTGCGGCCTATCATTACGGCGAGATTCGCACACCGATTTTGGAAGAGACCGCGCTCTTCGCCCGCGGCGTGGGAGCCGAGACGGATATCGTGATGAAGGAAATGTATACCTTCCGCGATCGCGACGAGGAATCATTGACGTTGCGCCCTGAGGCCACAGCCTCCGTGGTGCGGGCTTACATCGAGCACAGCCTTTACAACCAGGGCGGCGTCCAGAAGCTCTACTACATCGGACCAATGTTCCGCCGCGAGCGCCCGCAGAAAGGACGCTACCGGCAGTTCTATCAAATCGGAGCGGAAGTTCTTGGCTCACAGAATCCTCTGGTTGACGTGGAAGTGCTCGAGATGCTTGTGCTGTTCCTCGAGCGCGTCGGCATCCGTGAGTATCAGCTATTGCTCAATTCCGTGGGTTGCTCCCAGTGCCGCGCCGCCTATCTGGAAGTCCTGCGCCAAGCGCTTCAGGACGTCAAGGCCACGATGTGCGCGGATTGCCAGCGGCGAGCCGACACCAACCCGCCACGCGTGCTCGATTGCAAAGTGGAAGCGGACCAGCCGATCATCGAAAAGCTGCCCAAGATCATCGACCACCTCGACGCCGAGTGCCGCCAGCATTTCGAGTGCGTTACCAGCGAACTTCAGGCGCGCCGCCTTGTCTATCAAGTTACGCCGCGTCTGGTGCGCGGTCTCGATTACTACACGCGGACGACGTTTGAGATTACCAGCGGCGCGCTGGGCGCCCAAAACGCAGTGGTCGGGGGCGGGCGCTACGACGGGCTTTCCGAAATGCTGGGTGGCCCGCCCACTCCGGGTATCGGATTCTCCATCGGGCAGGACCGCCTGATTCTGGCTGTGCAGGCCGCGGCGGTGCTTCAACCCGGGAACCCTCTGGCGGTCTACGTCGTCTGGATGGGGGGGGCCACGCTTGCTCCCGCCTCACGCTTGGTGCGCGAGCTGCGCGCGCAGGGTTTGAGCGTCGAGATCGATTACGACTCCATGAAAATCAAGAAAGCGATGGGCGCCGCCAACAAGCTCCAAGCGCGCTTTGCCATTATCATCGGCGAAGGCGAGCTTGCCAGCGGAAAATATCAAGTGAAGGATATGGCGAGCGGGGAACAAATGGAGTTGGAGCCAGGCGGTATCGCGGGATATGTAAAAGAGAAATTATGAATTATGAAACTCAAGCCTATGGCTCCACGCCCTATTATAAGGCCTGCTCTTCTTTCATAATTTATAATTCATAATTTTGTTTACGGCGGTGAAATTGAAACTTGATCTTCTTGGTGATCGACAACGAACGCACTATTGCGGCGAGCTGCGCAAAGAGCACGCCGGGCAGACCGTTTTCCTGGCTGGGTGGGTGGATGTCCGCCGCGACCTCGGCAATTTGATTTTCCTCGATTTACGTGACCACACGGGCAGGACGCAGATCGTCTGCAATCCCGCCATCAGCGCGCAAGTACACGACCGGGCGGACGAGGTTCGCCCCGAATACGTGGTCGGAGTAGAGGGTGAAGTTGTGGTGCGCGGACCGGGAACGGTGAATTCGCAGCTTGCCACCGGCGAAGTGGAAGTGATGGCGCGCGCGCTGTTGGTCCTGAATGAGGCGAAGACGCCGCCCTTCCCCATCGAGGAAGAAACGAAGACCAGCGAAGAGACCCGCCTCCGCTACCGCTATCTCGACTTGCGCCGCGGACGCATGCAGCGCAACATTCGCTTGCGCAATCTCGCCAGTCAAGTGGTGCGCGCCCACCTGGGCGAGCACGGCTTCCAGGAAATCGAGACACCTTTCATGACCCGCTCCACGCCGGAGGGCGCGCGCGACTACCTGGTTCCCAGCCGCCTGCACCACGGCCACTTCTACGCGCTCCCGCAGTCGCCGCAACTCTTCAAACAGCTCCTCATGATCAGCGGCTTCGACCGTTATTATCAAATCGTCCGTTGCTTCCGCGACGAAGACCTGCGCGCGGACCGTCAGCCGGAATTCACCCAGATCGATATCGAGATGGCTTTCCCGCAGCGCGACGTGCTGTTCGACATCATTGAACACCTGATGGAGAAGCTCTTTGCGCTGGTAGAGGTGAAGGTGGCGCGGCCGTTCCCCCGCATGACGTACGACGAGGCGATGGAGAGGTATGGCTCCGACAAGCCGCACACCGGATTCGGCCTCGAATGGAAGCGCGTAGGCTTTGCGCAGGGCGACGCCGAGAAGGTGCGCGTAGCTCAGCCCATCAAGGCGATGCGCGTGCCGGGGTGGAGCGACGCTTCGCGCAGCCAACTCGACAAGCTTCAGGAAGCGGCGAAATCACTGGGCGCCGATTGGTTCTCCTATGTCAAGATGGCCGCACCCGCGCCACAATCACCACTCACCAAGGCGCTAGGCGAAACTGCTGTGGCGGCGCTCGCTGCCTCCGTTGAAGCTCAGGCCGGCGATTTGGTCCTGCTGCTGGGGATCAAATCGGCGTCCAGCCGGGACCCCTTCCGAATGCTGGATAACGCGTCGGGCGAACTGCGGCTGGATATCGCGCGCAAGCTCGAAGTGCTGAAGCCGGGCACGTGGAATTTCCTCTGGGTCGTGGACTTCCCCATGTTTGATTACGACGAAAAGGAAAATCGCTTCGCCGCCATGCACCATCCCTTCACCTCGCCGCGTGAAGAGGATTTGGAGAAACTCGAAACTGACCCCAGGGGCGTCAAAGCCCGTGCATACGATCTGGTGCTGAATGGCTCGGAAATTGGCGGTGGCTCGATTCGTATCCACCGCCAGGACATTCAGCGGCGGGTGTTCAAGGTATTGGGCCTGAGCGATGAACAAGCGCGGGAGCGTTTCGGATTTTTCCTCGAAGCCCTGGAGTATGGTACGCCTCCGCACGGCGGCATTGCGCTCGGTCACGACCGCATCAATGCGCTGATGGCGGGCGAGTCGAGCATCCGGGAAGTTATTGCCTTCCCCAAAACCGCCAGCGCCATGGACCTCATGTGCGAGTCGCCAGCCGGGGTTGATTCGGAGCAGCTCGATGAACTCGGCCTCTCGATTAAGAAGGATGCGCCGTAGCAGGTAGCGCTTGTTTAGGGGGGTGGGGCTCTTGCTCCGACCTCCTAAGGACATTCATTGAGCATCATCCACATTCTCCCCGAAGCCGTTGCCAACAAGATCGCCGCTGGCGAGGTGGTGGAGCGGCCTGCGTCGGTAGTAAAGGAGTTGCTTGAGAACTCCCTGGATGCGGGCGCTGGACGCGTGGAAATCGCCGTCGAGGGCGGGGGGAAACGCCTGATTCGCATTGTCGATGATGGGCAAGGAATGACGCACGACGACGCGCTGCTAGCCTTCGAGCGGCACGCTACCAGCAAGATTCGCTCGGCGGAGGATCTGTTCGAAATTTCCACCTTAGGCTTTCGGGGGGAGGCGCTTCCCTCGATTGCGGCAGTCGCCCGCCTGGTGCTGGAAACCCGGCACGCCTCAGAGAATTCCGGGACACGCGTGGAGATCGCCGGGGGCAAACTGCGCGACGTGAAGGAAGTGGCTTGGCCGCAGGGCACGAGCATCGAAGTTCGCGACCTTTTCTATATCACCCCGGCGCGGCGCAAGTTTCTAAAGTCAGAGTCCACCGAACTGGGTCACATCGCCACGTTAGCCACCCACTATGCCCTTGCACACCCCGAGAAGAGTTTTCGCCTGACTTCCCTCACCAACGAAATCCTGAATGTTCCGCCGGTCGGGAGCCATCGCGAGCGTTTGTACCAGGTAATGGGTGGGCAGACCCTTGAGCAACTTCTGGAAATGGCGCCGGTTGAGCGCCGGGTGTTGACGGCGGTTTTGCCGGAGGCGGGCGAACAGGACGAACCCTCTGGGGAGGCGCCACTGATCCGGGTGGAGGGCTTTATTTCGCGGCCGGAAGTTCAGAAATTGAATCGTAACAATATTTATTTCTTTGTGAACAGGCGCCTGGTGCGCGACCGGCTGATTCTGCATGCCATTACCGAAGCTTACCGGAATATCCTCCCGACAGGGGTTTTTCCGATTGCATTGATTTTTCTGGAGATCCCTCCGAGCGAGGTGGATGTGAACGTTCACCCCTCGAAGATCGAGGTGCGGTTTCGCCACGGCAGCTTCGTGCATGACTTGGTGCGCGACTCGATTCGCCAGACTCTGCTCGCCACGCGCCCGGTGGCTTCCTTCCCGATGTCAAGGTCCGCGCCGCCGGCCGGGCTGGAGGTGGAAGCGGCGGACGTCGCGGATCGACTCGCGGAAGAACCGCCGCTGATGCGAGGCGCGACGATGCCTCCTCCCCCTGCCCAGCCGACAGGCCGTGGAACGGGCAGAGAGTTTCACCTAACTCCCGCGCGCATGGAGCCTCGCCCCCAACGCTTGCCTCTGGATTCAGCTCTCGCCCCTTATGCGCCGTCGAGCGCGCTCACCCCCCTGCCGGTGACAACGGAGGAGGCGGCAATACAAACTCCCCGTGAATTACCTCTGGATCTCCAGCCCTTGGGACAGGTGCAAGAGAGTTTCATCGTCGCGGTGAACTCCGACGGCCTTTGGATCGTCGACCAGCATGCCGCGCACGAACGCGTGCTCTTTGACCGCCACGTGCGGCGGCGAGAGGAGAAGAAAGTCGAAGTGCAGCGGCTCCTCATGCCGATTATCATCCAGTTGAAGCCTGAGCAGCAGGTCACCTACCAGGTCATCGCCGACGAATTGGCAGCCAACGGTTTTGAAGTTGAACCGTTCGGACAGCGCACCGTGGCGATTAAAGCCGCGCCAGCAGACCTGCCGGCGGACGAAGTTGAAAAGCTGATGATAGAGATTCTGGAAGGCGCCAGCCAGGAGGGAGCAACGCTTTCTTTGGACGATCTGCGCGGCAGGATCGCGGCCTCCATCTCGTGCCACGCGGCAATCAAGGTAAATATGGCGCTCGAGCGGAGCAAAATGGACTGGCTGTTGCAAGCGCTGGGGGGAGCGGACTGCCCGATGACCTGCCCGCATGGCCGGCCCACGGTGTTGCGGTATGGGATGAAAGATTTGATGAAGGCATTTAAGAGAATCTAGTCCAACCATGCATGAACCCCTGGTAATTACCATTGACGGCCCAGCAGGCGCGGGGAAAAGCACCGTCGCTCAAAAGCTCGCAGCTCGTTTGGGACTGATGTATGTCGATAGCGGGGCCACCTACCGCGCGGCGGCGCTCAAGGTACTGGAAGCCGGTGTTGATCCCCTTGATAAACCTGCCGTCGCCAAGTTGATCGGCGGAACCGAGGTGCAGGTGACAATCGGCGAGGGCGAACCTCGTGTGCTGGTGGACGGCCACGACGTCACCGCACGGCTGCGCACGCCGCAAGTGACGCTGGCCGCGGCGCAGGTCTCCCGCTTGCCGGAAGTGCGCGCCAAGCTCATCGACATTCAACGCGCCTTTGCCCAGGGCCGAGGCGTGGTGATGGAAGGGCGTGACATCGGTACGGTAGTATTCCCGCAGGCGCAACTCAAGATCTTCCTCAAAGCCGATGTGGAAGAACGCGCGCGGCGGCGGCTGAAGCAAGATTCGCGAGAAGGGCACGAGGCGACACTCGAGAAGACTGCCTACGAAATCGGCCGCCGCGACCAGCTCGATGCGGAACGGAAGATCTCGCCTCTCCTGCCTGCCTCCGACGCAGTGGAGATCGATTCCACGAACCTTCAAGCCGACCAGGTGGTGGAACAGATTCTCGCGCTCGCCCGCAATCGCCAATTGATGTGAAATGAAGGAAAGAAAGGTCCCGAAAATTCGCCCGCGACAGAATTAGAGACGAACTTTACCTCTAACCCTCATCAAGCGGTTACACACGGTCCTTTGGGCCTTCTTCACCGGATGCATTGTTGCGCTCCCCCTGGCAGGCCTGAAGCGGCGATTCGACTGGGCGCTGGCACTGACTGCGATTGTCCTTCTGGAATGTGTCACCCTCGGGGCGAACCGCAGCCACTGTCCTTTGACCGATGTGGCTGCCGCGTTTACTGAGGACCGCGCGGACAATTTCGATATCTACCTACTCCTCTGGCCGGCTCGACACAACAAGACAATCTTCGGCTCCCTGTTTCTAGCGGGGGAACTGATAGTCCTCGGGTGTTGGCTCAAGGTATGGCAGTAGAAGCAATGCGGAGACCAACCCCATCGAGAGCCGGTAAGCCGCAACCACGCGCAAGGATTTAAGGCGAGGTTCTGCTAGTGCTTGGCACCCAGCCCCTAGTCGCCAACCCCGGCTCTTACGACCGTCCGCCGGGGCCGCCGCCATTGCTCATAGAGGAAAGGAATTCCTGGTTGGACTTGCTCTTCGCCAGCTTGTCGATGATAAGTTCCATCGATTCCACCGGCGAGAGCGGGTTCAGGACCTTGCGCAGGACCCAGATGCGGTTCAACTCGTCTCGCGGCACCAACAGCTCTTCCTTGCGGGTGCCGGACTTGTTGAGGTCGATAGCGGGGAAGACGCGCTTGTCCACCAGCTTGCGATCGAGGTGGACTTCCATGTTACCGGTGCCTTTGAACTCTTCAAAGATCACGTCGTCCATGCGGCTGCCGGTATCGATGAGGGCGGTGGCGATGATGGTGAGGCTGCCGCCTTCCTCGATGTTGCGCGCCGCGCCGAAGAAGCGCTTCGGCCGCTGCAGGGCGTTGGCGTCGACGCCGCCGGTCAGAACCTTGCCCGACGAAGGCACGACGGTGTTGTAGGCGCGTCCCAGGCGGGTGATCGAATCGAGCAGGATGACGACGTCGCGGCCGTGCTCGACCAGGCGTTTGGCCTTCTCGATCACCATTTCCGCCACCTGGACGTGGCGCACCGCCGGCTCGTCGAAGGTCGAAGAGACGACCTCGCCCTTCACCGAGCGCTGCATGTCGGTGACTTCCTCCGGCCGCTCGTCGATCAGCAGCACGATCAGGAAGCATTCGGGGTGGTTGGCGGTCACCGACTGGGCGATGTTCTGCAGCAGCACCGTCTTGCCGGTGCGCGGCGGGGAAACGATCAGCGCGCGCTGGCCCTTGCCGATCGGCGAGACGATGTCGATCACCCGAACCGACATGTCCTTGCGGGTCGGATCGTCGACCTCGAGTTTCAGCCGCTCGTCGGGATAGAGCGGCGTCAGGTTGTCGAAATGCACCTTGTGGCGCGTCTTCT